>NZ_JBZFLK010000003.1:0-428884 GCF_058448985.1 Pseudonocardia sp. DxW | reverse complement strand
TTGCCTCAAGACCCGAACCGTCTACGACGAAACCACCGCCTGGGCCCACCGCGACACCGCTGCCGCTTGACACCACTACGGCATGGGATGTCTGAGCCGGCGGCCGTCTACCGTTCCGGTCATGCCAGGACAGCACGACATCCCGGCGGACCTGCCCGCACTGGAGGCCGGCTACCTGGTCCCCGGCACCGCGGACTGCCCGACGTTCCGGGAGGACACCGAGTGGCGGGCGATCGTCGACGGCGTCGACTACTTCGCCCAGCTGTGCGAGCTGTTCGACCGGGCGGGCCCCGGCGACTCGGTGCTGATCACCGGACTGAACCTGCAGCCGGACATGGACCTCACCGGCGCCGAGCCCGGCGACGACGACTACGAGGCGCTCGCCGACCGGCTGGCCCGGCTCGCCGACGACGGCGTGGACGTGCGGGTGCTGCTCACCGCAGCGGTGTTCTCCGGGTCGGTGCCGGGGGTCGCGATCGGGCCGTTCCGGGCGAACGCGTTCGCCGCGCTGGAGCTGCGCCGGCGGCCGTCGCTGCACGGCCGGGTGCTGCTCGACTGGTCCGGCTCCGGCATCGGCTGCCACCACCAGAAGATCGTGCTGGTGCACGTCGGGGGCACGCTGACCGCGTTCGTCGGCGGTCTCGACCTGTCGGCGAACCGGTTCGACGCCGAGCCGCACGACCGGCTCTCGATCGGTGACGAGCGCTGGGGCTGGCACGACGGCGCCGTCCGGCTGCGCGGCCCGGCCGCCGGCCGGGTGTGGGAGGTGTACCGGGCCCGCTGGGCGGAGGCCGCGACGCTGCCGCCGCGGTCGTTCTACCGCCCGCCGGCGCGCTGGGAGCCGATGAACCCGGAGCCGTTCGCGCCGCCGCTGCCGCCGTCGCCGCCGACCCCGGCCCGGGCCGCCCTCGGCACCGCGGTGCAGGTCCTGCGCTCGCTGCGGCCGTGGAAGATCGACCACTTCGGCACGCTCTACCGCCGGCACTGGACGGTGCTGCCGCGGCACGGCGTGCAGGAGGTGTTCCACGGGCTCGCCGCGGCGATCCGCGGCGCCCGGCGCTACATCTACCTGGAGGACCAGTACTTCTTCGAGGTCCCGGGCGGCCGGCGGGCGTTCCGGCTCTACGGCCTGCTGCGCGACGCCGCCGCCCGCGGCGTGCGGATCGTGCTGGTCTGCTCCGGCCGCCGGGACCCGGCCGACGCCGGGATCAACACGTTCCGCCGCCGGGTCACCGGGGACGTGCAGCGCGGGGTCATCGACCAGCTGGAACCGGCCGACCGCGGGAACGTGATCATGCACCGGATCGAGGGGCTCACCGTGCACACCAAGGTGATGCTGGTCGACGACGTGTACGCCGCCGTCGGGTCGGCCAACTTCTTCTCCCGCTCGATGCGCGGCACCGACACCGAGCTGAGCGCGGCGCTGGTGACGACCGGGGACCAGGTGCGCGACCTGCGGGTCCGGCTGTGGGCGGAGCACCTGCGGACCGAGCTGACCGACGAGCTGCGGCCCCGGCTGGAGGACCTGGACCTGGCGCTGGGGATGTGGCGTCCGGAGTGGCTGCCGCCGCAGGCGCCCGCCGGGACCTGGCGGGAGCCCGGCTACCCGGCCGGGTTCGACCCGGCCGAGCGCGTGCTCGTCCCGGTCGGGCCGTGGCCGGAGCCGTCCCCGCGGCCGCTGCGCCGGGCCGCCCGCGGGGCCCGCCGGGGCGCCGCCCGGGTGGCCGAGTCGGGCCGGCGCGCCGGGCGCAGGCTGTCCTCCTGAACCTCGGGTGCACTCCTTACGTGGGTAGCCGGGTGTTGGCAGCGGCCCGGTTCCGGGGACAGGATGTGACGGCCGCCTCCGGGCGCCGCACCGCGCCGAACTGCGCCGCACCCGGCGTCGTCACCAGCACTGCCGAGGAGAACATCGCCGTGACCTCCACCGCCGCCGGAGCCCCCGCCGTCCCGTCGTACGCGTCCGGGGTCTCGGACACCCCGCTGCTCGGCGACACGATCGGCGACAACTTCGACCGGACCGCCGCCGCGTTCGGCGACAACGACGCGCTGGTCGACGTGCCCACCGGCCGCCGCTGGACCTACACCCAGCTCCGCGAGGCCGTCGACAAGCTCGCCTGCGGCCTGCTCGCGGCCGGGGTGGCGACCGGGGACCGGCTCGGGATCTGGTCGCCGAACACCGCCGAGTGGACACTCGTCCAGTACGCCACCGCGAAGATCGGCGTCGTCCTGGTCAACATCAACCCGTCCTACCGGACGCACGAGCTGGAGTTCGTGCTCAAGCAGGCCGGGATCTCCACCCTGGTGTCGGCGTCGGAGTTCAAGACGTCGAACTACGAGAAGATGATCGCCGAGGTCCGGCCGAACTGCCCGGAGCTGGAGCGGGTCGTGATCGTCGGGTCGGACGAGTGGACCGCGCTGGCCGACGGCGGCGCGGCGCCGGACCGGGTCCGGCTGGCGCAGGTGCAGGCGTCGCTCGGCGCGGACGACCCGATCAACATCCAGTACACCTCGGGGACGACCGGCTTCCCGAAGGGCGCGACGCTGTCGCACCACAACATCCTGAACAACGGCTACTACGTCGGGAAGCTGTGCGGGTACACCGAGGCCGACCGGGTCTGCATCCCGGTGCCGTTCTACCACTGCTTCGGCATGGTGATGGGCAACCTCGGCTGCACCACCAACGGCGCGACGATGGTCATCCCGGCCCAGGGCTTCGATCCCAAGGCGACCCTGCGGGCCGTCGAGCAGGAGCGCTGCACCTCGCTCTACGGGGTCCCGACGATGTTCATCGCCGAGCTCAACGATCCCGACTTCGAGTCGTTCGACCTGTCCAGCCTGCGCACCGGGATCATGGCCGGCTCGCCGTGCCCGGTCGAGGTGATGAAGCAGGTCGTCGAGCGGATGGGGATGGGCGAGGTGACGATCTGCTACGGCATGACCGAGACGTCGCCGGTGTCCACCCAGACCCGCGCGGACGACTCGCTGGACCGCCGGGTCTCCACCGTCGGCCGGGTGCACCCGCACCTGGAGATCAAGGTCGTCGACCCGGAAACCGGGAAGACCGTGCCGCGCGGCGAGGCCGGGGAGCTGTGCACCCGCGGTTACTCGGTGATGCTGGGCTACTGGAACCAGCCGGACAAGACCGCCGAGTCGATCGACGCGGCCCGCTGGATGCACACCGGCGATCTCGCCGTGATGGACGACGACGGCTACCTCAACATCACCGGCCGGATCAAGGACATGGTCATCCGGGGCGGCGAGAACGTGTACCCGCGGGAGATCGAGGAGTTCCTCTACACCCATCCCGACGTGGTCGACGCCCAGGTCATCGGTGTTCCGGACGAGCGCTACGGCGAGGAGCTGTGCGCCTGGGTGATCCTGCGCGAGGGCGCGGCCGAGCTGACCGCGGACACGCTGAAGGAGTTCGCCACCGGCAGGCTCGCGCACTACAAGATCCCGCGCTACGTGCTCGTCGTCGAGGAGTTCCCGATGACGGTCACCGGCAAGGTCCGCAAGGTCGAGATGCGCGAGCGCTCGGTCGGCCTGCTCGACCTGGAGGCCGCGGCCGGCGTCCGAAACGCCTGACTCCGGCCGTCCGCGGACGGTACGATGGGCACCTGACGCGTCCGGGTGACCCGAGCACGGTTTGTCACGGTCCATCCGGGCGCGTTCGTCGTGCACGCAGCAATCGCAGTGAATCGAGGAGCACGGTGCCCACCGGCAGGGTGAAGTGGTACGACGCGGAGAAGGGCTTCGGCTTCCTCTCGCAGGACGGCGGCGAGGACGTCTACGTCCGCAAGGCGGCACTGCCGGCGGGGGTGGAGGCGCTCAAGTCCGGTCAGCGTGTCGAGTTCGGTATGGCCGAGGGGCGGCGCGGGCCACAGGCGCTGTCGGTCCGGCTGGTCGAGAAGCAGCCGTCCGCCGTCGAGAACACCCGGCGCCCCGCGGAGGAGCTGCACGGCCTGATCGAGGACATGATGCGGCTGCTGGACAACAAGATCCAGCCCGCGTTGCGGCACGGCCGCTATCCCGACCGCAAGACCTGCAAGCTGGCCGCCGAGGTGGTCCGCGCGGTCGCCCGCGACCTGGACGGCTGACGCCCGCCGGGCGCCCGGAAATGCCGGGCGCCGGCGCGGCGTTCCGGCAGGCGTGCGCCTGTCGTTGCTGGATCGTTCGCGGACCCGGGCCGGCGAGCCCGACTCGGCCGCGCTGCGGCACACCGTGGCGCGGGCCCGGCGCGCCGAGCAGCTCGGCTACCACCGGTTCTGGGTGGCCGAGCACCACGCGGTGCCCGGGATCGCGTCCGGCAGCCCGCCGGTGCTGATGGCGGCGGTGGCAGCGGCGACCGACCGGATCCGGGTCGGCTCCGGCGGCATCATGCTGCCCAACCACCAGCCGATCGTGGTCGCCGAGCAGGTCGCGATGCTCGCCGCGCTGTACCCGGGCCGGATCGATCTCGGCATCGGGCGGTCACCCGGCTTCACCGAGCCGGTCCGGCGGGCGCTGCGCGCCGCGGCCGCCGACGACGACACCTTCCGGGCCGAGCTCGCCGAGCTGCGCTCGTTCCTGGACGGCACCGGCCCGGTCACCGTCCGGCCGCGTCCGGAACGGTCGGTCCCGCTGTTCCTGCTGGCGACCGGCGCCGGACTGCGGCTCGCCGGGGAGCTGGGGCTGCCGGCCGTCGTCGGTGGGCCGGTGCTCGACGACCGCGCCGCGCTGGAGGGCTACCGCGAGCGGGCCGGCGACGCCGCGCACCTGGTCGTCTCGGCCGACGTCCTGGTCGGGCACCCCGATCTCGCGCTGTCCGAGGCGTGGGCGCTCGCCGCCGCCCGGACCACCGGCGAGTTCCCGCCGCTGGAGCCGCCCGACCCGGGCCGCCGGACCACCGCGCGGCAGCGGGACACCGTCGCCCGGTCGCTGGCCCGGACCCTGGCCGGGGATCCCGACACCGTCGCGGAGCTGCTCGACGACCTGGTGACCCGGACCGGCGCGGACGAGCTGATGGTCAGCTCGTCGACCTGGGACCGGGAGGCGCTGGACGCGTCGGACGCGGCGCTGGCCCGGCTGCTGGTGGGTGGGCGGGCGCACGCCGGGCGCTGAGGGGATTCACGACCGGCGTCGCCCGAGGCCCCTCAGCCCGCCGGCTGCTCCCCGACCAGCACCCAGGTCGCCCGGACCGGGAACTCCAGCTCCTCGGTCTCCGGGTCGATCGCCGGCGCCGCGCCGAACAGCTGCACCTGCGCGGTGACCAGCCGGTCGGTCTCCGAGGGCAGGATCAGCGTGTACTCGCCGCGGCTGCCCGGGGTGGCTATGTCGCTGCGCTGCTCGATCGGGGCCGGGTCGTCGCCGCGGGTGAAGGCGTAGGCGACCTGCCACGGGCCCTCCGAGACCTCCTCCGGCACGGTGATCCGGATCGGGGTGCCGGGCGGCACGTCCGCGGTGACCCGGGAGTTCGGCTCGTCCGAGCAGTTCTCCATCCGGTTGTCGCAGAACTGGGTCGGCGCGGCGGTGAGCGAGGTGCCGTCGACGTCGAACGTGACGGTGGGCCGCGACGTCCCGCAGCCGGCGAGCAGGACGGCGGCGACGGCGAGCAGCCCGGCGAGCGCGCGGCCGGACCGGCGGGATCGGGTGATCACGGCGGCCAGCCTACGTACCGCGGCCGGGCACCCGATCCGCGACGTCAGCGCACCGCGGCGGCCGCCGGTGGCGCCGCGCGCGGCGCCAGGCCGGGGACCAGGGTGCTGCCGCGGCGGACCATCGCCGCCTGCAGCGCGAACACCGCGATCATGCAGGCGGCGATCACGAAACCGGTCCGGAAGGTGTCGTGCGGGGCCAGCACGCCGATCGCGCCACCCAGCACCCAGGCCAGCTGCAGCACCGTCTCGGACCGGCCGAACGCGGACGCCCTGGCGTGCTCGGGCAGGTCGCGCTGGATCACCGCGTCCAGGCAGACCTTCGCCAGCGCGCTCGCCGTGGACGCGATCAGCGCCACCACCACCGCCGCCGGGACCCCGGGCACCAGCGCCGCGCCGGCCGCCGCCAGCACGGCCGCACCGGCCGCGGCGAGCACCACCGGCTCGACCCGGCCGAACCGGCTGCGCGCACCGACCGCGTTGCCGAGGAACAGGCCGGCACCCGCGGCCGTGCCGACCACGCCGATCACGATCACCTGCCGGGCCGGGTCGCCGCCGGCCTGCTCGGTGCCCGCCTTGACGACGAACGCGACGAACAGCGTCAGGAAGCCGGTCAGCACCCGGACCGCGCCGGTGCCCCACAGCGCCACCAGCACCGAGCGGGTCGCCGGCACCCTGGCGCGCCGGGTCCCGGGCCTGGCGGCCGGCACCGCCGCGGGCACCTCGCCCGCGGTCGACTCCACCCGGCGCGGGATGCGCAGGCACAGCACCGCGCCGGCGACGCCGAGCGCCGCCGTCCAGTACAGCGCGCCCGGCGAGCCGAACGCCCAGGCGGCGCCGGCGGCCACCGCGCCGGCGACGCCGCCCGCGGCCATCCCGAACGTGGTGAGCCGGGAGTTCGTGGTGGCCAGGGTGATCGTCGACGGCAGCACCCGCGGGGTCACCGCGGCCTTCAGCACCAGGAACGACTTGCTCAGCACCAGGATCCCGAGCGCCGCCGGGTACAGCACCCAGGTGTCCAGGTGGAACACCAGCACCACGGCGAGCACCGCCCGTCCGGCGCAGGACACCGCCATCGCGATCCGCCTGCCCCGCTGCAGCCGGTCCAGCATCGGCCCGATCACCGGCGCGACCAGCGCGAACGGGGCGACGGTGATCGCCAGGTAGAGGGCGACGTTGGCGGTCGACTCGGCGGTCGCCGCCGCGAAGAACAGGGTGTTCGCCAGGGCAACGGCGACCGCCGCGTCGAGCGCGTAGGTGAACATCGTGGCGTAGGTCAGCGCGGTCAATCCGGAGCCGTCGGCGCCGTCCGCGGTCGCGGCCCGGCGGAACAGGCCCACGGCGCGCCCGGTCAGCTCCCGGGTGCGGTGCACCGCGACCCGGGTGACGGTCAGCTTCCGCGGGCCGGTGCGGGCGTCGCCGGCCGGCCCGCGCAGCGACGGGTCCGAGGCGATCGGCGTGGTGCGCGGATCCGGCCGCGCGACCCGCCCGGTGCGCCCGCCGGAGCTGTCGGGACCCGCGGTGCGGTCGCGGCGGCGCCGGAACGGGTTCGGGGCCATGGGCCCATTGTGCGCCGCGGCACCGACGGTTTCGCCGTCCCCGGGGGTGGTCCGGGCGCGTCGTCACCCGGCCGGACGCACCGGGTTCAGGCCGGCGGCGCCAGCCGCACCCGGAACGTCGCTGGCCACAGCTTCCCGGTGATCAGGTACTCGTCCCCGGCGACGTGCGCGATCCCGTTCAGCACGTCGGCGTCCCGGCCGCGGGCCCGGTCGAGCAGCCCGGAGGCGTCCACCACCAGGTCCACCGTGCCGGTGGCCGGGTCGATCCGGACGATCTCGTCGCTCTGCCACACGTTCGCCCACACCCGGTCGCCGACGCACTCCAGTTCGTTGAGCTGCTGCTGCGGCGAGCCGTCCCGGGTGACGGCGACCGAGCCGGTCTCGGCGAGATCGTCCGGATCGTGGAAGCGCAGCCGGTCGGTGCCGTCGGAGCGGACGACGCGGCCGTCGTCGGCCAGGCACAGGCCCCAGCCCTCGCCGTCGACCGGGACCTCGCGGCGCAGCGCCAGGGTGTCCCGGTCCCACTCCAGGGCGACGCCGTCGCGCCAGGTGAGCTGCCAGATCGCGTCCCCGACGACGGTGATCCCCTCGCCGAAGTAGGCGGGCGGCAGCGGGGTGGCCGCGCGCAGCGCCCCGGTGTCCGGGTCCAGGGCCCGGATCTCGGACTCGCCGACCCGGCCGGTGCCCTCGTAGAGCACGCCGTCGTGCAGCTCCAGGCCCTGGGTGAACGCCGTCGGGTCGTGCGGGATCTCGGCCAGCACCTCCGGGCGGACCACCGGTGCGGAACCGGGTGCCGGTGCGGCGGCGCCGCACGCCGCGAGCACGAGGACTAGGGGGAGCAGCAGCGCAACGGGCACCGGCCCAGGATGCCCGGAGCCGGGTGGCACACTGGTGAGGTGACTGCTGGTGACGACACCTCCTACCCCGAGGGGGCCACGGTGCCGGAGGCGCCCGCACCGGGTGCAGCGCCGGGGGCGCCCACACCGCTTGCAGAGCCGGAGGCGCCCGCACTGCTTGCAGCGCCGGAGGCGCGGGTCGCGCCGCCGGAGCTGTTCGACGCCGTCGAGGTCGCCCGGGCCGCCGCCGTCGAGGAGGCGGCCTACGAGCTGGGCCGCGCGGACGCCGTCGCCGCGGTGGGCCTGCACCTGGGCGCCGACGCCGAGGACGACGGCTCGGTGACGCACTCGTTCGTCGCGGAGCTGCCCGGCTACCGCGGCTGGCGCTGGGCCGTCACGGTTGCCAGTGCCGGGCCGCACGAGCCGGCGACGGTCTCTGAGTCGGTGCTGCTGCCCGGTGACACCGCCATCGTCGCGCCCAGCTGGGTGCCGTGGGACCAGCGGGTCCGGCCCGGCGATCTCAAGCCGGGCGACCTGCTGCCGCCGCCGGCCGACGACCCGCGGCTGGTGCCCGGCTACGTCGACAGCGGCGATCCGGCGTTCGAGGAGCTGGCCCACGAGGTCGGGCTCGGCCGGGAGCGGGTGCTGTCCGCGGACGGCCGCGCCGCGGCCGCCGAGCGCTGGCAGCACGGCGAGCGCGGCCCGACCGCCGACCTGGCCAAGGCGGCGCCCGCGTCCTGCGGGACCTGCGGGTTCATGCTGCCGATCGCCGGTTCGCTGCGCGGGGTGTTCGGTGTGTGCGCCAACGGCTCGGCCCCGGCGGACGGACAGGTCGTCGCGGTCGGTTTCGGCTGCGGCGCGCATTCGTCGGTGACCGAGCCGGCCGGGTCGCCGGTGTACGTCTCGGCCCTGGTCTACGACGACGGCGTGGACCTCGAACCGGTCGGTTCCCGCTGAGCGGACCTCCCGCCGACCCGTTCGGCACCGCGGCGCTGCGGGCCGGGGTGCTCGCGGCGTGGTCGTCGTCGCCGACCCGGTTCCGGGAGGACGTCAACGCCGAGGACGACCTGCGCCGCGGCGGGTACGCCCGGACCTGGGCCGCCGAGCTGCTGCAGAACGCCTCGGATGCGGCCGTCGCCGCCGGGGTGCCGGGCCGGGTGCTCGCCCGGGTGCACGACGGCGAGCTGCGGATCGCGAACACCGGCGCCCCGCTGGACGCCGCCGGGGTCGCCGCGCTGGCGGCGCTGCGCGCGTCGGCGAAGCGCGACGCCGCGGGCGCGACCGGCCGGTTCGGCGTCGGGTTCGCCGCGGTGTCCGCGATCTGCGCGCAGCCGCGGCTGGTCACCGCGGACGGCGGGATCGCGTTCTCCGCGGAGCGCACGGCCGCCGAGGTGGCGGCGCTGGGCGGTGCCGCGGCCGAGGAGCTGGCCCGCGATCCGCGGGTGCCGGTGCTGCGGCTGTGCTGGCCCACGGACGAGGAGCCGCCGCCGGTCGGTTACGCCACCGAGGTCCGGCTGCGGCCCGACGCCGCCGATCCGGCGGCGCTGCTCGCCGAGCTCGCCGGGATCGCGGCCGATCTGATGCTCGCGCTGCCCGCGCTGGGTGAGGTGGTCGCCGGGGACACCACGCTGATCCGCACCGAGCGCGGCGCCGGGCGGGTCCGGATCGGTGACCGCGAGCTGCTGCTCGCCGGTGATCCGGCGCGCTGGGCCCTCCCGTACGACGACGAGGGTCGCCCGGTCCCGTACCCGCCGGACGCCGGCGAGGTGCTGCACGCCCCCACCCCCAGCGCGGAGCAGCTGTCGCTGCCGGCCCGGTTGCTCGCGCCGTTCCCGCTGGACCCGGACCGCCGCCGGATCCGCGCCGACGACCCGGCCACCGGCGAGCTCGTCGGGCAGGCCGCCCGGGCCTACGCCGAGCTCGTCGGTGCGGTCGGGCCGGAGTTCCGGACGGCCCTGGTGCCCGAGCCGGGCTTCCCGCGCTCCCCGCTGGACGGGCTGCTGCGCACCGCGATCGACGCCGAGCTCGGCTCCGCGCCGTGGCTGCCCGCGGCGGCCGGTGGCGGGCCGCTCGCCCCGGACCGCGCCGAGTACCTCGATCTCGGCGGCGACACCCCGGCCGGCCTGCCGGAGCTGCTCGCCGCCGCCGGTCCGGCGTTCGACCGGCTGGTCGCCTCCGGCATCGTCCCGCCGCCCGGACTGCACGTCGACCGGCTGGGCCCGGCGGGCCTGGCCGAGCGGCTGACCGGGATCGACACGGCGCCGACCTGGTGGCGGGAGCTCTACGCGGCGCTCGCCCCGGCCGTCGACCGGATCCCCGGCCTCGCCGCGGAGCTGGGCGCGCTGCCGGTCCCGCTGGCCGACGGCCGCCTGGTGCCCGGCCCGGCGTCGGTGCTGCTGGCCGACGCCGCCACCCCGGAGCTGCCGGAGCTGCGGATCGCCCATCCCGATGCCGCGCATCCGCTGCTGCGCAGGCTCGGCGCCGCCGCCGCCGACCGCGAGACGCTGCTGGCCGCGCCCGCGCTGCTCGACGCCGTGGAGCGCTCGGTCGACGACGCCGAGGCCGGCCTGGACACCGAGCCGCTGGCCCGGGCGGTGCTCGCGCTGCTGGACACGCCGTCCGCGGCGCGCGATCCGCGGTTCGGCGCGCTCGCCCTCACCGCCGACGACGGCGCCCCGGCCCGGGCCGACGAGCTGGTGCTCCCCGACGCGCCGCTGCGCGCGCTGCTCGACCCGGACGCCCCGGTCGGGATCCTGGACGCCCGCTGGCTGGACGCCGGCCGGGACGCGCTGGTCGCGGCCGGCGTGCTGGACCGGTTCGCGGTGGCCGAGTTCGATCCGGAGGTGCTGCACGACGCCGACCGCTACGACGGCGGCGGCTACGACGGCGGCGGCGCCGGCGGGGCCGGCGGGACAGTGGGCCCCGCCGTCCGGGATCTCGATCTCGTCGACGACGACGCCTGGCCGGCCGCACTGGCCCTGCTCGCCGCCGACCGGGACACCCGGGCCGCGATGCTCACCGGGTACACCGCGTGGTGGCTGTCCCGGCACGTGCGGATCGGCGGGCGGCTGCCGTCGACCTGGCGGCTGCCCTCGGCGTCCACGCTGGCCGGTCTCTACGATCCGCTCCCGCCGCTGGCCGGTCTCGGCGGTCCCGCCGACGACGCCGTCCTCACCGCGATCGGCGTCCGGGCCGGGATCGTGATCGGCGGCGCCGACGAGGCGGTGGAGCTGCTGGACCGGCTCGCCGACCCGGCCCGCCCGGTCACCGGCGACGTCGCCGGGATCGCGCACACCGCGCTGGCCGCGGCGCTGCGCGCCGGTGTGTTCGAGCTCGACGATCTCGACCCGCCCGATCAGGTCCGGACGCTGACCGGCGCGGTCGTCCCGGCCGATCGCGCGGTCGTCGCGGACACGCCGTGGGTGCTGCCCGCGCTCGGCGACGTCCCGGCCGTCCCCGGCGGCGACGACCCGGACGCGCTCGCCGAGCTGCTCGACCTGCCGGTCGCCTCGGCCCGGGTGACCGGCACCGTCCGCGGCGCGGGCGAGCCGCTCGGCTGGACCGCGGACGCCGAGATCGTGCTGGCCTGCCGGGCGATCGGCGCCGACCCGCCGGCCGGGGAGCTGCGGCGGCACGACCGGCTGGTCGTCGATCTGGACGGCGGCGGCGCGGTCACCGTCCCGGCCTGGCCGGGGCCGGACGGCGGGTGGCACGCGTCGGACCCGCTGCGGGCGCTGGTGGCCGCGCTCGCCGAGCGGCGGCGTGTCAGGATGATGCCGTGACGTCAGAGCTTCCGCGCCGGGTCGCGGTGCTCTCGGTACACACCTCCCCGACCGAGCAGCCCGGCACCGGCGACGCAGGCGGCATGAACGTCTACGTCGCGCAGACCGCGATCCGGATGGCCCGGCGCGGGGTCGAGGTGGAGATCTTCACCCGGGCGACGTCGTCGGAGCAGCCGCCGACGGTCGAGCTCGCCCCGGGTGCGACCGTCCGGTTCGTCGCCGCGGGCCCGTTCGAGGGGCTCGGCAAGGACGACCTGCCCGCCCAGCTGTGCGCGTTCACCGCGGGCGTGCTGCGGGCCGAGGCCCGGCACGATCCCGGCTGGTACGACGTCGTGCACTCGCACTACTGGCTGTCCGGCCAGGTCGGGTGGCTGGCCCGGGACCGGTGGGGGGTGCCGCTGGTGCACACCGCGCACACCCTCGCGAAGGTGAAGAACGCCGCGCTGGCCGCCGGGGACACCCCCGAGCCGCGGGTCCGGCTGATCGGCGAGGAGCAGGTCGTCGCCGAGGCGGACCGGCTGGTCGCGAACACCGAGATCGAGGCCAAGCAGCTGATCGACCTCTACGACGCCGATCCGCGGCGCACCGTCACGATCCCGCCGGGTGTCGACACCGACCGGTTCCGGCCGGGTGACCGGGCCGCCGCCCGGGCCGCGCTGGACCTCCCGGCGGACGCCGTGGTGCTCGCGTTCGTCGGCCGGATCCAGCGGCTCAAGGCGCCGGACGTGCTGCTGCGGGCCGCTGCCGAGCTGCTCGCGCGGACCCCGTCGCTGCGGGACCGGCTGGTGGTGCTGGTCGCGGGCGGGCCGTCCGGGTCGGGGCTGGCCGAGCCGACGTCGCTGCAGGAGCTGGCCGCCGAGCTGGGTGTGACCGACGTCGTCCGGTTCCTGCCGCCGCGCGGCGGCGAGGAGTTGGTCACCGTCTACCGGGCCGCGGACGTGGTGGCGGTGCCCAGCTACAACGAGTCGTTCGGGCTGGTCGCGCTGGAGGCGCAGGCCTGCGGCACGCCGGTGGTCGCGACCCGGGTGGGCGGGCTGCCGGTGGCCGTCGCCGAGGGCCGGTCCGGGCTGCTGGTCAGCGGGCACGACATCTCCGACTGGGCGGACGCGCTCGGCGAGCTGGCCCTGGACCGGGCCCGCCGCGAGCGGATGGCCGACGTCGCGGCCGGGCACGCCCGCCGGTTCTCCTGGGACCGCACGACCGAGGCCCTGCTGGGCGCCTACGACGAGGCCCGCGCCGAGTTCCAGGTGCGGGAGGGGGGCAGGCGATGACCGATCTCGATCCGGTGGTGGCCGACGCGCTGGCCGGGATGGGCGTCGAGCACGTCCACCGCGGGCCCGGGCAGTGGCTGGTGACGCTGCCCGGCGAGGCCCGGCTGCAGACCCAGACCTGGCTGCTGGTGCGCGAGCAGACCGTCGGGGTGCAGGCGTTCGTCTGTCGTCGTCCTGACGAGAACGCCGAGGGCGTCTACCGGTTCATGCTGCTGCGCAACGCCCGGCTCTACGGCGTGCACTACTGCCTGGACCGGGCCGGCGACATCCACCTGGTCGGCAGGCTGCCGCTGCACGCGGTGACGGCCGAGGAGATCGACCGGGTGCTCGGCCAGGTGCTGCAGGCCGCCGACGGCGACTTCAACACCTTCCTGGAGCTGGGGTTCGCCTCCTCGATCCGGCGCGAGTACGCCTGGCGCAGCGAGCACGGCGAGTCGACCGCGAACCTGGCGGCGTTCGCGCACCTGATCGACGGATAGCCCCGAGGGGCTCAGTACGGCACCGGGTCGCGCAGCAGCGGGCAGGTCATGCAGTGCCCGCCGCCGCGGCCGCGGCCCAGCTCGGACCCGACGATGGTGTGCACGGTGACCCCGGCCCGGCGCAGGATCTCGTTGGTCTGGGTGTTGCGGTCGTAGGCGAACACCACGCCCGGCTCGACGGCGACCACGTTGTTGCCGGAGTCCCACTGCTGGCGCTCGCTGGCGTACACGTCGCCGCCGGTGGGCAGCACCCGCAGCTCGGGCAGGCCGAGCGCGTCGGCGACGACGTCGACGAACGGCTCCTTCTCCTCGGTCGCCTCCGGCCCGCGGTCGCCGGGGCGCAGCGAGAAGGTGCGGATGCCGTCGACGATGCCGCCGTAGGCGGTGGCGACGTCCCGGTCGGCGAAGGTGAACACGGTGTCCAGGTGCATCGCGGCGCGCAGCTTCGGCATCCCGGCGACCACCACCCGGGTGGCCGCGCCCGCGTCGAACAGTGCGGCGGCCAGCTGGGTGATCGCCTGCCGGGAGGTGCGCTCGCCCATCCCGACCAGGACGGCGCCGTTCCCGACCGGCATCACGTCGCCGCCCTCGATCGACGCGGCACCCCAGCCGAGCTCCGGATCGCCCCACCACACGCGGGCGCCGGTGAACTCCGGGTGGAACGTGTAGACGGCCTTCATCAGCAGCGTCTCGCCGTGCCGGGCCGGCCAGAACAGCGGGTTCAGGGTGACGCCGCCGTAGATCCAGCAGGTGGTGTCGCGGGTGTAGAGGGTGTTCGGCAGCGGCGGCATCAGGTACTCGGGCGGGCCGCCGGTGCCGCCGGCGAGCGCGATCCACGGCGAGCTGAGGTCGCCGGGCAGGTCCGTGGTGGACAGCCCGCCGATCAGGAACCCGGCCAGCTCGCGATCGGTCAGGCCGTCCAGGAACGCCCTGGTCTCGGCGAGCAGCCCGAGCCCGACCTGGTTCGGGACGATCTTGCGGTCGAGCAGCCAGGCCCGCGCGCCGGGCACGGCGAGGGTCTCGGCGAGCACGTCGTGCAGCTCCAGCACCTCGACGCCGAGCCCGCGCATGGCGGACACGAACGCGGCGTGGTCGCGCCGGGCGTTCTGCACCCACATGACGTCGTCGAACAGCAGCGCGTCGGAGTTGGACGGGGTGAGCCTCTCGTGCGCCCGGCCGGGCGAGCAGACCAGGACGCGCCGCAGTCGTCCCACCTCGGAGTGCACACCGAACCCGGACACCGGCATCAGCTCCTCGACCTCAGGTTGCGGCAGGACCAGCACCGGCACCGGTGCGGCCCGGATCAGCCTGGACGCCCGCGAGCCGAGGAACACCCTGGCCAGCGGGCCGGAGTCCGACGATCCCACGACGAGCAGCTCGTCGCTGCGCCAGTCGACGGCGGCGACCGCCTCGTCCCAGCCGGTACCGGTGCCGATCACGCACGGCACGCCGGCGTCGACGGTGCCGTCGGCGACCAGCCCGTGCTGCGCCTCGGCGGCCTGGTCGGCCCACGAGTCGAGGATCGAGTCCTCGGCGTACAGGCCGACCTCGGGCGGGTACATCGTGGCGTTGCGGACGCCGAAGCTCGCCACCCGCAGCGGGGTGCCGAGCCGGGCGGCGAGATCGGCGGCGGCGACGGTGCGCACCGAGCCTCGGACCGGCCCTCGAAGTCCTGCCAGGGCTGGGTGCCGACCGCGGAGACCGCGACCAGCACGTAGAACGTGATCACGACGGCGAGCGCGATCAGCAGCGCCCGCGGCATCGTGCGCTGCGGGTCGCGCACCTCGTCGCCCGCGGTGGACACCGCGTCCAGGCCGATGAAGGAGAAGAAGATGACCCCGGCGGCGGTCGCCACCCCGGCGGTGCCGAACGGTGCGAAGTCGGCGAAGTTGTCGGCGTCGAACGCGGTGAAGGCGATGACCACGAACATCGCCAGCACGCCAGCTTGATCGCCACCATGATCGCGTTCAGCCGGGCGGACTCGCTGGCCCCGCGGATCAGCAGCACCATGCACAGCCCGACCAGGACGACGGCCGGCAGGTTGACCACGCCGTACTCCAGCAGCAGGCAGGCGGCGACGCCCATCGCCACCACCTCGCCGAGCGTGGCGTAGGCGTAGTAGTAGGTGCTGCCCGACACCGGGACGGCGGAGGAGAGTACGACGAAGATCCCGGTGCCGACGGTGGCGCCGATGCCGAACGCGGCGAGCTGGAAGGTGCCGATCGTGCGGCGCAGCTCGTCCGGCCCCGATCCGCTGCTCGGCGGCCGGATCGGCTTGCGGCGCAGCAGCTCCGCCCGGAGCGTGGACGCGCTCGCGCGGTGTCGTCATGCGTGCCGCCTCGGGATCGGCGACCGTTGTGTCCTGACATGGTGGCCGACGCCGCGCGATTCGTCACCGGCCGCGCCGGGTCCCGCGGTGACTCGTGGGTAACTTTTTCCGACCGCGCGGCGGCGGGGACGGCCGGCAGTGCCTAGCATGTTGCGGAACACCGGGCGCGCCTCCCGCCGCCCGGCTTCCCGATGGACCTCGCGAAGGAGCGACGCCTTGTCGATGCGCAGCCCGTACCCGGACGTCGAGATCCCGGATGTCTCGCTGACCGAGTTCCTGTTCGCCGACGGATTCGGGGACCGGGCCGACGCGCCCGCGTTCCTCGACGGCACCACCGGCGACCAGCTGACCTTCACCGAGTTCCACGGCCTGGTTGAGAAGATCGCCGGCGGGCTGGCCGCCCGCGGGATCGGCAAGGGCGACGTGGTCGCGCTGTTCGCGCCGAACCTGCCCCAGTGGGCGGCCCTGTTCCACGGCATCCTGCGTGCGAACGGCATCGTGACCAGCGCGAACTCGATGTACACCGGCGGCGAGCTGGCGCACCAGCTCACGGACTCGGGTGCGACGACGCTGATCACGGTGTCGCCGTTCCTGGACCGGGCGCTGGCCGGGGCGAAGGAGGCGGGCCTGTCCGCCGACGCCGTGCTGACCATCGACAAGGTCGAGGGGCACGACTCGCTGGCCGATCTCGTCGCGTCCGAGGCCCCCGCCCCCGAGCTCACCACGACCGCGACCGACACCGCGGTGCTGCCCTACTCGTCCGGCACGACCGGGCTCGCCAAGGGCGTCATCCTGACCCACCGCAACCTGGTCGCGAACCTGCTCCAGGTGCAGGTCATGGGCGAGGTGACCGACCAGACCAAGATCATGGCGTTCCTGCCGTTCTTCCACATCTACGGCATGACCGTGATGATGAACCAGGGCCTGCACGCCCGCGCCACGGTCGTCACGATGCCGAAGTTCGATCTCGAGCAGTTCCTGTCGATCACCCAGAAGTACTCGGTGGACCGGCTCTACATCGCCCCGCCGGTCGCGGTCGCGCTGGCGAAGCACCCGATCGTCGACTCCTACGACCTGTCCTGCGTGAAGACGATCTTCTCCGGTGCGGCGCCGCTGGACGGCGAGCTCGGCCGCGCGGTCGCGAAGCGGCTCGGCTGCACGGTGCTGCAGGGCTACGGGATGACCGAGCTCTCGCCGGTCAGCCACTGCATGCCCGACGACCGCGGCGATCTCGATCTCAACTCGTCCGGCTTCGCGCTGCCCAACATCGAGTGCAAGCTGGTCGATCCGGAGTCCGGCCAGGAGGTCGGCGTCGGCGAGCGCGGCGAGCTGTGGGTGAAGGGCCCGAACGTGATGGTCGGGTACCTGAACAACTCCGACGCCACCGACGCCACCAAGGACGCCGACGGCTACCTGCACACCGGTGACATCGCCGTCGTCGACGACGAGGGCGTGTACTCGATCGTCGACCGGGTCAAGGAACTGATCAAGTACAAGGGCTACCAGGTGCCGCCCGCCGAACTGGAGGCGCTGCTGCTGACCCACGACAAGATCGCCGACACCGCGGTGATCGGCGTCAAGGACGCCGAGGGCGAGGAGGTGCCGAAGGCGTTCGTGGTGAAGCAGGCGTCCGGCGCGGACCTCACCGAGGACGAGGTGATGGCCTTCGTCGCGGAGAAGGTCGCGCCGCACAAGAAGGTGCGGGTCGTCGAGTTCATCGAGCAGATCCCGAAGTCGGCCTCCGGGAAGATCCTGCGCAAGGACCTGCGGGCCCGGGAGAACGCGGGTTCCTGACACTCCTGACCGGCCGGGACGGCGTCGTGACCTGCAGCGATGTAGGAGCGGCGCCGCACCGGGCTCCTGAGCGGGATACCCGCGCAAGGTGGGATCCATGCCCGGCATCCGGCCTGGCACGGATGAATGAATCTGCGCCGTGAGGACATCGCCAGCTGGCCGGGAGAGTCTCGATGCCGTCGCGATGGCCCAGGGCGGGTACGCGGAGGTCTCCTCGGTGATCGCGGCGCTCCCGGACAAGCACGAGGCGCGAGCCGCAGTAGGGCGGCTGCTCTGAGTCCGTGAGGACATGACCGGGTGGGCGGTGACCGAGCTGACCCGATTCCGGCGCGCCGCGGCCGACCGGCGTCAGGTTCGGGAGGATCGTGACGAGGTCATCGCCGCGCTGAGGGCGGCGGGCGTCGAACCCACCTGGTCGAACGGCCGTGACGGTACGGAGCGGTAGCCACGGAACCTCTACGGACGGGTGTGGCGGACCAATGGCGTTGTTGCAGGTCAGCGGTGCCGCAGCGGCGCGGCACCAGGATCCTGCGCAAGACCTGCGATACCAGGTTGCCACGGCGCACGGCGCCCGGTTCCGCGACGGCCCGGCCCGGGCGCGATCCGCGTCCGCGTCGGCCTGCTGCCCGGACCTGCTACGCGCCCGCAGGGCGACGCCGCCGGTGAACCGCCGCACGCCCGAGGATCCCCGCGACCAGCACCCCGAGCCCGATCGCGACGCTCGTGACCGGCAGCGTCGACGCCAGCACGACACAGCCCACCAGACCGACGACCGCCGGTCCGACCGCCCGTCGGCCCCCCGGGCGCGATTCGTCACGGCGCAGCGTCAGGGCGGCGATGTTCGCGACGGCGTAGTAGGTCAACACGCAGAAGCTCGAGAAGCCGATCGCGTCACGCAGGTCCATCGTGGCGACCAGCACCAGGACAACCGCACCGACGACCAGCCCGGCGTGATGCGGGACGCGATGGACCGGGTGCACGGCGGCGAGCCGGGCCGGCAGCTCACGGTCGCGGGCCATCGCCAGAGCGGTGCGGCCCACCCCCGCGAGCAGTGACAGCAGGACGCCTGCCGCCGCGACTGCGCCGCCGATCCGCACTACCACACCGAGCCAGGCCGGCCCACCCGCGACCGCCGTCGCCAGGGGTGTCACCGTCCCGGCCAGCGCTGCGGGCCCCACCGCCGACAAGGCCGCCACCGCGACGACCGCATAGATCGCGATCACCGCGCCCAGCGCCAGTGGAATCGCGCGGCGGATGGTGCGCGCCGGATCCCGGACCTCTTCACCCAGGGTGGCGATCCGGGCATATCCGGCGAACGCGAAGAACAGCAGCCCGGCGGCCTGTAGAACGCCGTAGGCGCCGTGCGGGAACACGTCCCCGACCCACGGTGCCCCCTCCCGGACCGGGGCGGTGAACGCACCGACGACCACCGTCGTGAGGGCCGCCAACGTCGCCGCGACGAGGAACCGGGTCACCAGCGCCGTCCTGACCACACCGACATGGTTCACCGCCGTGAACAGCACCACGGCCACAGCTGCCACCGGCTGTGGATGGTCGGGCCAGACGTGTGCGCCCAGGGTCAGTGCCATCGCCGCGCACGACGCCGTCTTGCCGACCACGAAACCCCACCCGGCCAGGAACCCCCAGCCGTCGCCGAGACGGCGACGACCGTAGAGGTACGCCCCGCCCGACTCCGGATGGACCGCCGCGAGCCGTGCGGTGGACGTCGCGTTCGCGTAGGCGATCAGCGCGGCCAGGGCCAGCCCCACCAGCAGCCCCGACCCGGCAGCGGCCGCAGCCGGACCGAACGCGGCGAACACCCCGGCGCCGAGCATCGCCCCGAGCCCGATGATCACCGCGTCGACGACGCCCAGGCGACGGGCCAGCCCCTGTGTACCCCCGGTCACCTTCGCACCCCCATCACTGCGACCACCGGCATCGCGACAGCCGCTCCAGCTTCGCGGCGATGGTGCCACGACCCGAGCGGGCCCGGATCCGCATCCCGGCATCTCGGCCGGCGAGGATCCAGCGCGCACCCGGCCGATGTTCCGGGCCGCAGGTTCTCGTCAGCGCCGCCAGAACAGGTGGTGGACGACCCCACTCGGGCTGGGCACGACGTCGAGGTGGAAGCGGTCACGCAGCTCGTCGGGGGACTCCCAGAGCCGGGTCCCGGATCCGAGCGTCATCGGCGAGACCGCGACGTGCAGCGTGTCGACGAGGTCCGCGTCGAGGAACTGACGGACGACGGAGGCGCCGCCGCCGAGCCGGACGTCCTTGCCGCCCGCGGCCTGCCGTGCCCGTTCGAGTACCGCGGCCGGTTCCCCACCCACGAAGTGGAACGTCGTGTCGCCGAGGGCGAACGACGGACGATCGTGGTGGGTCAGCACGAACACCGGGGTGCGGAACGGCGGTTCGTCGCCCCACCAGCCGCGCCAGTCGAGATCTGACCAGGGGCCGCGCTGGGGACCGAACTTGTTGCGCCCCATGATCTCGGCGCCGATGTTGTGGGTGAAGTCGCGGGTCAGGTGATCGTCGATGCCGCGGCTCCCGGCCAGGTCCGTACGGCCGGGCCAGCTCGCCGTGGCGAACGCCCAGGCGAGCAGTTCGCCCGGGTCGGCATGGCCGAACGGTCGTTCCAGGCTCTGTCCCTCGCCGGCGCCGAAGCCGTCGGCCGAGACGGTGAAGTTCTGCACTCTGAGAAGCTGGGGCACACAGGGTGGACTCCCGGGAGCGCGCGAGCTCATCGCTCCCCGGTGGCCCGGCGCACCTACGCGTGGGCAGGCGGATGTGGAGATCCTCGGTGCCGACCTCGCCGCGCAGTGCCTGCGGTGCGGGCTGGTCGACGAGATCCTGGTGTAGGTGCTGCCGGCGCTGCTCGGTGACGGCGCCCGGTTCTCGGCGCCGGGCCTCGGTCCGGTCGAGCCGGAGCGGCTCGGGAGCAGCAGCGCGGGGCCGGTGACGATGCTCCGCTACTGGGTCCGGAGGTAGGCAGTGCCCGCGTGATCAGGCCGGGTCGCGCACCGCGGCCACGGCCTCGATCTCGACCAGCCGGTCGTCGTAGTCGAGCACGGTGACACCGAACAGGGTGCTCGGCGGGTCGTGCTCGCCGAACCGGTCCCGGACCGCCTCTCAGGCCGCGACGAGATCCGCCTGCCGGGACGAGGCGACCAGCACTCGGGTGCTGATCACGTCCTCGACGGCGGCGCCGGCCTCGGCGAGCGCGGTGCGCATCGTGTCGAAGGCGCCCCGGGCCTGACCGGCGTGGTCACCGCCGCGGCGGTGTTGCGTCGTACCCGTGTCGACCCGATTCCGGCCGGACCGTCAGCCGGGCCGGCCGGTCGCCGCGACGCCGATCCCCAGCCCGACGAGCATCAGGCCGCCCGCACCGCCGGTGGCCCGGAGCCGGCCCGGGGACCGGGCGAACCAGTCGCGGGCGGCCCCCGCGCCGAGTGCCCACCCGACGTCCACGATGGACCCCAGTGCGCAGAACAGCAGGCCGAGGACGAGCATCTGACCGGCCGTCCCGCCCCGGGCGGGATCGACGAACTGGGGCAGAACCGCCGCGAAGAAGACGATCGCCTTCGGGTTCGTGACCCCGACGACCAGCCCGTCCCGGAACGTGCGCCGTCGATCGGGACGGCCGGCACCGGGACCGGGCGGGTCCGGCACGCTGCCGCGGTGCCGCCACGCCTGCACACCGAGCATGATCAGGTACGCCGCCCCGGCGAACTTCAGCACGGTGAGTACGACGGCGGAGCGTTCGACGACCGCACCGATCCCGAGGGACACCAGCGCGACGATCACGAGGACACCGGCGAGGTTCCCGGCCGCCGTCACCAGGGCGGCACGACGCCCGAGCGCGACCGTCCGGCCAACGATGAACAGCACGCTCGGGCCCGGCATGACGACGAAGACGAGGCTCCCGAGCAGGAATGCGACCGTCGTCGCAGCGCTGAGCACGCCGGCGACGGTACGGATCGGGGCCGCCGTGTCTGCGGGTTTCCCGGTGCTGCCGGAGTAGCGTCCGCGCGCGTGGACGGCCCGGCCGGCCGGTGGGGGGACGCGGGTGCTCGATCCGAACTGGGTGTTCGTGAGCGCGGCCCTCGGGATGGTCGGCTGCGTCCGGTACGCGATCGCCACGCTCACCGGTTCGGCCCGGCCGAACCTCGTCACCTGGACGCTGTGGGCGGCCGCCCCGCTGATCGCGTTCGCCGCCCAGGCCGACGCGGGCGTCGGATTGCCCGCCGTGCTGACCCTGGCGGCCGGGGCCGGGCCGCTGCTGGTCGTCGTCGCCGGGCTGGGCACCCGGCACGAGCGGGTGGCGATCGGGGCGTTCGACGTCGCCTGCGGGACCGTCGCCGTCGTCGCGCTGGCGGTCTGGCTGGTGTTCGACGCGGCACCGCTCGCCGTGTTCGTCGCCGTCGGGGCCGACGCCGCGGCCGCCGCGCCGACGGTCCGCAAGGCGTGGCGGGATCCCGGCTCGGAGAACCTGCTGTTCTACGTCTTGGTCGGTCTGGGCGCGATCCTCACCTTGCTCACCGTGACCACCTGGGAGCCGGTGGCCTGGGCGTTCGCCGCCTACATGCTGGCGCTGTGCGGGCTGGTCGTCGCGGTGGTCGCACTGCGCCGGTGAGCCGGCGAGCCGGGGCGCAACGGCTCAGCGGAACGCGACCATCGTGCCGAGCCAGACGAGGGCGACCAGGACGACCAGGTTCACGATCCGGTGCTCGACCAGGATCGCGACGAACTCGCGGATGGTGGCGCTGGGCCAGTAGTAGGCGGCCGTCCGCGAGCCGACCACCTGGCCGTCGACGCCCGCCTTGCGGGTCATCAGCGCGGCGCGGAAGGTGTGGAAGTTGTTGGTGACGACGATGCACCGGTAGCCGGGCCGCCGCTCCGTCATGATCGCGTGGCTGTTCCCGAGGTTCTCCAGCGTCGTCATCGAGCGGTCCTCGCGCACCACCGAGTCCGCCGGGACACCGGCCGACAGCAGGTGGTCGGCCATCGCGTGCGCCTCGGGCACCGGTTCGTCCGGCCCCTGCCCGCCGGAGGTGACGATCAGCGGTGCGCCGCCCCGCTCGGTCTCGGCCCGCCACAGCGCGGCGGCTCGGTCCAGCCGGCTCGCGAGCAGCGGCGGTACCCGGCCGCCGATCAGCCGCGAGCCGAGCACCACGACGAAGTCGAAGCCGGGCCGCGGCCGGATCCGGCCGTACAGCCAGCTGTAGCCGAGGTAGCAGCAGAACAGGAACCCGAGGTAGGTGACGACGAGCAGCGCGGCGAGGGCGGCGGCCACACCCAGCGTGTTCTCCTCCAGGTACGCCCCGATCAGCGGCAGGAACGGGACGGGGAGGCAGGCCAGCCCGGCCAGCAGCGAGAGCAGGTTCCCGAGTCTGCGCCCCTCCCGCCGGACCATCACCAGGCCGTTGAGGATCAGGAAGATCGCGAGGACCAGCACGACCAGCGCCGGGGTGCCGAGCAGGATGAACTGGAAGAGGTCGAACGCGACCGGGCCCAGCCGGTACGCCTCCCCGATCAGCCCGAGCCCCACGCAGACCGCGGTGAGGCCGAGCAGCACGGCGTTGCGGAACCGGCGCCGGTCCCGGAGGACCCCGATCACGAACGCCAGGCCGAAGCAGGTGGCGACGATGTAGAAGACCCACATGCCGCTCAGCCGTCCCCGATGGCGGCCGTGGCGTGTGCCCGGCCGTGCGTACCGTCCATGTCCCACCCGTCCGTCGTCTGTGGACGCGGACGGTATCGAGACGCGGCGCTCCGGCCGGGCATCCCGGGCCGGTCCGCTCGGAGCGTGCCCCGTTCGATACCGCGGGCCGGACCCGGGCGGCGGCAGCCGGGCCGGTTGTCAGTCCGTGAGGGCGGCGAGCCAGCGGTGCGAGCGTCGCTCGATGTACATGGTGTTCCGGGCCCAGACGTCACCGTGCTCGGTGGCCCACAGCGATGCCCACGGTTCTCGGCCGGTCGCGGCACCGTCCGCGAGCAGGTCGGCCATCGCCCGTGCCCGCCGGGGGAGCAGCTGCACGAGCGCATGGCGGTCGCTCTCGGCGAGGCCGTACGCGTCCACCAGTACTCGTAACCGACGGTCGGTGTCGGGCCTGGTCCACTCGGGCGCGGCGGACAGCGGGACGAGACTGTGGACGGCGTAGGCGAGATCCCACAGCCGGGTACCGGGTGCGGCGGTGTCCCAGTCGATCAGCCCCCATCCGGCGGCCGGGTCCGCGACCAGGTTCCATGCGGCGAGATCGTGGTGGACCACGAGGTCGGCCCCGACGTCGGGGATGACCACCTGCCACCGTGCATCGCTCGGCCGCGGGCGTCGATCCCGAGCGGGCGCGGCACCTGGTGGAAGCCGACGTCGTGCAGGTGCGTGAGCAGGGCCCGGGGGCTGCCGCGTGGCCGCTGCCGCGGGTCGATCCACCGGGGCGGGATGAACTCGGGCAGCCCGTGCCGGATCCGGATGATCCATTCCGAGTGGTGCACCAGGCGGTGGTGGACCTTGCAGAGCATCACGCAGTTGTCCAGCGCGGTGGCGCCGCCGGTCTCCCACGGCACGATGTGGTGGACCTCGCACCAGGACGGCGGCCGGTCGCAGCCGGGATGGGCGCAGCCGCGGTCGCGGGCGGTGACGGCGCGGCGCAGCCCGTCCGGGACGCTGCGCCGGGTGCGGCCCACGTCGAGCGGCTGCCCCCGGCCGTTCATCACGATCGGGACGATGCCCGCGTCGCAGGCCAGCATCCGCAGGCTCTCCGGGGTGGTGGTCCCGCCGAAGTCGAGCACCGCGGCGCGGGCCCGGCGCTGCAGGTCGTCGAGCCCGATCAGCACGCTGACGACGGGCCGGCGGCCGCCGGTGTCGGGCACGGCGCCGCGATCGAGCGCGTGCCCGCAGATCTCCGCGAGGGCCTCGGCCCGGCGCTCCTCCGGGCGGCGCTCGTCGAGCGCGTCGCGCGGGGCGGCCAGCGCGTCGACGGCGGTGGCGATCGCGTCGAACAGGGCTGCGTCGTCGTACCGGCCGGTGATCCGGCCCCCGGCGCCGCCCCGGTGCGGCACGACCGCGAGGGTGTTGAGCTGCGGGGGTGGTGCGTCGTCGGGCTCGGGGCCGTCGTCGTCGAGTGCCTCGACCAGCCGGGTCGCCCAGGTGCGCAGCTCCGCCGGGTTGTGGACGGTGGCGTGCTCGGCGATCCGGGCCTCGGCCGCGGCGAGCCGCTCGGGATCGATCCGGCGGGCGGCGTGGCTGCCCAGCACGGTGGCGATCACGTGCACGTGCCCGAGCCCGATCCGCCCGTCGGCGAAGCGCTCGGCGGTGGCGGGCAGCGCGGCCGGGAGCACCGTGCCGTCGGCCGCGGTGCGGGGATGGACGTGCCCGGCGGCGACCGTGCGGCGGCGCGCCTGTGCGTGGTCCCAGTTCAGCAGGTCGGCGAGGGCGGGCTCGGGGGACCGGTAGCCGCGCTCGGCGAAGGTGCCCCGCCGGTCCAGGGTCGCGATGGTGGCGACGGCGGCCCGGTCGAGGCGGCGGGTCGTCTCCTCGCAGAGGATCAGCACCGACAGCAGGTCGCCGGCATCGGCGGCTGGATCGGCGGCGGACTCCAGCGCGGCGACCGCCTCGGTGAGGAGGCGGCGCACGGTACCGAGCCGGCCGGTGGGCATGCGTCCACTGTAGTCGAACTGATGTTCGAGCACAACCGTAGTCCCAGGTCAGAGCGACAGTTTGTACCCCAGGTGGCTCGCCTCGAACCCCAGCCGCTGGTAGAACCGGTGCGCCTCGGTCCGGCGGGCGTCCGAGGTCAGCTGCACCAGAGCGCACCCGCGGCGCCGGGCCTCGTCCACCGCCCAGCGCAGCAGCGTCTCGCCGAGCCCGGCGCCCCGGGCCGTCCCGGCGACCCGGACCCCCTCGATCTGCGCCCGCAGCGCACCCCGGCGGGACAGTCCGGGCAGCAGCGACAGCTGGAGCGTCCCGACGACCGCGCCGTCCCGTTCGGCGACGACCAGCAGCTCCGACGGGTCGGCGTCGACCGCCGCGAACGCGGCCAGGTAGGGCGCGAGATCGTCGGCGGACTCGCGGCCGGCGCCGATGCCGTCGTCGGCGAGCAGTGCCGCGACGGCCGCGACGTCGGCCTCGACGGCCCGGCGGATCACGGTGCCGGTCACGACCGCTCCCCGCCGGCGGCGATCTCGCGCAGCGCCAGGATGTGCGCGCTCACCTGCTCCCGGCCGTCCCCGGTCAGCCGGACCCAGGACTTGCGCGCGGACCCGGTCGGCTCCCGCCACGACTCGACCAGCCCGGCCGTGGCGAGCGCCTTGAGCTGCTTGGACAGCGCCGAGTCGGACAGGCCGACCCGGTCCCGCACGAACCCGAACTCGACCTCGCCAGCGGCGACCAGGGTGGCCGCGATCCGCAGCCGGGTCGGGTCCAGCAGCAGCGGGACGAGCCGGGTGTCCGGGCCCGGTTCAGGCATCCCGGCCCGCCCGCGGCAGCATCCTGGTGACGGCCAGGTACCCGGCCGGCCGGGACACCGCGAGCACCAGCCCGGCGACCGTGTTGGGCCGGGTCAGCCGGCTCCGCCGGATCAGGTGCACGGCGACCCGCTCGGCGGCGTACCAGCCCAGGCCGACGCCGGCGATCTTCCCCGCGAGGGCGGGCTGCGGGCCATCGCCCGGTGCGTACGGGTTGACCTGGCTCCCGCGCATCTCCAGCGCGGAGACCCCCAGCAGTGCCGCCTGGATCACGGCCGAGGCGACCATCCGCCGGCGCGGGCCGGTGATCTCGTCCTTGGCGGCGAAGTCGAGGAAGGTCAGGACGGACGTGGCGGCCAGCATGATCGGCACGTTCCGCCGGTGCGCGGTGTCGACGGCGCGACGGGCCGCGTTGACCTCGGCCACGGCCGCCGCGGCGTCCTCGGGTGTGGGTCGGGTGGGCACAGGACAGTGCTACCAGACTACTTTCCTATAAGGCAACTAGAATCCGGTCCGCGGTGCCGGTCGACCGAGGCGCGGGCCTGGTCGGCCAGGTCCCGCAGCCGGACGACCGTGCGCTGCGCCCGGGCGTCAGGGTCGCGAGGTCGGTGCCCTCCAGCAGCAGCTCGACGGCGTCGAGCACCCGGGACAGCTGCAGGCCGTAGCTGCCGACGTCGCCGAGCACCCGTCGTTCCAGGTCGGCGTCCCGGGAGTTCCAGTTGACGGTGACGAAGTCGCTGAACCAGCTGGTCGTGGGCCGGTAGTCCCAGCGCTTGAGGAAGTTCGCGAACGGGCCGAGCAGGTCGCCGAGCATCGGGAGCCCTCTCTGGTGCGGCACGGCCGCCGACCGGCGGCCACCGGTGATCGTCGCCCGCGGCACCGTCCGCCCTCGTCGGCCCGATTGACGATCCGCCTCAGCCGGCCGCCCCCGGCTCGGCCACCTCCGCCCCGGCCGAGCGCCGCACGTGCGACCGGGCGTGCGCGACGGCGTCGCCCAGATCGTCGATCAGGTGCGCCGGATGGCGCAGCGCGTCGATCGCACCGACCCGCCGCAGCATCGTCCGGTGATCCCCCTGCACGCCCTTGACCAGCACGGTCAGCCCGGACGCCTCCAGATCGCCGATCAGCTCGCCGAGCGCCCGGGCACCGGTGGCGTCCAGCATCCCGATCCGGGACAGCCGCAGGATCACCACCAGCACGCCGTCCTCGGCGGCGCGTTCGGTGACGGTGCCGAACACCCGCTCGGCAGCACCGAAGAACAGCGCGCCCTCCAGTCGGAACAGCGCGATCCGCTCGTCGCCCGGCTCGGCCGGTCCGGGCAGCGGCTCGCGGTGCACGTCGGTGGACCGCGCCACGTGCCGCAGCGCCAGGAACGCGGCCACCAGGATGCCGACCTGGATCGCCTGCACCAGGTCGAGCGCGACCGTGACCACCGCCGTCACCGTGAACGTCAGCGCCGCGCCGCGCCCGGCCCCGAGCACCGCCCGGACCGTCGCCGCCGGGATCATCCGGACGCTGGTCACCAGCAGCACCCCGGCGAGCGCGGCGAGCGGGATCGCCGACGCCGGCCCGGTCGCCAGGTAGAGCACCGCCAGGATCACCACGGCGTGCACGACGGCGGCCAGCCTGGTCCGCGCGCCGGATCGCACGTTCACCGCGGTGCGCGCGATCGCCCCGGTGGCCGGCATCCCGCCGAACAGCCCGCTCGCGACCGAGGCGAGCCCCTGGCCGACCAGCTCGCGGTCCGGATGGTGCGCGGTGCGCGTCATCGAGGTGGCGACCCGGGCCGAGAGCAGCGACTCGATCGCGGCCAGCGCGGCCACCGCGAGGGCCGCCCCGGCGAGCTCGCGCAGCACACCGGGATCGATCGCCGGGATCGACGGCAGCGGCAGCGAGTCCGGCAGCGCCCCGATCCGGGCGACCGGGGCGCCGGTGAGCTCGGCGATCAGGGTCACGACGGCGACCGCGACCAGGGACGCCGGGATCGCCGCGTGCAACCGCGGCAGCAGCACCATCGCGGCGGCGACCAGCGCGACCGTGCCGAGCGTCCACAGGGTGGGGGTGAGGTCGGCGGCGGTCAACGCCCGTCCGGCCGCGTCGACCGCGGTGACCAGCGTGTTGCCGCCGGGTTCGATCCGGACCGCGAGCAGGGCGGGCACCTGCTGCAGCGCGATGATGCAGGCGATGCCGAGGGTGAAGCCCTCCACCACCGGCCACGGCAGGACGGTCACCACCCGGCCCAGCCGGGCCAGGCCGGCGACGAGCACGAGCACCCCGGCGAGCACGGCGACCACGGCCACCGCCCCCGGGCCGTGCGCCGCGACGATCGGGGCGAGCACCACCGCCATCGCGCCGGTGGGCCCGGAGACCTGCACGTTCGAGCCGCCGAACACGGCCGCGACGATCCCGGCGACGACCGCGGTGACCAGACCGGCCGCCGGCCCGACCCCGGCGCTCGCGCCGAACGCCAGCGCGAGCGGCAGCGCGACGACGCCGACGGTCAGCCCGGCGGCCAGGTCGGCGCGCAGCGTGCGCGGGCGCAGGTCGTAGTCGGCACGGGCGGGCAGCAGTCCGCGCAGGCCGCTCACCGGCCGTGCTCGGCGGTCGCGTCGAGCAGGGTCTCCGGGGTCGCGCCCGGCAGCGGGGGCAGCGCCCGGGCGGCCTCCAGCCGGGCCTCGTCGCGGGTCAGGCTGGACAGCAGGAACGCCCGCGCGACGACCAGCAGCTCGGCGACCAGCGGTTCGGCCAGCCGGTAGTCGACCGCGTTGCCGGTCCGGGCCGAGGTGACCACGCCGGCCCGGCGCAGCACGGCGAGGTGCTGGGAGAGCTGGGACGCCTCGCAGCCGGTGATCTCCAGCAGCCGGGTGACCCCGACGCCGTCCGGGCCGGCCGCGGCGAGCTCCTCGAGCACCTGGATCCGGGCCGGGTGGGCCAGGCACTTGAACAGGTCGGCCTTGATCCGGTAGAGCGGTTCGGTGCTGCGCAGGCGTGCAGGCATTCGCTGTCAACCTCCTTGTTTGATGGAAATCTCAATCCATCAAACCGGGTCACGAGCGGGCCGTCTGCTCCGGGGTCTCGCCGAACTCGCGGGCGAAGGCGATCCGGAACCGTCCGAGGTGGGTGAAGCCCCAGCGGGCGGCGATCCGGGCGGGATCGGGCCGGTCGCCGTCGAGCAGGTCCCGGTGGGCGCCGTGCAGCCTGGTGTGCCAGAGCAGCAGCGCCGGATCGACGCCGGCCCGGTGCAGGCTCGCCAGCGCGGTGCGGGCCGGCATCCCGGTCAGTGCGGCGAGATCCGCCGGGCCGATCGGTACGTCCGCGTGCGCGCACAGGTAGTCGGCCACCCGGGAGACGACGCCCCGGTCCAGCCGGGGCACCGGCCGCCTGGCCCGCTCGGCCGCGCCGTCGAGCACGGTGTTCGGGAAGGTCGCCAGGAAGGTGACCGCGAGCCGGTGGAACGCGGCGTCCAGGACGACCGGGTTGTCGAGCAGCATCGGGTTGCCCAGCACCCGGTCGCGGACGTGCACGAGGGTGGCCTCCCACCACCGGGCCGCCGACTCGGACACCGGCCGCAGCCCGGTCAGCACGAACCGCTCGGCCGGGATCCCGTGCACCTGCTCGGCGAACTCGGCGACCCGGCGCGCGTCCAGCGCGGCGACGTCGAGATCGATGTCCTCGACGACGTCCCGGAACCGGCCCTGCACCGGCATCACCGCGACGTCCCCGGCGCCGAGCCGGATCGAGCCGTACGCCTCGGTGTCCCACCCCATCCGGCCGTCGCAGACGGTGTCCACCACGTACCGGTTCTCCACCGGGTCCACCTGGGCGTCGATCCCCAGGGTGACCCACAGCTGGCTCAGCTCCAGGCCGGGGACGACCAGGGTGTCGTGGCCCATCTCGAACGCGCGCCCGCTCTCGGCGGGGCGCACCGAGGTGGCCGCGTAGTGCTCGGCGGCGAACTGCTCCACGTCGGCGGGCTCGCTGGAGCGGAAGCTGATCCGGCCGACGCCGGTTCCGGGAACGCCATCGGCCACGTCGTCCTCCGTGCGGGTCGCCCGGGTGGGCGGTTTCCGGAACGTACCCCCGCCCGGCCCGGTGCGCGACCCGACCTGGCCCCTGGTCAGCGGGTCTGCGCGACCACCCACGACAGGTAGTCGGCGCTGCCGCCGGTGACCGGCGCGGCGATGATCTCGGGGACGTCGTAGGAGTGCCGTTCCCGCAGGTGGTCGGTGAGGGCGTCGACCCGGTCGGCGGCGGTCTTGACCTCCACCCGCCACTCCGCCTCGGTCTGCACCGCACCGTCCCAGCGGAACACGCTGGTGACCGGGCCGGCGACCTGCGCGCAGGCACCGAGCCGGGCCGCCACCGCGCCCGCCGCCAGGTCGCGTGCGGCCGCCTCGCTGTCGGTGGTGGTGGTCACGACGGTGCACACGGCGGCCCGGTTCTCACTCATGCCGGGCACCGTAGTGCGCAGGTTCTCCACATGTGGATCAGCTGTGGACAGCCGGCCCGGCCAGCGCCGCGACGTCGTCCGCGCAGCCCCAGGACAGCGTGATGCCGGACCCGCCGTGGCCGTAGTCGTGGACGACCCGCGGCCGGTCGGCGGTCGCCGGCTCGGCCTCCAGCCGGACCTCCGGGCGGGCCGGGCGCAGCCCGGCCACGTGCTCCAGCACCCGGGTCCCGCGCAGCGCGGGGGCGATGTCCGCGCAGCGTTCGACGATGGCCGCGCCGACCGCCGGATCGGGGGTGGCGTCCCAGGCGCCCTCGTCGAGGGTGCCGCCGAGGATGCAGTCGTGCTCGCGGGGGTGCACGTAGGCGCGGCCGGCCGGGTGCGCCTCGTCGCGCACCGACAGGACCAGCCCGGGATTCGGGACCCGGACGATCTGCCCGCGGACCGGGATCACCGAGGTGTCGCCGGCCAGGGTGCGCGCGCCGAGCCCGGCGCAGTGCACGACCAGGTCGGCGTCCGCACCGGCCTCGGTCAGCGACGCCACCCGGCGTCGTTCCAGCGTGACGCCCCGGCGCCGGGCCTCGCCGGCCAGCCACGGCAGGTACACCGGCATCTCGACCAGCGGCACCGCGAAGCGCAGGCCGTGCCGGTAGCCGGGCGGCAGCTCGTCCGGGCGCGCGGGGCGGACCGGCCCGACCGCGGTCGCCCACCACTGCGGCTCCGGCTCGTGCCGGTAGAGGGTCAGCGACTCGCGCATCACCACGCCGGGCACGCCGTCGGCGGCCTGCGCGGCCAGCGTGCCGAACGTGCGGCGGCCCCAGTCGAGCACCTTGTCCCGCGGCCCGGAGCGGGTCGGGAACCACACCGCGGCCGCCAGGTGCGAGGTGGACTCGTGCACCGCGACGTCGGACAGCACCCGGACCGACCAGCCCCGCTCGCGCAGCCGGACCGCACAGCTCAGCCCGGCGATCCCGGCACCGACGACGACGGCCCGGCCGGTCATGCGGGTCAGACCTCGTAGGCGGCGTCGAAGAAGGCCAGCTCCAGGTCGACCGCGCGGACGAACAGCGCGGCCACCCGGTCCCGCCGCTGCGGGTCGAGACCGTCGGCGACCCGGTCCAGCTCGGCGCGCAGGAACGCCACCCACTCCTCGAACTCGACGCCGCGGTGCAGCTCGATCCACTCCCGGCAGATCGCGTCGTCCGGGAGCGCGGTGCCGGGCCGCGACGCCCAGTCCAGGTACAGCCACTCGGCGACCACCAGCACGGCGAGCGTCTCCGGGTACCCGTCGGTGCGCGCGGAGTCCATCAGCTCCAGGAACCCGACGGTGGGCGCGGCCCGCACCGGCGTGCTGCTGCCGTCGAGCTCGCCCAGCGATCGTTCGAAGTAGTCGTTCTCCGGGCCGGCGACCAGCCCGAGCTGGCGGGCCAGCCGGACCCGGGGGACCGGCCGGTCGGCGTTCGCCACCGCCGCGCCGAGCAGCGCGACGAACGCGTCGACGAACTGGAGGTCCTGCTCCAGGTAGTGCCGCAGGACGGCGCGGTCCACCTTCCCGGTCCACAGCTCGTCGACGAAGCGGTGCCCGACCGCCGCGTCCCACACCGTCGTGCTCGACTCCCGCAGCTGCCCGCTGAACGACATGCCCCCACCGTAGGGCCCCGTCCGGGTCGGTCGCCTACGGTTGACCGATCATCGACCCGGAACGGGAGTGCGGACATGGCTGGGCGAGTGCTGGTCCGCGGCGACGGGACGCCGCTGTGGCAGCAGCTGCTGGCCGATCTCCGCAGGCGGCTGGAGGACGGCGAGTTCGCGGCGGCGCTGCCCGGCGAGTTCGCGCTCGCCGCCGAGTACGCGGTGAGCCGCTACACCGTCCGCGAGGCGCTGCGCCGGATGCGGGAGGACGGCGCCGTCGTCGCCAGCCGCGGCCGGGTCGCCCGCCCGGCCGGTCCGGCCGCGATCGAGCAGCCGCTCGACGAGCCGTACTCGCTCTATGTCGCCGTCGAGGCGGCCGGCCGGACGCAGCGCAGCGTGGTCCGGACGTTCGAGCTGCGGGCCGACGGCGTCGTCGCCGCCCGGATGGGGCTGGAGGAGTCCACCCCGCTGGTGCACCTGGAGCGGCTGCGCCTGGCCGACGCCGAGCCGCTCGCCGTCGACCGGGTGTGGCTGCCCGAGGACCTGGCCGCGCCGCTGCTGGACGTCGACTTCTCGCACACCGGTCTCTATCCCGAGTACCGGCGGCGCTGCGGGATCCGGGTGGACGGCGGCAGCGAGAACATCCGGGCGGTGATCCCCGGCCGCGGCGAGCAGGAGCTGCTGGGGATCGACGACGGCGTCGCCGCGCTGTCCATCGAGCGGCTCGGCCTGGCCGGCGGCCGGCCCGTCGAGTGGCGGCACACCCTCGTGCGCGGTGACCGGTTCTCGGTCACCGCGCAGTTCTCCGCCCGCGCCGGGTACCGGGTGGACCTCTCCGAGCCCGCGGCGGACCGCCTGGCCGGCCGGTAGCGGCCGGCCGGACCGGCCCGCGTTCAGCGCGGGGACAGCCAGGTCGACGTGGCCACCAGCAGCGCGGCGGCGGCCCGCTCCAGGGTCGGCTCCACCCCCGTCGGCACGAACTGCGGCGAGTGCCCGCCCGGCGCCAGCCCGGCCGCGACGGCGGGCTGCGGGCGCTCCGGCCCGTCCGGGTAGAGGTCCGGATCGAACCCGCCGAAGTTCCAGAACACCGACGGCACCCCGGCCGCCGTCCCGAAGCAGCCGAAGTCCTCGCTGCCCGGCTTGGCCGGCGTCGGGTGCACCTGGTCGGCCCCGAAGTGCTCGGTGAACGCGCCGACCAGCGCGGTGGTGGCGGTCTCGTCGTTGACCAGCAGCGGGAAGTCGTTGATCGGCGCGATCTCCGGGGTGCGCGGGGCGCCCGCGGCGGCCGCCTCGGCGTCGACGATCCGGTGGATCGCGGCCAGCACGGTCTCCCGGACGTCCGGATCGAAGGTGCGGACGTTGAGCTTCAGCTCGGCCCGGTCCGGGATCACGTTCTCCTTCGACCCGGCCCGGATCGCGCCGACCGTCACCACGGCCACGTCGGACGCGGCGATCTCCCGGGACACGATCGTCTGCAGGCGCAGCACGATCGACGCGGCGATCACGATCGGGTCGACGGTGGTCTGCGGTGCGGAGCCGTGCCCGCCGCGGCCGAACACGGTCACCCGCAGGCTGTCCGCCGCGGCCATGAACACCCCGGGCCGGGCGTAGAGGTGCCCGCGCGGAGCGGAGGTGATGTGCTGGCCGAGCGCGACGTCGTAGCGCGGGAACCGCTCGGCGAACCCGTCGTCGAGCATCGCCCGGGCGCCGGCGCCGATCTCCTCGGCGGGCTGGAACACCGCGAGCACGGTGCCCGACCAGCGGTCCCGGTGCGCGGCGAGCCGCTCGGCGGCGCCGAGCAGCGCGGTGACGTGCGTGTCGTGCCCGCAAGCGTGCATGACCGGCGTGGTCTCGCCGTCCGGGCCGGTGCCGGTGGCGGTGCTCCGGTACGGCACGGCGGCCGCCTCGGCGACCGGGAGGGCGTCCATGTCGGCGCGCAGCAGCACCGAGGTCCCGTCGCCGTTGCGCAGCACCCCGACGACGCCGGTGCCGCCGACCCCGGTCGTCACGTCGTAGCCCGCGGCGGTGAGCCGGTCGGCGACGATCCCGGCGGTCCGTTCCTCGGCGAACGACAGCTCCGGGTGTTCGTGCAGGTCCCGGTACAGCGCGGCCAGGTCGTCGATCCGGCCGGGCAGGCCGTCGGTGAGTGCCGCGGCCAGGCCGGCGGACGGGGTCGGGACGGCGGAAGCGGTCATCGGCTCCTTCTCTCCTGGTGGGTCGGTCGTGCTCACCCGGTTCACAGTGGCGCCCCGGGCGGCGGCGCCGGCAGCTCGGCCGGGTGCTCGTGGGCGGCCCGTTCGATCGCCGCCCAGCGGGCCCGCACCGCGGCCCGCGTCGTGCCGCGCCACCACGGCCCGGCGGCGACCGTCTCGACGGCGGCGATCCGGGCGTGCTGGTACAGCGCGGGATCGGCGAGGGTGGTCTCGAACCGGCGGAGCAGGGTCCAGCCGACCGTCTCGGTGCACGGGTCGCCGGTGTCCGCGCCGAGCAGCCCGATCGCGTGGCCGGCGGTGACGGCGAGCAGCTCGGTGAGCACCGCGCGGTCGCCGGGGGCCTCGGCGACCCGGTTCAGCCGGGCCGGGGCGAGCAGCGGTCCGGCGACCACGTCGACGGCCGCGACGACGGCGGCGGTGGCGTCGAACGCGTCCGCGGTGCGCCGGGCGAACCGGCCGTCGCGGGCGGGCCGCCCGGCGGCCGGCCCGGGCAGCGGCCGGACGTGCGCGGGCACCCGGACCTGCCCGGGATCCAGCAGCGGGGCCAGCGCGGCGAGCGCGGCCAGCTGCTCGTCGTCGCCGACCGGGGTGACGGCGCCGTCGAACCCGGCGGTGGTGGTGTCGGCGTAGCGGCGGCGGGTGCCGCCGACCAGCTTCGCGACGGCGGTCGCCTGGTGCCGGTGCAGCAGCTGCAGCAGCAGGAACCGGCGTTCCAGCTCCTGCGGGTCGCTGCCCGGCGGCACCACGGCCGGGGAGAACCGGCGCAGCGCGGCGGACCGGACCGCGAGCACCTCGGCGAGCGCGCCGAGCGGTTCACCGGGCACGACCCAGGTGGCGCCGCAGGCGTCGGCGGCGTCGTCGGTCCGCGCGTCGGCGTCGGTGACCCAGGTCGGCGCGGTGTCCGGCGGCGGCTCCTGGCTGCCGCCGTAGAGCCGGGCCACCTGGTGGTGGTCCCACGGTCCCAGCTGCTCGGCGTAGGGGAGGTGGGCGACGGGGCGGTCGCCGTCGACGGTGAACCGCGGCGCCGGGTAGTCCATCACCGACGGCACGGAGTGGGTGTGTGAGGCGAAGTTGTGCGCGAAGCCGAGGCCGTGCCCGATCTCGTGTGCGGCGAGCTGCCGCAACCGGGCGGCGACGACGGCCTCGACGGCGGCCGGGCCGTCCGGCCCGCCGGTGTAGGGCGCGAGCACCGCCTCGGCGAGCGCGCGGACCTGCTCGATCCGGTGCGACCCGAGCCGGACGACGGCGCGCAGCACCTCCCCGGTCCGCGGGTCGAGCTGGGTGAGGCCCATCGACCAGCCGCGATCGGCCCGGTGCACCCAGTAGACGACGTTGCGGCGCGGATCGTCGAGATCGGCCCCGGCCGGCAGCGGCTCGACCCGGAACATCTCCGGCAGGCCGGCCGCGGCGAACGCCTCGGCCCAGCGGTTCCCGCCGGTGAGCACGGCGTCGCGCACCGCGTCCGGCATCGCCGGGTCCAGTGTGAACACGATCGGCCGGCCGGGCCGGAAGCGGGCGGCGAGGGTGACCGGGGCGTCCCGCAGGTGGATCCGGTCGTACCGGTGCACGGTCAGCCGGGCGGTCGCGCCGGAGCCGGGATCCAGCTCGACCGGCCGGTAGCTCGGTTCCGGCGGCGGGCGCAGGGTGACCTGCTGGTGCACGGTGACGGTGTCCGCCGGTGCGGGTGCCAGTGGCGGGTGCGGCGGGCCGAAGCGGGGCTGCGGCGCGTCCGGCTCGACCGGGCGGGGCACCCGGAAGGTGAGCGCGGCCTCGATCGCGGTCACCTCGCCGTAGCGGCGCACCGCGACCACCCGGGACAGCGCCGGAACCGGCTCGACCGCGGTCCCGGCCGCGACGGCGAGCCGGCGCGCGGCACCGACCAGATCGACCAGCCCGAGCGGGGCCGGATCGAACGCGCCGTCGCCGGCGGCCGGGCAGACGGCGAGGGTCGATCCGGCGAACGAGCGGTCGGCGGCCGACCGTTCCTCGGGTGTCGTCCCGGATCCGCCGTACGCGGTGTTCGCACAGACCACGGCGTGCCCGTCCGGTCCGGCCGGTGCGGTGCGGCAGAGCAGCGACGGGCCGATCTCGCCGCGGTCGAGCCCGGTGGCGGCCAGCCCGAGCCCGCCGACGACGGCGGTGTGCACGAGCAGATCGGTGCCGGTGGGCACAGCGGGCGGCACCGTGGGGCTCACCCGGCGCTCCCGGCGGCGGCCCGCCTGCGGCCGGGGACGGCGGTGAGCAGTGCGCGGGTGTGCTCGGCGACCGGGTCGGCGAACACCTCGGCGACCGGGCCGGTCTCGACCAGCCGGCCGTGGTGCAGCACGGCGACGTCGTCGCACACCTGCTCGATCACGGCCAGGTCGTGCGAGATGAACAGCACGGTGAGGCCGCGCTCGGCGCGCAGCCGGTCCAGCAGGTCGAGCACCCCGGCCTGCACCGAGACGTCCAGCGCGGAGGTGATCTCGTCGGCCACCACCAGGTCGGGCCGGGTGACCAGGGCGCGCGCGATCGCGATCCGCTGCCGCTGGCCGCCGGAGAACTGGTGCGGGTAGCGGTCGGCGGCGTCGGCCGGCAGGGCCACCTCGGCCAGCGCCTCGACGATCGCCGCGCGATGGGCGCGGACCCGGGCGCGGGCCGGGTCGAGGGCCTCGGCGAGGGTCTGCGCGACGGTGCGCCGCGGGTTCAGCGAGGAGTAGGGGTCCTGCGGGACGAGCTGCATCCGCCGCCGTTCCCGGCGGCCCAGGCCCGCGGTGTCCCGGCCGTCGAGCAGTACCCGGCCCGCGGCCGGGCGGATCGCGCCGAGGATCGTGCGGGCCAGCGTCGACTTGCCGGAGCCGGACTCGCCGACCAGGCCGACCGTGCGTCCGGTCCGCACCCGCAGGTCGATCCCGTGCAGCACCGGCACCGCCCGGGCGCCGCGGCCGAACCGGACGGACAGGTCCTCGACACGGAGCAGGTCCGGGCCGCTCACCGCTGCACCTGCCCGGCCGAGAGCCGGGGCACCGCGTCGAGCAGCATCCGGGTGTAGGGGTGCCGTGCCTCGCCGGCGCGCAGGGTGTCCCGGTCGAGCTCCTCCACGATCCTTCCCTCCTTCATCACCAGCACCCGGTCGCACAGCTCCTCGACGACGCCGAGATCGTGCGAGATGAACAGCACGGCGGCGCCGGTCTCGTCGCGGACCCGTTCGATCTCGCGCAGGATCCCGGCGGCGACGGTGGTGTCCAGCGCGGTGGTCGGTTCGTCGGCGATCAGCAGCGCCGGCCGGGCGGACAGCGCCGCGGCGATCATCGAGCGCTGCCGCATCCCGCCGGACAGCTCGTAGGGCCGGGCCCGCAGCAGCCGCTGCGGATCGACGATGTGCACCCGTTCCAGCAGCTCCGACATCTCCGCGGTGGCCCGGTCGCGGTCGTGGCCGCGGTGCACCCGCAGCACCGAGGTCAGCTGACCCGCCATCCGGCGGGTGGGCGAGAAGGTGGTGCCCGGATCCTGGTAGACGACGGCCGCGGCGTCGACCAGCTCGCGGGCGGACGGGGCGCCGAGCAGGTCGGTCCGGTCGATCCGCAGCTCCGCGGCCTCGGCGGTGAGCCCGTCGGGCAGCAGCCGGGCCAGCGACAGCGCGATGAGCGACTTCCCGCTGCCGGACTCGCCGACCAGCCCGAGCACCTCGCCGCGGCCGATGCCGAACGACACGCCGTCGACCAGCGCGGTGCCGTCCGGCCGCCGGACCCGCAGGTCCCGCACCGAGACCACGTGCGGATCGGCCGGATCGGCCGGGGCCGGGTCGGTCGGGGTGGCCGGGGTGCTCGCCGCCTGGTCGGCCGGGGCGGGGTCGGCCGGGGTGCCGGCACCGGCCGCCGCGGGGGGACCGGCGACCGCCCGCTGCGCACCCCCGCGCGGGGCCGCGGCACGCGGGTCGGCGGCGGCGGCCAGCCCGTCGCCGACGAGCATCGCGCCGACCGAGATCAGCACGATCATCAGGGTGGGCCCGACGACCTCGATCGGCCGGGTGTAGATCGCCGGCAGCCCGTCGGCGAGCAGCCGGCCCAGGTCGTAGTCGGGGGTCTGCACGCCGAGCCCCACGAACGACAGCGCGGACATCGCGACCAGCGCGGTGGAGAAGGTCGCGGCCAGCTGGATGAGCAGCGGCTCGGCGGTGTTCGGCAGCAGGTGCCGGGTGATCAGCGCCCGCCGGCCGACCCCGGCCATCCGGGCGGTGGTCACGTAGTCGCGCTGGTACACCGAGGCGGCGAGGTTGGCGGCGAGCCGGGCGATGGCCGGGATGTTCGCCAGCGCCACTGCGGTGACCAGCTGCCAGCGCCCGGCGCCGAGGATCGCCGCGATGACGATGGCGATGAGCAGCTCCGGATAGGACACGGTGATCTCGATGCCGCGCCGGACGAGCTCGCGGGCCCGCCGCGGCAGCGTCCACACGCCGATGCCGATCAGCACGCCCGCGGTGGTCGACACCGCGGTGGCGACCAGCGCCATGAGCAGGCTGGCCTCCGCCCCGATCAGCGCGCGGGCCAGCAGGTCGTGGCCGAAGTCGTCGGTGCCGAGCCAGTGCGCGGCCGAGGACGGCGCGGCGACGTCGGACCCGAGCCGTTCGGCGGCCGGGCGCAGGGTCAGCGACGCGACGGCGACGACCGCGACCGTCACCCCGAGGATCGCGGTGCCCGCGACCAGGGTGGGGGTCCAGCGCAGCCGCCGCGGCGCGACCGGCGCCGCAGGTGCGGCCGGGGTGGTCGTCGGGTCAGCCATGGTCGTCTCCTCGCACCCGCGGGTCGACGGTGCCCAGCACGACGTCGACCGCGGTCGTCATCAGGGCGGACAGCACGGCGAGCACCAGCACGATGCCCTGGATGAGCGGGTAGTCCTTGGTGGCGACGGCGTTGACCACGCCGAGGCCGAGCCCCGGCCAGCCGAACACGGTCTCCACGCTGATCGCGCCGCCGAGCATGCCGACCAGCACGATCCCGCTGAGCGTCAGCGTGCTGGTGAGCAGGTTCGGCAGCACGTAGCCGAGTGCGGTGCGGCCGGTGCCCAGCCGCCAGCCGCGTGCGGTCCGGACGAAGTCCCGTTCCAGCACCACCGCGGTCTCCCGGCGCACCACCCGGGAGATCAGGCAGATCGAGGGCAGGCTCAGCGCGAGTGCGGGCAGCAGGATCGACGCACCTGGGTTCGACCGGGTGTAGGCGGGTGGCAGCAGTTGCAGTGACACCGCGAAGACCAGCACCAGCAGGGTGGCCATCACGTACGGCGGGATCGCGGCGACGAACGCGGTGCCGTGCGAGAACGCGGTGTCCAGCCGGCGGCGCCGTCCGCCGCGGGTGAGTGCCCCGACGGCCATCCCGAGCGGGACGGCGACCAGGAGCACCACGATGAGCGCGAGCACCGACAGCGCCGCGGTGAAGGGCAGCCGCCGCAGCACCACCTCGGCGACCGGCGCGTTCAGCGAGAACGAGTGCCCGAGATCGCCGCGCAGCAGCCCGCCGAGGTAGGCGAGGAACTGCTCGGTCAGCGGGCGGTCCAGCCCGAGCTGGGCCCGGATCCGTTCGATCTGCTCGGTGGTGGCGTCCGGGCCCGCCGCGCTGACCGCCGGATCGCCGGGGATCAGCGGCACGATCACGAAGGTCAGCACGACCGCGATCACGACGGTCCCGGCGAGCCCGCCGAGCCTGCGCAGCGCGAACGGGCCCCAGGAGGCGCCGTCCCGGCGGCGGGTGGGCGTCGCGGCGGTCACGGCGCACCCACCCGCAGCGTGGCCAGGTCGACGTAGTCGTCGAACACCGACACGGTGACGTCCGGGCCGGTCACGAAGGTGTTCGGGTTGCCGGCCAGCGGCACCACGTCGGTGCGCTCGAACAGGGTCTCCTGGGCCCGCTGGAACGCGGCGCAGCGACCGGCGTCGTCGGCGGCGGCGAGGCCGGCGGCCAGCGCCGCCTCGCCCTCAGGATTGACCGAGGCGCTGTAGTTGCGCCCGCCGTCCTCGACGCCGGTGCCGATCACCCGGTCCAGCGAGGCGCTGATCGCGCCGACCGCGTTGAGGTCGCCGAGGAACACCATGTCCCAGTCGGCGCCCCCCTCGGCGATCGTGGACCAGAACGTGGCGTTGTCGACCTTGTCCATCCGTACCTCCGCACCGGCGTCCCGGACCGCCTGGAACAGGTAGTCGGCGCCGCCGCTGAACTGTCGGTTCGCCGTGTTTCCGATGATCGTGATCGGGCCCGCACCGGTGAGCGCGGCGGCCGCGGCCGCCGGGTCGTGCGGTTGCAGCAGCGACCGGTCGGTGCTGGTGCAGGCGAAGCTGGCCGGGGTGACCGAGGTCAGCAGCTCCGCGGTGCCCTTGCTGAACACCTGGTTGAACGCCCGCTGGTCGATCGCCGCGGCGACCCCGCGGCGCAGGTCCGGCCGGTCGGCGAACACCCGCCCGGGGCGCTGGTTGAACACCACGTACGCGGTCGACGAGGTCACCCGGTACTGGTGCAGGTCGGGCTGCGCGGCGAACCGAGCGACGGCGGCCGGATCGGCGAACTGGCCGAGATCGAGGTCGCCGGCCAGGATCTGGTTGGCGACCGTGGACTGGTCGGTGGTGATGCCGGCCTCGATCCGGCGCGGCGGGGTGCCGCGCAGCGGTTCGGCGAACTCCGGCCAGGCGTCGTAGCCGGGCCGCAGGTCGAAGGCGTAGGAGAGCCCCTGCTGGGCCTGCGCGAGCACGTACGGCCCGGAGTAGGCGCCGGGCACGGTGCCGGCGTCGAGCCCCTCGGGATCGGCGATCCCGGCCGGGCAGACGATCCCGGCCTGGGCGATCGCCAGGCCCTGCGGGAGCGTGGTGAACGGCTCGGAGAGGGTGACCTGCACCCGTCCGGCGGCGTCGTCGGCGGTGACCTGCACGTCGCCCGGCCCGAACACCAGGTTCTTCCAGGTGGATCCCAGCTGCGGATCGGCCAGCCGGGCGAGCGACCCGGCGACCACCGACGCGGTGATCGGGGTGCCGTCCGCGCAGTCGGCGCCGGACCGGATGTCGAAGGTGTACGACGCGGCCGACTCGCTGCTCCAGCCGGTGGCGAGCCCGCCGACCAGCTGCCCGCCGTCGTCGCGGCGGAGCAGGGTGTCGTAGAGCAGTCCGGCGACCTGGAAGGTCTGCTGGCCCTGCGCCTGGGCGGGATCGAAGCCGGACGGGTCGCTGTTGAGGACGGTGCGGACGGTGCCGGTCTCGGCGGGTCCCGCGGCCGGGCCGGCGCAGCCGGCGAGCAGCGTGGCGCCGAGCGCGAGCGCCCCGGCGAGCCGGGCCGGGCGCCTCACGGCAGGACCTTCCCGTCCGGCCCGAGCCGCAGCCAGGCCCGTTTCAGGGTGTGCGCCTGCAGCGTCATGTCCGCGGAGTGCACGCCGGGCAGCGCGCCGACCACCCGGGTCAGGTACTCGTAGAGGTCGCCGTAGCCGGGCAGCGAGCCGTGCAGGCAGAGATTGAACCGGCCGGTCGTCGCGCTGACGTAGCGGGTGGACGGCTCCTTCGCGAGCCGCCTGCCGACCTCCTCCAGCTCGGCCGGCTCGACGGCCAGCCACTGCAGGAAGTTCACGTCGAAGCCGAGCACCGGCGGCTCGAACATGGTGCGGAAGCGCAGGCAGCCGCGGGCGACCAGGGACTCGACCCGGCGGGCGGCGGTGGACTCGCCGATCCCGGTGTGCGCGGCGATCCGGGAGTAGGTGGCGCGGCCGTCCCTGGCGAGCAGCCGGGCGATCGCGAACTCCTGCTCGGTGAGCTGCTCGGTCTGCTGCCAGCGGGTGTGCTCGGGGATCGCGGCGGCCGGGCGCAGCGCGGCGACCGCGGCCGCGTCGAGCAGCCCGGTGTCCCACTCCTCGAAGGCGAGGAACTTCCGGACGACGACCATCGACTCGGTCTCGGCGATGTCGTCCGGCCGGGGCAGCTCGTCGACCAGCACGGTCGCGACGTCCTCGTGCCGGCGGACGACGATCTCGGCCGCGACGTCCGCGCTGCCGGACAGCACGGTGGCGAACCGGGTGACCGGCAGGTCGGCGAGCGCGGCGGCGACCGCGTTCGCCCGGCCCGGCCGGCAGCGCACCCGCAGCAGCAGCGAGATGCCGAGCCCGCAGCGCAGGTCGTCGAGCAGGCCGGTCACCTTGACGGTGCGGGACTCCAGCAGCTGCTGGCCGCGCCGGGCCACGGTCGTCTCGGGCGCGCCGATGGCCTCGGCGACCGCGGTCCACGACGCGCGGCCGTTGGCCTGCAAGGCGGCGACGATCCGGCGGTCCAGCTCGTCGAGCTTGGCGAAATCACCCACGAGCTTACTCTGTGGTGGGGGATATCTCCAAGTCAACCGTCAGCGATGGTGGAAACCACCGCTTAACCCGGGGTCATCTGCACGCTACGCCGGGACGGACACGCCGATCCCGCCCGGGGTGTCCGCGCCGTAGCGGGCGATCTCGGCGGGCAGGTCGAGCCGGTCGGTGCGCATGTCGGTGTCGTCGCCGAGCAGTGCGGCGGGCACCAGCCAGCACACCTCGAACTCCAGCCCGTCCGGGTCGTGCGCGTAGAGCGCCTTGGTGGAGCCGTGATCGGAGGTGCCGACCAGGGCGCCGGCCCCGCGCAGCCGCTGCTCGACGGCGGCCAGTTCGCCGAGGGTGTCGACCTCCCAGGCCAGGTGGTACAGCCCGACGGTGGACCGGCCGGCCTGCGAGGCCCCGGCCCGGTCGCCGATCGCGAACACGGCGAGATCGTGGTCGTTGGTCGAGCCGGCCGCCTGCAGGAAGGCGCCGCGCCCGCCGGGGAGCTCGACGACCGTGCGGAAGCCGAGCACGTCGCGGTAGAAGGCGACGCTGCGGGCGGCGTCGCGGACGTAGAGCACGGCGTGGTTGAGACGCTGGACGGGCATGGTCGCTCCCAAGAAGTTGAACTCTCAACTTGAACGGTACGCCCGGGGGTCCGGAAGTTCAACGGGTGTGGCTCAGCGTGACACCAGCCAGGTGAGCACCACCGCCGACCGGGTGTGGTCGACGTTCGGCGCCATCCGCAGCCGCTCCAGCGCGTCCTCCAGCGAGCGGACGTCGCGGGAGCGGAGCAGCACCAGCGCGTCCGCCTCGCCGGTGATCGTCCCGGCGGTGACCACCTCGGGCACCGCCGACAGCATCCGCTGCAGCTCGCCGGGGGCGACCGTGCCCCGGCAGAACAGCTCGACGTAGGCGGCGACGCCGGGGTCGCCGTCGGCGTCCGGTGCCACCTCGACGGTGAAGCCGCGGATGATCCCGCGCTCGGTGAGCCGGTCCACCCGGCGGCGCACCGCCGACGCCGACAGCCCGATCCGCGCGCCGAGCTCGGCCCAGCCGGCCCGGCCGTCCACCCGCAACAGGTCCAGCAGCCGCCGGTCGGTCTCGTCCACGGCGTCAGACGCTAGCCCCGTGCGCGAGATCGGTACAGAACGCTCCGATCGTGCGCGGTATGGTGGGAAACGCACGGTGTCGGCGCGACACGATGTGCGCATGACCGTCTCGGTGCTGATGTGCCCGCCCACCCACTTCACGGTGAGCTACCGGATCAACCCGTGGATGCGCCCGGACCAGCCGACCGACGCCGCCCTGGCGCTGGCGCAGTGGCGCAACCTGCGCGCCGCCTACTGCGATCTCGGGTTCGACGTGGCGCTGATCGATCCGCTGCCCGGCCTGCCGGACATGGTCTACGCCGCCAACGGCGGCACGGTGATCGACGGGATCGCGCTCACCGCCCGGTTCCGGCACGCCGAGCGGGCCGCCGAGGGCCCCGCCTACGGCGCCTGGTTCGGCTCGGCCGGCCTCGACGTCCGCGAGGCCGTGCACGTCAACGAGGGCGAGGGCGACCTGCTGGCGGTCGGCGACACGATCTACGCCGGCACCGGGTTCCGGACCGATCCGCGGGCGCACGACGAGGCCGCCCGCGTGTTCGGCCGCGAGGTCGTCGGGCTGCGGCTGATCGACCCGCGCTACTACCACCTGGACACCGCGTTCGCCGTGCTCGACCCGACGGGCGGGCCCGGCTCGGTGGCCTACCTGCCGTCCGCGTTCGACGACGCCGCCCAGGAGGTCCTGCGGTTCCGCTTCCCGGACGCGGTGATCGTCTCCGAGCCGGACGCCGCGGTGCTCGGGCTCAACTGCTTCTCCGACGGCCGCACCGTGGTGCACGCCCCGCAGGCCGAGAAGTTCGCCGCCGAGCTCGCCGAGCGCGGCTTCGGCACGGTCGGCATCGACACCTCCGAGCTGCGCCGCGGCGGCGGCGGGATCAAGTGCGCCACCCTGGAGATCCGGCGATGACCGCCCTCGCGGGCCGGACCGACGAGCAGATCGCGCTGGCCGACCGGTACGGCGTCGCCACCTACGCGCCGCTGCCCGTCGTGCTGTCCGAGGGGCACGGCGCCTGGGTCACCGACGTCGACGGCAACCGCTACCTCGACGCGCTCGCCGGCTACTCGGCGCTGAACTTCGGGCACCGGCACCCGGCGCTGCTCGCCGCCGCGCACCGCCAGCTCGACACCCTCACCCTCACCGCGCGGGCGTTCCACAACGACCGGCTGCCGGCCTTCCAGCGCGATCTCGCCGAGCTCACCGGCACCGGCGCCGTGCTCCCGATGAACACCGGCGCCGAGGCCGTCGAGTCCGCGATCAAGGTCGCCAGGGCCTGGGGGTACCGGGTCCGCGGGGTGCCCGACGGGCGGGCCCGGATCGTCGTCGCCGGCGGCAACTTCCACGGCCGGACGACGACCATCGTCGGCTTCTCCGACGACGCCGCCGCCCGCGACGGCTTCGGCCCGTTCGCACCCGGGTTCGATCGCGTCCCCTACGGCGACGCCACCGCGCTGGCCGCCGCGCTCACCGACGACACGGTCGCCGTGCTGGTCGAGCCGGTGCAGGGCGAGGCCGGGGTGGTCCTGCCGCCGACCGGCTACCTGGCCGAGGTGCGCAGGCTCACCGAGCAGCGCGACGTGCTGCTGATCTGCGACGAGATCCAGTCCGGGCTCGGCCGGGCCGGCGCCACCCTGTGCACCGGCCTGTTCGGCGTCGAGGCCGACCTCTACACCCTCGGCAAGGCGCTCGGCGGCGGGATCCTGCCGGTCAGTGCCGTCGTCGGGCGGCGCGACGTGCTCGGCGTGCTGCGCCCCGGTGAGCACGGCTCCACCTTCGGCGGGAACCCGCTCGCCGCCGCGGTCGGCTCCGCGGTGTGCGGGCTGCTCGCCGACGGCTCGTTCCAGGGCGTCGCCCGCGCGCACGGCGCCCGCCTGGGGGAGCGGTTGCGCGCCCTGCCCGGGCTCACCGCGGTGCGCGGGATCGGGCTCTGGTTCGGCTGCGACGTCGATCCCGCGATCGGCACCGGCCGCGAGGTGTGCGTGGAGCTGGCCCGCCGTGGGGTGCTGGCGAAGGAGACCCACGGCGCCACCGTCCGGCTGTCGCCGCCGCTGGTGGTGACCCACGAGGAGATCGACCTGCTCGCCGACACCCTGGGCGCCGTGCTCCGGGACCTGGCCGGCTGACCGCCCGGCCGGACGGTGGCGGGGCGGTGGCTCAGACCGGCCAGGCCCAGGTCACCAGCACCGCCTGGGGCGCGGCGCCCACCACGAGCGCGAGCAGGGCCGTCCACCAGCACCCCGGCCACCAGGACCGGGCCGACGACGGCCCGGTCGGACCACCAGGGGGCCGGCACCAGCGTCTGCTCCAGCATCGCGCGGTCACCGCGCAGCAGGTGCACCTCGCCACCGTCGGCGCGGACCCCGGCGATGCAGCCGGCCGGATCGCACCACCGGTTCCCCGGGGCCGGGGCGTAGCGCCGGTCCCCGATGACCAGATCGTCGCCGTCGCGGCCGACCACGACCCGCGACGACAGCGTCCGCAGCGCCCGTTCCGGGCCCCGGTCGGCGAACAGCCGCTCCTGGAACACCCCCAACCGGGTCCACCACCCGGGGCTGCTCCGGCCAGGGCCCCGGCAGCGCCTCGTACCCGTGCGGCGGGCGGACCGCGGTGGCCAGCGCCTCGGACACGACCGGAACCGGGATCCGGCCGTCGTCGGCGACCAGGGCGTGCAGCAGCGCCGCGGCGTCGGCGGCCGACCAGGTCAGCCCGGCCGCCGGCCGTTCGTGCACGGCGGGCCACGGCGCGGCGGACCAGCCGTCGCCGTCCGCGACCACCGGCACGACCGCCGCCGACGCGGGATCGGCCGGGAAGTCCGCGGTCGTCGCACCGGCCGGACCGAGGACCAGGGCCCGGGCCGCCTCGGCGAACGGCAGCCCGGTCGCCCGTTCGATCGCCGCGCCGAGCAGCGCGTGGCCCGCGAGCGGCGAGTAGTGCAGGCCGGCCCCGGCCGGGCGGTCGAGCACGGGTGGCTGCTCCCGGAGCCACGGCCCGAGCAGCGGGGCCACGCCGCCGGGGCCGCCCGGTGGATCGGGATGCATCAGGAGGGGCTCGGTCAACCCGGAGTGGTGGGTCAGCAGGTGACGCCGTCGTGGGGCAGCCGCAACGCCGTCAGCGCGGTCACGACCTCGGACAGCGATGCGACCGGCAGCGGCGAACCGGTGGTCAGCGGAGCAGGGCCGCCGGTGTCCCCCCACGCCCGGAGGAGCAGCGGACCGTCGGCGTCGACGACGGCCACCACCGCACCCGGTGTGCTGCGCCCGACGTGGGCCGCGGCGAGCCGCTCGACGCGCCCGGCCAGATCGCCGGCGTCCACGGCTGCCGACGGCCCGCCGGGCGCGCCTGCCGGTCGGGGAACGCGACGGTCACGACAGCGCGGTCCGGGCGAAACGGTCGGAACGGTCGGTGGCGTCCGGGACGGTACCGGGGGAACGTGCGGGTGGACACGTTCGGTGCGCGGCGGGAGGACCTCACCGCGCGCGGGTGGCAGGCTGGGCCCATGCCGACCCTCGTACTGTTGCGCCACGGCCAGAGCGACTGGAACGCGAAGAACCTGTTCACCGGGTGGGTGGACGTGCCGCTCTCCCCGCAGGGCGAGGCGGAGGCCCGCCGCGGCGGCGAGCTCCTGAAGGAGGCCGGCGTCGCCCCCGACGTCGTGCACACCTCGCTGCTGCGCCGCGCGATCTCCACCGCCAATCTCGCGCTGGACGCCGCCGACCGGCACTGGATCCCGGTCCGCCGCGACTGGCGGCTCAACGAGCGCCACTACGGCGCCCTGCAGGGCAAGGACAAGAAGCAGACCCTGGAGGAGTACGGCGAGGAGCAGTTCATGCTCTGGCGCCGCTCGTACGACACCCCGCCGCCGCCGATCGAGAAGGGCTCCGAGTTCTCCCAGGACGCCGACCCGCGCTACGCCGGCGTCGACGCGCCGCTCACCGAGTGCCTCGCCGACGTCGTCGACCGGTTCCTGCCGTACTGGACCGAGGCCGTAGTGCCCGACCTTCGGGACGGCAAGGTCGTGCTGCTCGCCGCGCACGGCAACTCGCTGCGGGCGCTCGTCAAGTACCTGGACGGCATCTCCGACGCCGACATCGCCGGCCTCAACATCCCCACCGGCATCCCGCTGGTCTACGACCTCGACGACGACCTGTCGCCGACCGTCCCGGGCGGGCGTTACCTCGATCCGGCGGCGGCGCAGGAGGCGATCGCCGGGGTGGCGAACCAGGGCCGCTGAGGCCGCGGGCGGGGGCGCCCGTGAACCCGCGGTGAACGCGGGCCGAACACTGTCGCCCGGCCGGGTCGCGGGCGTCACCTTCGCGGGTCGGCGCTGGCCAGAGGGCACCCCCGCTTGCCTACCATGCAGCCGTGACCACGCTCGCGTGGCTGATCGCGGCCGCCGCGCTCGGCCTGGGCCTGCTGGCCGGGTTCGCGCTCGCGCGACGGTCCTCGCACGGCCGCCCCGACCACGATCCCGATCCGGAGCTCCGCCCGCGGGGCGCGGAGCCGGGCGGCCCGACGCTCGGCGAGCTGCTGCACCGCACCTTCCGCGCGTCATCGTCGGGGCTGGCCGTGGTCGGCGCCGGCGGCGAGGTGCTGCTGCACAATCCGCGGGCCGGCACGCTCGGCGCGGTCACCGGCGACCGGCTCGACCCGCGGGCCTGGGCGGCCTGCCAGCGGGTGCTGGCCGGTGACCGGCTGGTCGAGGTCGACCTCTCGCCGCTGGACCGCACGCCGCGCGGGCCGGTCGAGGTGCAGGCCCGGATCCGCCCGCTGGGCGACGGCTTCGCGCTGGTCGAGTCGGTCGACACCTCCGAGATCGCCCGGCTGGAGGCGACCCGCCGGGACTTCGTCGCGAACGTCAGCCACGAGCTCAAGACCCCGGTCGGCGCCGTCGCGCTGCTGGCCGAGGCACTGCTCGACTCGCTGGACGGCCTGGAGCCCGCGGCCGGCTCCGGTGAGGACGCCGCCGAGGTCCGCCGGTTCGGCGAGAAGCTGCTCCTCGAGGCGACCCGGATGGGCAACCTGGTGTCCGAGCTGATCGCACTGTCCCGGCTGACCGGCGCCGAGCGGCTGCCCGAGCTGGCCGCGGTCGAGGTCGACGACGTCGTCGGCGAGGCGCTCGCCCGCAGCCGCAACTCGGCCGAGGCGCACGGCGTCGAGATCATCGCCGACGCGCCGTCCGGGCTGGTCGTCGACGGCGACCGGACGCTGCTCGTCACCGCACTGACCAATCTGGTCGAGAACGCGATCGCCTACTCGCCCGCCGACTCGTCGGTGTCGGTGAGCCGGCGCGCGGTCGACGGCTCGGTCGAGATCGCCGTCACCGATCGCGGGATCGGCATCGCCCCCGAGCACCAGCAGCGGGTGTTCGAACGGTTCTTCCGGGTCGACCCGGCCCGCTCCCGGGCCACCGGCGGGACCGGTCTCGGCCTGGCGATCGTCAAGCACGTCTGCGCCAACCACGGCGGCGAGGTGCGGCTGTGGAGCCGCCCGGGCACCGGATCGACCTTCACCGTGCGGCTGCCCGCGCGGCTCGGGATCCCCGGCGCCGAGCTCGCCCCCCAGACCGCGACAACCGGAGGATGAGATGACCAGGGTGCTGATCGTGGAGGACGAGGAGTCCTTCGCCGACCCGCTCGCGTTCATGCTGCGCAAGGAGGGCTTCACCACGGCGGTCGCGGTGAACGGCAACGACGCGCTGTCCGAGTTCGACCGCAACGGCGCCGACATCGTGCTGCTCGACCTCATGCTCCCCGGCATGAGCGGCACCGACGTGTGCAAGGCGCTGCGCTCCCGCTCCGCCGTCCCGGTGATCATGGTGACCGCCCGGGACAGCGAGATCGACAAGGTGGTCGGGCTGGAGCTGGGCGCCGACGACTACGTCACCAAGCCCTACTCGGCGCGCGAGCTGATCGCCCGGGTGCGCGCCGTGCTGCGGCGCGGCGGCGAGGGCGCCGGCGAGGCCGAGGGCGGCAGCGGCGTGCTCGAGTCCGGTCCGGTCCGGATGGACGTCGAGCGGCACGTCGTGTCGGTGAACGGCGACGAGGTGGCGCTCCCGCTCAAGGAGTTCGACCTGCTCGAGTACCTGCTCCGCAACGTCGGCCGGGTGCTCACCAGGGCCCAGCTGATCGACCGGGTGTGGGGCGCCGACTACGTCGGCGACACCAAGACCCTCGACGTCCACGTGAAGCGGTTGCGCTCCAAGGTGGAGGACGACCCGTCCAACCCGAAGCACCTGGTGACGGTGCGCGGGCTCGGTTACAAGTTCGACGTGTAACGATAGCGAGCCATGGGGTTGCCCGGCCGTCGATAACGGCTCGGTAACCTGTGCGCGTGCGACTGGCCGTCCTCGACGTGGGTTCCAACACCGTTCACCTGCTGGTGGTGGACGCCCACCGTGGTGCCCATCCCAAGCCGATGTCCTCCGACAAGGACCAGCTCCGGCTGGCCGAGCACCTCGACCGCCGGGGCGCGTTGAGCAAGGAGGGGGTCAAGGCGCTGCTGGAGAGCGTGCACCGGGCCCGGGACACCGCGCGCGAGGCGGGCTGCGACGACCTGATGGCCTTCGCCACCTCCGCGCTGCGCGACGCCACCAACTCGGCCGAGGTGCTGGCGAAGGTGCAGCGGGAGACCGGCGTGGTGCTGGAGGTGCTGCCCGGCGAGGACGAGGCCCGCTGGACCTTCCTCGCCGTCCGCCGCTGGTGCGGCTGGTCCGCCGGGCGGCTGCTGGTGCTCGACATCGGCGGCGGCTCGCTGGAGCTGGCCGTCGGCCGCGACGAGACCCCGGACGTCGCCGCCTCGGTGCCGCTCGGAGCCGGCCGGCTGACCCGGGAGGCGTTCACCTCCGATCCGCCGTCGCGGGCCGAGGTGGCCGCGCTGACCGAGCGGGTCCGCGACGAGATCGCCCCGGTCGCCGGGCGGCTGCGCGAGGCGGGCCGGCCGGACCGGGCCGTCGGGACGTCGAAGACCTTCCGGACGCTCGCCCGGCTCGCCGGCGCGGCGCCGTCCAGCGCCGGGCCGCGCGCGCACCGCACCCTCACCGCGCTCGGGCTGCGCCAGCTCTCCGCGTTCATCACCCGGATGTCCGGGCCGGACCTCGCCGAGCTGGACGGCGTGAGCGCCAGCCGGGCGCACCAGCTGGTCGCCGGCGCGATCGTCGCCCAGGCCGCGATGGACGCGCTGGGTGTCACCGAGCTCGACATCTGCCCCTGGGCGTTGCGCGAGGGCGTGATCCTGCGCCGCTTCGACATGCTCGACGGAACGAACGGGGACGACCGCTCGGCGCAGACTTCCGCGGACGGACTTGGACCCTTGACAACACACAGGGCACGGTGGTCGTGATGAGTGTGGACAGCGCGGGATTCGGAGAGCCTCGCCAGCGGACGGTCGCCGAGCTGCTGGCGGCGAACGGCGGCTCCCAGACCGGGCGCCGCCGCCGTCGCCGTGCCTCGGAGGACGACGAGCCGGGCGGCGCCCCGGCGCCGGGGCCGGCAGTCGGCGCGCCGCCGGCACCCCCCGAGCAGGGGCCGCCGCGCGGGGCCGCGGGCGGGGACCGGATGCGTCCGCCCGCACCGCTCGCCGAGCACCCGTCGTTCCCGCCGGCCCGCCGGCCGGACCCGGTGGAGGGCGGCCGGCCCGGCGCCCCCGGCGGACGGCGGCCCGATCCGTTCGTGCCGAACGGGAACGCACCCAACGGCAGCGGCGGACCGAACGGGCACCCGCCGCAGGGCTTCGTCCCGGGCGGTCCCGGCCACCGGCCGAACGGGCACACCCCCGAGCCGCACCCCGGGAACCGGCCGAACGGCCATGTTCCGAACGGGCACGCCCCGAACGGGCACGCCCCCGATCTGCACCGTGGCGGCCCGCCGCCCGGGTACGCCGGCCCGAACGGCGCAGGCCGCCCGGAGGAGGTGTACGGCAGGCCCGGCCGCACCGACGACGGCCCGCCGCCGCACGGCCGCCCGCAGGGCTTCGCCGGGCGCCCCGACGAGGACCGGGGCGGCCCGCCGCCGAACGGCTACCCGGACACCCAGGGCCACCCGGACACCGACTCCTTCGGCGGCTACCCGGACGAGATCCCGACCAGCAGGCTGGGCGCCCGCCGCCCGGTCGTCGACCCGGACGACGACGGCGGCCCGCCCACCCAGTTCGGCGCACCGCCGCTGGACGACGACGAGTCGCCGACCGGTCGCGCCCGGGCCCGCCAGGCCCCGGTCGGCGGCCCGGTGGATGACGGCCCGCCGACCGGTGCCTACGACCCGTTCGCCGACGACCGGGAGGCCGGCTTCGACGGCGGCCGCACCGGCGTGCTCGCCCCGGAACGCCCGGACGACCCGCAACCGTGGGACGACTGCCCCGAGGAGCACGACCGGTTCGCCCCCGGACACGAGGACCGGACCGGCGCCGACGCCCCGGGCGGCCGGCGCGGCAGGCGTCGCGGCCCGGCCGACGACGACGATGCCGGCGATCCCGACGGCGCCGAGCCGCCGGCCGGTCTGGACGACGCGGCCGCCGCCGGCGCCGCGGGCACCGGCCAGGCGTGGGCGGTGGTGATCGCGCAGTGGATCGGCGGCGCCGTCGCCGGTGCCGCGATCTGGGTGCTGTTCCGGTTCCTCTGGTTCTCGTTCCCGATCGTCGCGCTGGCCTCGGCGGTGGTGCTCACCGTCGGCCTGGTGCTCGGCGTGCGGGCCCTGCTGCGCAACGACGACCTGAAGACCACCCTGTTCGCGGTCCTCGTCGGCCTGCTGCTGACGGTGTCCCCGGCGCTCCTGGTGCTCCTGGACCGGTAACGATGAGCGACGGAGATGCGACTCCACGAATTGTGGCACCCTATTTCCGTCCGCGCGCACACACTTATCCCGGAACCCCTCCGATCCTGTTGTCCACCGCGTCGGTCTACCCGGAGGGCGTCGCCGCGGCCTTCGAGATCGCCGCCGATCTCAGCTACGACGGGGTCGAGCTGATGATCTGGACCGATCCGGTCAGCCAGGACCCGCGGGCGGTCGAACGCCTCGCGGAGCGGCACGGCGTCCCGGTCACCGCGGTGCACGCGCCGTGCCTGGCCGTCACCCAGCGAGTCTGGGGCGCGGACCCGGTGCAGCGGCTGCGGCGCACCGTCGAGGTCGCCGCCCGGTTCGGCGCCGGCACCGTCGTGGTGCACCCGCCGTTCCGCTGGCAGCGCCGCTACGCGTCGGTGTTCGCCGACGAGGTCGCCAGGGCGAAGGAGTACCGCGGGATCACGCTGCCGGTGGAGAACATGTTCCCGGTGACCCGCGGATCGATCAGCACGGTCCCGTACGCGCTCGGCCACGACCCGACCGAGGTCGGCTTCGGCGCCTACACCCTCGACCTGTCGCACACCGCCGCCGCCCGGGTCGACACGCTCGGCCTGATGGACCGGATGGGCGAGCGCCTCACCCACCTGCACCTGACCGACGGCTCGGGCGCCGCGAAGGACGAGCACCTGGTCCCGGGCCGGGGCGAGCAGCCCTGCGCCGAGGTCTGCCAGCGGCTCGCCGACGACGGGTTCGCCGGGCGCGGCGGCACGGTCGCGCTCGAGGTGTCGACCCGGCGCTGCCGGACCCGCCAGGAGCGGGTCGGCCTGCTCGCCGAGTCGCTGCTGTTCGCCCGGCTGCACCTGGCGCCGACCCGGCATCCCGCGCCGATCCCGTCCGCCCGTCGCTGAGATCTCCTTACCCGTCGGTAACCGGCGGGTTAGCCTGATCGGCATGAGCAGTTCCGCGCTCCGCACCGGACGCCCGTTCGCCGACGCCAGGGGGCTCGAGGATCTCGGCGACGGCCGGTTCCGGGCCCGTCTCGACGACGTCTGGGCGGTCGGCCCGAAGGCCTTCGGCGGCCTGCTGATGGTGCTGATGGCGCAGGCGGCGCTCGCCCGGCTCCGGGCCGATCTGCCGGCCGGCGCCCCGGCCCCCGATCCGCTCGCCGTGTCGGTGGACTTCCTGCGGGCGCCGGACCTGCGGCCGGTCGAGCTGACGGCGACCCCGCTGAAGATCGGGCGCACCATCTCCTCGGTCCTGGTCCGGCTGGAGCAGGACGACCGGCTGATGCTGCACGCCACGGTCACCGCGGGCGCCCTGCCCGACGGCGAGCCGCGCTGGGAGACCGTCGCCGAGCTCGCGCCCGAGCCGGACGCCGACGCGCTGGACCCGGCACGGGCCGAGGGCGGTGCGCGCGGCCTGGCCGCCGCCTGCGACCTGCGGTACCCGGCGACCGCGCTGCCGTTCCTGCGGGGCGAGACCGGCCCGCCGGAGATGACCGGCTGGGTGCGGCCGCGCGGCGAGGAACCGGACGTGCTGTTCGCGCTGCTGGCCGGCGACATCCTGCCGCCGACCGTGTTCAACCTGGGCGGGCGGCCCGGCTGGGCCCCGACCGTGCAGCTCACCGCGCTGCTGCGGGCCCGCCCCGCGCCGGGCTGGCTGCGGGTCGTCTCGCGGTCCCGGACCGTCTCGGGCACCCAGTTCGACGAGGACGTCACCGTCGTCGACGCCGCCGGGCGGACCGTCTGCCAGGCCCGTCAGCTCGCACTGGCACCGCTGGAGCGCTGAGCACGCCGCCTAGGGTTGCGCCCATGGGTTCGAGGATCGCGGTACTGGGTGGCGGGCGGATCGGCGAGGCGCTGCTCGGCGGGTTGCTGGCGGCCGGGCGGGAACCGGGCGAGCTGGTGGTCGCGGAGAAGTCGGCGGCCCGCGCGCAGGAGCTGTCCGCCGCGCTCGGGATCACCGCCGCCCCGGTGGCCGACGCCGTCCGTGGGGCCGGGACGGTCGTCGTCGCCGTCAAGCCGCAGGACGTCGTCGGGCTGCTCGGCGAGGTCGCGCCCGCCCTCGAGCCGGGCGCGCTGGTGGTCTCCCTGTGCGCCGGGCTGCCGACCTCGCTGTTCGAGGGGGCGCTGCCCGGCGGCACCCCGGTGGTGCGGGTCATGCCGAACACCCCGATGCTGCTCGGCGCGGCGATGTGCGCGATCTCCGCCGGCAGCCACGCCGGCGACGAGCATCTCGCCGAGACCGAGAGCCTGCTCGGCACGGTCGGCGCGGTGCTGCGGATCGACGAGTCGAAACAGGACGCCGCCACCGCCGTCTCCGGCTCCGGCCCGGCCTACTTCTTCCTGGTCGCCGAGGCGATGATCGAGGCCGGGGTGGCGCTCGGCCTGACCCGGCCCGCGGCGACCGAGCTCACCGTGCAGACCGCGCTCGGCGCGGCCCGGATGCTGCGCGAGACCGGCGAGCACCCGGCGGTGCTGCGGGAGAACGTCACCTCCCCGGCCGGTACGACGGCCGCCGCGCTGCGCGAGCTGGAGCGGCACGGCGTGCGGTCCGCCCTCGCGGACGCGGTCACCGCCGCGCACGACAGGTCGGTGGAGCTCGGCCGCTGACCGGCACGGCCCGTCGCACCGGCCCCGATGGGCCGATCGCCCTCCGTATTCTCCCGATCAGCGCATCGGATGACGCAATGACACCCTGACGCGCCGAGATGTGCCACGATCGGGGCACCCTCTGGCGGACCGATCGTCACAGCCGTCCCGGTAGACTGCACGCGCATCCCCCACCACCGGGCGTCCGGGGGCCCGTACCGGGGGAGGAAGGCGGTGCCCGATGGTGGCGGAACGATCCGAGCCTCTGCGTCCGGCCCAGGTCCAGTTCCTGACCGTGGCCGAGGTCGCCTCGATGATGCGGGTCTCGAAGATGACCGTGTACCGGCTGGTGCACTCGGGTGAGCTGCCCGCCGCCCGGGTCGGCCGGTCGTTCCGGGTACCGCAGCGGGCCGTGGAGGACTACCTCCGCAACGCCTACTTCGACGCGGGCTGAGTCCCCCGTCCGGGCGCCCGCACCGGCCCCGGTAGACTGACGAACCGGCTGCCGACTCCCACCGGTCGCCCGTCCCGCGTATCCGTACGCGGGCGGCCCGCCTCGAGGCCACCCGGTGGTGCGGTTGCGGGCGATCTGCGTCGATACAGGAGGAGCACCCATGGGCTCGGTCATCAAGAAGCGCCGCAAGCGGATGTCGAAGAAGAAGCACCGCAAGCTGCTGCGCAAGACCCGGGTGCAGCGCCGCAAGCTTGGCAAGTGACTCGCGCGCCGGCCGCGCATCCGCCACGGCGGGTGCGCGGCCGGTGTCGTTCGGCGGCGTAATTCACCCACACGTCACGCGTTTCACGTGCGCGGGCGAGTGCCGCGGGTGACGAGTCGGACTACCATCGGCCACCGGCCCGGCGATCGGCCGGAGCAGCGACGACGCTCTCCCGGCCGCGGGGTCCGTGCCCGCGCCGCCCGGCCCAGCCCGGCCCGCCCGCCTGCCCGCGTCGTCCGTCCGCCGCCGCCGTCGTCCCGTGCAGCAGGCACCGATCGTGTCTGCACGCCCACCGCCCAGCCGGCCCCGCCGGTCAGGTCCAGGGAGGTCGCCCATGTCCCAGCCGACACCGAACGTCGTGCTGGTCACGGGCGTGAGCGGGTTCCTCGGCGGTCATCTCGCGGCCCGGCTGGCCGCGAACCCGGACATCGACCGGGTGCTCGGCGTCGACACCGTCCCGCCGCCGCGCGACCTGCTGCGCCGGATGGGCCGGGCCGAGTTCGTCCGCGCGGACATCCGCAACCCGCTCATCGCGAAGGTCATCTCCACCGCAGGCGTCGACACCGTCGTGCACGCCTCGCTGTCGGCCAGCCCGGCGTCGTCCGGCGGCCGGGCGACGATGAAGGAGATGAACGTCATCGGCACGATGCAGCTGCTCGCCGCCTGCCAGAAGGCGTCGACGGTGCGCCGCGTCGTGCTGAAGTCGACCACCGCGGTGTACGGGTCCAGCCCGCGCGATCCGGCCGTCTTCGACGAGGCGACCGGGCCGAAGGACCTGCCGTCCGGCGGCTACGCGAAGGACGCCGCCGAGATCGAGGGCTACCTGCGCGGGTTCAGCAGGCGTCGGCCGGACGTGACGACCACGGTGCTGCGGTTCGCGAACTTCATCGGGCCCCGGATCGACACCGTCCTGAGCCGCTACTTCGCGCTCCCCGTGGTGCCGACCGTGCTCGGCTACGACGCCCGGATGCAGCTGCTGCACGAGGAGGACGGCCTGGCCGTGCTGGAGCGGGCGGCGACCCACGAGCTGCCCGGCGTCTACAACGTCGCCGCGCACGGCGTGCTCATGCTGTCGCAGGCGATCCGGCGGGCCGGCAAGATCGCCGTCCCGGTGCCGAGCAGCGCGGTCAGCCCGGTCAGCCGGGTGTTGCGCGGCGCCCGGGTGGTCGACTTCTCGCCCGAGCAGATGCGCTTCCTCAACTTCGGCCGGGTCGTCGACCTGCACCGGCTGATCGACGACTTCGGGTTCGAACCGCGCTGGACCACCACCCAGGCGTTCGACGACTTCGTCCGCGGCAAGGCCCTGCGGCCGGTGCTCGGGCAGGAACGGATCGCCTCGGTCGAGCGCGGGCTGCTCGGCCTGGCCAGGGCGCTGCGCTGATCGTGTGGGCGGAGCGGACGACGCGCCCGGGCGGCGTGACACGACAGGGGGGAACGGCATGACCGAGGCACGGGTGATCCCGATCCGGGGCGAGCGCGGTCCCGCCCGGCCGGTCCGCGGCGAGGAGCAGGTGCGGCCGGCCGCGGTCCCCCCGGCCCCGGAGACCGACGACGCCGAGGAGCAGCCGGCCTGGGAGGCGGCCCTGGAGCAGGCGCTGGACTTCCTGCGTCGCCGCCTCGCCGGGGACTACCAGGTCGACGAGTTCGGGTTCGACGCCGAGCTGACCGACGCGATGGTGCTGCCCGCGCTGCGGCCGCTCTACCAGCGCTGGTTCCGGGTGGAGACGATCGGCACCCACCACATCCCGGACACCGGCGGCGCGCTGCTGGTCGCCAACCACTCCGGCACCCTGCCGCTGGACGCGGTGATGACCACCGTGGCGGTGCACGACGACCACCCCGCGCACCGGCACCTGCGCCTGCTGGGCGCCGACCTGATGTTCCGGCTGCCGGTCTCCGGCTCACTGGCCCGCAAGTCCGGGGCCACCCTGGCCTGCAACCCGGACGCCGAACGCCTGATGCGCTCCGGCGAGGTCGTCGCCGTGTTCCCGGAGGGCTTCAAGGGCATCGGCAAGCCGTTCCGGGACCGCTACAAGCTGCAGCGGTTCGGGCGCGGCGGCTTCGTCTCGGCCGCGCTGCGCACCGGGGTGCCGATCATCCCGTGCTCGATCGTCGGCGCCGAGGAGATCTACCCCAAGATCGGCGACCTGGCCCCGATCGCCCGGCTGTTCGGCGCCCCGTACTTCCCGATCACGCCGACCTTCCCGCTGCTCGGCCCGGCCGGGCTGATCCCGCTGCCGTCCAAGTGGTACATCGAGTTCGGCGAGCCGATCCCGACCGACCGGCACTCCCCGTCCGACGCCGACGACCCGATGCTGGTCTTCAACCTGACCGACCAGGTCCGGGAGACCATCCAGCACACCCTGTACCGGCTGCTGTCCCAGCGCCGGAACGTCTTCCTGGGCTGACCGGGTGACCGAGCGGCTCCGCCCCGGCCCGCTGCGCTGGCTGCGCTACGCCGCGGGCGGGTCGCTCCCGGCCCGCTACCGGACCTGGGTGCTGCACGACACCACCTGCCGCACCTGGCACCTGCGCCACTTCGCGCGCACCGCGGTGATGCTGACGCTGCTGTCGGTGCCGCTGATGCTGCTGGTCCCCGGGCCGCTGTGGCTGCGGCTGACCGCCGTCCTGCTCGGCTGGCTGGTGTCACTGCAGTACGCGCTGTTCGTGATGGAGGAGTCGGTGGAGAACCGGGTGGTGAAGGCCGGCTACCCGGCCGGGACGGCGCGGGCCACCCGGGCACGGGCGACCGCCGGGGAGCGCGCCGAGGCGGCCCGGCGCTACGCACAGCGCTACCGCGGCGGCAGCTGAGCGCGCGCCCGGCCTCAGCGCCTGCGGTAGGCCATCCCGGCGGCGACCGCACCGGCCAGCGCACCGGCACCCAGCACCGACGGCACCCCGATCCGGGCGGCCTTGCGCCCGGTGCGGAAGTCGCGGATCTGCCAGCTCCGGGCCTTCGCGACGTCGCGCAGCTCCGAGTCCGGGTTCACCGCGACCGCAGTGCCGACGGCCGAGAGCATCGGGACGTCGTTCACCGAGTCCGAGTACGCGGTGCACCGGCGCAGGTCCAGTCCCTCGGACGCGGCCAGCGCGCGGACCGCATGCGCCTTCGCCGGGCCGTGCAGGATCTCGCCGACCAGGCGTCCGGTGTAGAGCCCGTCCACGGACTCCGCGACGGTGCCCAGCGCGCCGGTCAGGCCGAGCCTGCGGGCGATGATCCGGGCCAGCTCGACCGGGGTGGCGGTGACCAGCCAGACCCGCTGGCCGGCGTCGAGGTGCATCTGGGCCAGCGCCCGGGTGCCCGCCCAGATCCGGTCGGCCATCAGCTCGTCGTAGATCTCCTCGCCGAGCGCGACCACCTCGGCGACCGGCCGGCCCGCGACGAACGACAGCGCGGTGTCCCGGTGCCCGGCGATGCCGCCCTTGTCCTCCCGGCCGCCGACCCGGAACTTGAGCTGCTGCCAGGCGAACCCGGCCAGGTCGGAGGTGGTGAAGAACTTCCGCGCGGCCAGCCCGCGGGCGAAGTGGAAGATCGACGCGCCGACCATCATCGTGTTGTCGACGTCGAAGAACGCGGCCGCGGTCAGGTCCGGCGGCGGCGCGTCGGCGTCCGGCGGCTGCTGGTCGGCGCTCTCCGCGGCGACCGCCGCCGCGGCGGACGCCTGGCCGGCCCGCTGGGCCGGATCGAGCGCGGTGGCGCGTTCCAGGACGCCGGGCTCCTCGGCCAGGCCGGTCTCGCCACCGGCACCGGTGTGCTCGACCCGAACCTCGTCGGGAACGGACCCGGGATCACTCACCACGGCGGCCTTCCTGGTACGACGGCGTCACGCGCCCCGCGGTACCCGGGCGCGGCCCCAGCCTACTGGTGCCGGGGAACTCAGCCGATCGTCACCGGGCCGAGGCCGGGCAGCAGCGGCGGGATCGTGATCGGCGGCAGCAGCCGGTCGTCGGACGGGGTCGACGACGAGCTCTCCGACGGCGAGGAGCTCGGCGAGCTGCTCGTCGACGGGCCGGACCCGCCGAGCAGCGGGAGCCCGCTGTCCGGCGCGCCGGTGCTGGTCGGTGCCTCGGAGGTGCCGGGGCTCGAGGTCTCCGGGCCCGCCGTCTCCGAGGTCGGGTCCGGGTTCGCCGACGAGCTGCCGCCGTCCGGGGTGGCGGTCGCCGACTGGCGGGACGCGTCCGGCGCGCCGCCGCTGCCGGGCCGGCACTCGCCGGGGACCGGGCCCAGATCGTCGACCGTGCCGCCGCTGTCGGCGATGCAGCCGCTGTTCGCGCGCAGCGCCTCGGCCCGGGCGAGCACCCGGTCGAGCAGCTGGATCGCCTCGGCCGTCTCCGGCCTGCTCTCCGCGGGCAGCTGCTCCTGCAGGCCGGTGATCCGGCCGGACTGGGCGGCCGCCCAGGTGCGCAGCTCGGCCAGCCGGGCCGCGTCGGAACCCTCGGCGCCGGCCCCGGTCAGCATCAGCCTGCTGCCGGTGCTGGTGGCCCGGTCGAAGTCCTTCATGGCGGCGGCGACCGCGGTCGGCGAGGGCGGCGTCGCCCGGGCGATCAGGTTCTCCAGCTCGTCCACCCGGGAACGGGCCAGATCGAGCTGCCGGTCGGCCTCGGCCTGCTCGCCGACGGTGAAGACCCCGCCGACGCTCTCGCTGGCCCGCTTCACGCCGTACATGGCGTCGCCGGGCAGCGCGTCCCGGCTGACCGTGGAGGTGACCCCGGCGATCACGGCGAGCGCGGCGAAACCGCCGACCACGACGCCGAACCGCTTCCGGATGCTCGGCCGGCGGCGGTCCAGCATCCGCGGCGGCCGGGCCGACTCGTCCCGGCCGGGACCGGCCTCGGCCTCCCGGGCCGGCCCGGGCGCTGCGCCCACGACCTGCTCGGGGTGGTCGGGATGGTGGGTCGGGAGCACGTGCCGGCCGCGGCGCGGCCGCGACTGGCGGGCACCCGGGTCGTCGGACTCCGGGTGGTGCTCGCCCGCCGAGCGGCGGGTGGAGACGGCCTCGTGGTCCAGGTCGTCGGCGATCGGCGGTCCGATCGGGGCGGTCAGGTCCGCGCGGTCCAGCTGGTCCGCGGGGCGGCCGCCGAACGGGGACCCCGGGCCGGACTGGTCCGGCCGGCCGATACCCTCCTGCGCCAGCACGTCGAACAGCCGCTGCCGCATCCGGGCCGAGGCGTGCGGATCCGGCGAGAGGTCACGACGCGAGCGGTCCAGCGCGGCGGAGAGCGCGATCTCGTGCGCCAGCTCCTCCGACGCGGGTGCGCCCGCCGGGGCCCGGTCGAAGTCGTCCCCGCCCCGGTGCCTGTCGTCCCATGCCCTGGGCATGCCGTCCGTCCTCACTGCAGTCTCGCGCTGCTCGTCGGCGCGTTCACGGCGCGCTCGTCTGCACAACGACCGACCGGCGCAGAGGTTACGGACCCCGGACCGTTCACCGCATCGAGTAGTGCGTTCACCGCAGTGATCAGCATCTGCTCTCCCGTTGCGGCTGTTCGGGCCGCATGGCCGCTCATCGCAGGCCGTCCGGGAGCAGCTGGGCCAGGCGGCGCACCGCCCGGTGCTGCAGCGCCTTCACGGCGCCCTCGTTGCGGTCCATGAGCTCGGCGGTCTCGGCGACCGAGAGCCCGCGCAGGAAGCGGTACTGGATGCACTCGCGCTGGTCCGGGTTGAGCTTCGCGATCGAGGCCAGCAGCTCGTCGTTGGTCGCCATGTCGAGGACCTGCTGCTCGGGGCCGCTGGTCGCCGGCGAGTGGTCGACGATCTCCGACGTGGTCTGCTCCAGCCGGTACCGGCTGGACTTCACGTAGTCGAAGATCAGGTTCCGGGCGATGGTGACGAACCAGGCGCCAATGTCGCGGCCCTGGTAGCTGACCGAGGAGATCCGGCGCAGCGCGCGGACGAAGGTCTCCTGGGTGACGTCCTCGGCGAAGGCACGGTCGCCCATCCGGAACAGCACGTAGCGGAAGACGACGTCGTGGTAGCGCTCGTACAGCTCGCCGAACGCGGCGGCGTCGCCGGCCTGGCAGGCCTCGACCAGCGCCCAGGAGCTGTTGGCGTCCTCGACGGCGCGGGCGGCCTCGTCGGCCGGGTCCTGCTCGGGGCGGGGCAGTCCCTGCGAGATCTGCGGCGCCCGGCGCGGCGACGGCATCTCCTGCTCGGTCCGGCCCGGGTGCCCCGGACGGGTGGGGGCGCCGCCCGCGCGGTTGGCGGCCGGCCGTGCCGGGTAGTCGGCGGACCGGGAGTCGTGCGGGGGAGCGTCGAGGGGAGCGGACGCGATCGGCCCCGTCGGTGCGGACGGTGCAGAGGTCGCTGAAGTCACGGACACCTCCCCGTCCGGCTGGGGGCGGACGGCGTCGGGTCGGTCTCGAACGGGATCGGGGGCCCGGTCGGGACGGACGGCTGGGTCGGCTGAATGGACGTGATCGACAGAACGTGGGGGATCGTTCTCGGGGCGTTCTCGGGGGCGGAACAGCCGCTGCGGTCGCATCGGCCGGGTCATGGATCCCGGTGGTCCGGCCGCGGGACCGCCCGGCGGGCGGTGCGGGGCGGGGTGCCCCGGGCCGCACGGCGCGGCAGGCGCAGCGGTGCGCTGGCGACGAGCTGCATGCCACTCCCTCGGGTGAGTCGCGCGACGAACCGGCGGTTCGCGCGTTGAACCTCGTGTAGCGGCGGAGCATAAACGTTGAGGCGGTGGCGCAATGCACTCGCCGCCTTTCACCGCGCCCCGTTCCGTCGAGCGGCCTGTTGGGCGCGGTCAGTGAACTGTTAGCGCAGCGTGTCCGAATCGACACGGTCCGTGTGCGCGACGAGCGGTGCCGTTGCCGGGCGGTGCCCGGTGACGGGGTTTTGCCAGACTGGTGATGTCGCGCACCGAGGAGGAAGACGTCCCGTGTCGAGTACCCGCCCCGCCCCCGTCCATATCGCGGACCTGGTCTCCCGCAACGCCACCGAGCGGCCCGGGCACGACGCCGTCCGCGACATCTCCGGCAGCTCCCCGCTGACCCTGAGCTGGGCCGCGCTGGACGCGGCGGTCAGCGCGGAGGCGGCCCGGCTGCGGGCGACCGGGGTACGGCCGGGGGACCGGGTGGCCGTCGGCCTGCCGGACGGTGCGGCCTACTGCGTCGCGGTGTTCGGCGCACTGCGCGCGGACGCGGTCGTGGTGCCGTTCGGCACCGGTTCGGTGACCCGCGAGCTGGAGGTCGTGTTCGCCCAGGCGGCCCCGGTGGTGGTCGTCGCGGCGCCCGGGGACCGGGTCGCGCAGGGCTGCGCGGAGGGCTGCGGGGCCCGGCTGCTGCCGCCGCCGGACCCCTCCGCGCCGGCGCCGGACGTCCCGGCCACCGGCGGCGCAGCGGCCGATCCGGAGCGGACCGCGGTGATCGTCTTCACCTCGGGGACCACCGGGCGGCCGCGCGGCGTGCAGCTGACCCACCGCGCGCTGCTCGCGAACCGGGCCCAGGCCGCCGAGCTGCGCCCGGCCCCGGTGAACGGGGTCGACCGGGTGCTGCTGGCGCTGCCGCTCTACCACGTCTACGGGTTCGCCGCGGGCCTGCTGCAGGTCTGCTGGGCGGGCTCCACGGTCGTCCTGCCCGGCCGGTTCGACCCGGAGCGGCTGCTGTCGGCCGTCGTCGGGGAACGGGTGAGCGTGATCGCCGGCGTGCCCTCGCTGTTCCGCTCGCTGCTGGATCTGCCGGCCGACCGGCTGCGCGCGGCGATGGGCGGGGTCCGGCTCTGCACCTCCGGCGGGGCGCCGCTGCCGTCGTCCTGGCTGGCCGACTTCCGGGCCGCCACCGGCCTGGACCTGCACGAGGGGTACGGCCTGTCCGAGGGCGGCCCGGTGATCACGACCAACGAGCTCGGCCGCCCGGCGAAGCCCGGCTCGGTCGGCCGTCCGCTGCCCGGCGTCGAGCTGCGGCTGGTCGACGCCGCCGGCCGCCCGCTCAACGAGCCGGAGCCGGAGCCGGACGACGACGAGATCGATCTCGAGGTCGGCTCCGAGCCCGGCGACGACACCGGGCTGATCTCGCTGCGCGGCCCCAACCTCTTCTCCGGCTACTGGCCGGAGGGGGACGGCGGGCCGGACGCCGACGGCTGGTTCACCACCGCCGACGTCGGCTACCTCGACGCCGACGGCGACCTGTTCCTGGTGGACCGCTCGTCGGACCTGGTGATCGTGAACGGGTTCAACGTCTACCCGCGCGAGGTGGAGCAGGTCGTCGCCGAGCTGGACACGGTCGCCGAGGTCGCCGTCGTCGGGGTGCCGGACGACCGCACCGGCGAGGCGGTGAAGGCGGTGGTGGTCGCGGTGCCCGGCGCCGGCCTGACCGTCGAGCAGGTGCACGAGCACTGCGCCACCCGGCTGGCCCGGTTCAAGCGGCCCGCGGTCGTCGCGTTCGCCGACGAGCTGCCCCGCACGCCGACCGGCAAGATCGCCCGCCGCACCCTGGCCCGGATGTGAGCGCCCGGGTACGGCTGCTCACCCGGGCCGGCTGCCACCTCTGCGAGGACGCCGCCGAGGTGCTGCGCCGGGTGTGCGCCGAGACCGGCACCGGATGGGACACGGTGGACGTCGACGGCGATCCCGAGCTGCGGGCCGAGTACGGCGACCAGGTCCCGGTGGTCCTGCTCGACGGGCGGGAGCACGACTCCTTCCGGGTCGACGAGGCGCGACTGCGGGCCGACCTGGCGGCCGGACGATCCGCCGGATGAGCCGGGGATGACGGCGGCGGGTCCGGCGGCGCGTCCCGGCCGGCTGCGCGGTGCGGCCGGCGCGCTCGCCGCGGCCGCGCTCGGCGTCGGCGCCGGGCAGCTCGCCGCGCTGGTGACCGGGCCGGGGACCGGGCCGGTGGACGCGGTCGCCGGCCGGGTCGTCGCGCTCACCCCGCCCGCGGTCGCCGAGATCGCGACGGTCGGGATCGGCCTGGGCAGCCGGGCCACCGTCGTCACCGGGGTGCTGGTCGTGGCCGCGGCCGCGGTCGCCGCGGCCGGCGCGCTGTCCGGGCGCTCGGACCGGCCCGGGACCGCCGGCCTGGCCGCGCTCGGCCTGCTCGGCGTGCTGGCCGGTGGCACGGCCGCCGGCGGCGGGCCGCTGGACGTGCTGCCCGCCGTCGTCGCACTGGTCGTCGCGGTCACCGCCTTCCGCAGGCTGCACCGGCTCGCCGCCCGGATCCCGGCCGGGCCGGTGCTGCCGGACGGCCGCCCGCTGCGCGACTCGCTCACCCGGCGCCGGTTCCTGCGGGCCGCCGGGCTGGCCGGGGCCGGCGGGATCGCCGCCGCGGCGGGCGCCGGTGTGCTCGCGCCCCGGCTGCCGTCCGGCCGGATCGGGCCGGCCCGGGAGGCGCTCACCGCGCGGCTGCGGGCACTCGCCGCCGCGGGCCGGATCCCGCCCGCCCCGCCGGTGCCCGCCGGGGCCGCGTTCCCCGGCGGGACCGCGTTCGCGACGCCGGTCGCCGACTTCTACCGGATCGACACCGCCCTGCGGGTGCCCGCGGTCGATCCGGCCTGCTGGACGCTGCGGGTGCACGGGATGGTCGGCCGCGAGCTGCTGCTGGACCTCGACGACCTGCTGGCCCGCCCGCTCGTCGAACGCTGGGTGACGCTGTCCTGCGTCTCCAACGAGGTCGGCGGTGACCTGGTGTCGACCACCCGGTTCACCGGCGTCGAGCTGGCCCCGCTGCTCGCCGCCGCCGTCCCGGACCCGGCCGCCGACCAGGTGTTCTCGACCTCGGTCGACGGCTGGACGGCGGGCAGCCCGTCGTCGCTGGTGCTGGACCCGGCGGCGGGCGCGCTGCTCGCGGTGGCGATGGACGGCGAGGCGCTGCCGGTCGAGCACGGCTTCCCGGTGCGGATCGTGGTGCCCGGGCTCTACGGCTACGTCTCGGCGACCAAGTGGGTCACCGACATCGAGCTCACCACGTTCGCCGCGCGCGCCGACTACTGGCGGGTGCGCGGCTGGGCGCCGCCCGGGCCGACCGAGACGGCCTCCCGGATCGACTCGCCGACGCCCTACGCGCGCGTCCCGGCCGGCCGGGTGGTCGTCACCGGTGCCGCCTGGGCGGTGCCGCGCGGGATCTCCCGGGTCGAGGTCGGCGTCGGGGACCCGGCGGCGGGCGGCTGGGTGGACGCCGAGCTCGGCCCGGTCCCCGCCGAGGGCGCGACCTGGCGGATGTGGCGGGCCGAGCTGGACCTGCCGGCCGGCGGGCACACGGTCCGGTGCCGGGCGACCGACGGCGCCGGGGCCGTGCAGACCGGGCAGCGGCGGTCACCGCTGCCGGGCGCCGCGACCGGCTGGCCGGAGCGCCCGGTCACCGCGGTCTGAGGTCTGCCGAGAGCTGTGTCACGCGGTCGCCCGGCCGCCCGGGTCCGGGGTGGCACGCGCCTCGACGTGCCCAATCTCGCACGGTGAGCGGTTCGTGCCGGTCGATCACCGGTAGCTCCAGGTCAGCGGTCGCATCGAGCACGATCCGGACCAAGATCGCAACTTTGTGCGGGCCTTCACAAGCGGCTACCGTGGATTTCCGTCGCCCGGCCCGGTGACCTCGCGCCATCGGGCCCGCCCGAGCGCGCACCTTCCGGCCGTCATGCTGGCGGGGCCGTGGTCCGGGCATGGCGATCGTGCTCCTGGGCCGCAGGGGTGCGGCCAGCACATTCCCGACCGGAGCACGATCAGTTTCGATGACCGACCGTCCGCGGACAACCCCCCGTGCACCGGACGAGCGCCGGAACGCGACCGTGTCCCGCCCGCCCGAGACCGACGCCGGAGGAGGAAGGCCCGTGAGCCTGCCGCCCGATCCCGGCGTCCCGTCCGTCCCCGAGACCGACGGTGAGCGGCCGGTGCGCCCGGTCCCCGAGGCCACCGTGTCCCGGCTCGCCGTCTACCTGCGGGTGCTCGGCGAGCTGCGCGAGCAGGGCGTCGAGACGGTCTCGTCGGAGGAGCTGGCCGGGGCGTCCGGGGTGAACTCGGCGAAGCTCCGCAAGGACCTGTCCTACCTGGGCTCCTACGGCGTCCGCGGGGTCGGCTACGACGTCGCGTCGCTGCAGGGCCGGCTGCAGGGCGAGCTCGGCATGGACCACCGGCAGTCGGTGGCGCTGGTCGGGGTGGGCAACCTCGGGCACGCGCTCGCCGGGTACGCCGGGTTCGCCGGCCGCGGGTTCCCGGTCAGCGCCCTGTTCGACGTCGAGCCCGACCTGGTGGGCATCGACATCAACGGCATCCGGGTCCGGCACGTCCGCGAGATCCCCGACGTGTGCGCCGCGCACGGCGTGACCATCGGGATGATCGCGACGCCGGGTCCGGCCGCGCAGAACGTCTGCGACCTGCTCGTCGAGGGCGGGGTGCAGTCCATTCTCAACTTCGCTCCGGTACTGCTTCAGGTGCCGGACGACGTCGAGGTCCGCAAGGTCGACCTGTCGGTCGAGCTGCAGGTCCTCGCGTTCCACGTGGCCCGGCGGCACATCGCCGGAGACGTGACGGTCCCGGCGGATCCCCCGGACGGGGCCGTCGGCGCAACGGGCGAGACGAACGGATCGGTGGTGTCCCCGCGATGAGCGTCCTCGTGGTCGGCCTGTCGCACCGCAGCGCGCCGGTCGAGGTGCTGGAGCGCCTCGCGGTGGCGCCGGGCGACGTGCCCAAACTGCTCGAGGAGATGCTCGACCGAACGCACGTCGAGGAGGCAGTTCTCCTCTCGACCTGCAACCGGATCGAGGTCTGTGCGGTCGTGGACGCGTTCCACGGCGGCCTCGGCGACGTCACCGACGTGCTCGGCTCCTATGCCGGGTTCCCGATCGGCGAGCTCTCCGACCATCTCTTCGTGCACTACGCCGGATCGGCCGTCCAGCACCTGTTCCAGCTGGCCGCCGGCCTGGACTCGATGGTGGTCGGGGAGTCGCAGATCCTCGGCCAGCTGCGCGGCGCCTACGCCACCGCGGACGAGTCGGGCTCGGTCGGCAAGGTGCTGCACGAGCTGGTGCAGCAGGCGTTGCGGGTCGGGAAGCGGGTGCACGCCGGCACCGGGATCGACGAGGCGGGCGCCTCGATCGTCTCCGAGGCACTGCGGGACGCCGATCGCGAGCTCGGCGGCGCCGGCCTGGACGGGGCGCGCGCCGTCGTCGTCGGGGCGGGCGCGATGGGCGCGCTGGCCGCGGCGCACCTGCGGCGCGCCGGGGCGTCCGAGATCGTCGTGCTGAACCGCTCGGTCGAGCGCGGCGAGCGGCTCGCGGAGAAGGTCCGGGAGCAGGGCACCGCCGCGCGCACCGGCCCGCTGGACTCGATGGCCGCCGAGCTGCGCGACGCGGACCTGCTGCTGGCCTGTACCGGGGCGATCGGGCACGTGGTGCACACCGCCCCGGTCGCCGACGCGCTGTCCGCCGGCCGGGGGCGCCCGCTGGTCGTGTGCGACCTGGGCCTCCCGCGCGACGTCGATCCGGCGGTGGGCGAGCTGCCCGGCGTCCGGATGGTCGACCTGACCACCCTGCAGCGGCGGCTGCTCGACGTCGCCGACGACGCCGCGGGCGGCTCGATCGCGCTGGCCCACCGGATGGTCGAGGAGGAGGCCCAGCAGTACCTGGCCGGGCAGCGCTCGGCCGAGGTGACCCCGACCGTCACCGCCCTGCGCCGGCGCGCCTCCGAGGTCGTCGACGCCGAGCTGCTGCGCCTGGACTCCCGGCTGCCCGATCTCGACGGCCGGGTCCGCGAGGAGCTCTCGAGGACCGTCCGGCGGGTCGTGGACAAGCTGCTGCACACGCCGACGGTGCAGGTCAAGCGGCTGGCCGAGGGGCCGGACGGGGACAGCTACGCGGCCGCGCTGCGCACCCTGTTCGAGCTCGACCCGCAGGCCGCCGCCGCCGTCGCGGCGCCGGTCCGCGGCACCGACGCGACCGTCGACGGCACCGACGTGACGGCCGCGCTGAACGCCCCGCTCGACCGCACGCCGTCGATCGGGTCCCGTCCCCCGGAGCAGATCTCGTGAGCGTTCTGAAGATCGGGACGCGCCCGTCGAAGCTGGCGGTGGCGCAGTCCACCACGATCGCCGACCGGCTGATCGCGGCCGGTCAGCCCTGCGAGCTGGTCACCATCTCCACCAGCGGTGACCGCTCGATGGCGCCGGTGACCCAGCTCGGGGTCGGGGTGTTCGTGTCGGCGCTGCGGGACGCGCTGACCGCCGGCGAGATCGACGTCGCCGTGCACTCGTTCAAGGACCTTCCCACCGCGCAGCCGGCGGGTCTGCGGATCGCCGCCGTCCCGCAGCGCGAGGACGTGCGGGACGCGCTGGTCACCAACGGGCGGGTGCTCGGCGAGCTGGGCCGTGGCGCCCGGATCGGCACCGGCTCCCCGCGCCGGGGCGTGCAGCTGTACGCGCTGGGGCAGGGCCTGGAGGTGCTGCCGATCCGGGGCAACGTCGACACCCGGATCGGGAAGGTCCGTTCCGGCGAGCTGGACGCGGTGGTCGTGGCCGCCGCCGGGCTGCGCCGGCTGGGCCGCATCGGCGAGGCGGACGAGCTGATCGACCCGCTGCAGATGCTGCCCGCCCCCGCCCAGGGCGCGCTCGCGGTCGAGTGCCGGGAGGGCGACACCGAGCTGGTGGCGACGCTGCAGGCCGTGCTCGACGACCCGGGCGTGCGGGTCGCCGTCGCCGCCGAGCGCGCCGTCCTGGCCACCCTGGAGGCCGGCTGCCACGTGCCGGTCGGTGCGCTCGCCGACGTCGTCTCCGACCTGGACGACGACGGGCGCGCGGTGGACCGGCTGTCGCTGCGCTGCGTGCTGGGCCTGGGGGACATCGCGGAGGGCGCTGTGGTGCGCGCCTCCGCCACCGGAGAGATGGACGACGCCGAGAAGCTCGGGGCCGCGGTCGCGCACGAGCTTCTCGACCTGGGAGCCGAGGACCTGCCCCCCGCGGGCCTCGAGGGCCCCGCCAACCGCTGGATCGGGAGTACGGAATGACAGGACAGGCCAACACCTCGGGGCGGATCGCCTTCGTGGGCAGCGGACCGGGAGACCCGGCACTGCTCACCGTGCGCGCCAGGGACGTGCTCGCCGGCTCGCCGCTGGTGATCACCGATCCGGACGTGCCGGAGGGCATCCTCGCGCTGGCCGCCGACGGCGCCGAGGTACGCCCGGCGGTCGGCCAGCCCGCCGACATCGCGAGTGACCTGCTGGCCGAGGCCGGTCAGGGCCGCTCGGTGGCCCGCCTGGTCTCCGGCGATCCGCTCACCAACGACGCGGTCGTCGCCGAGGCGCTCGCCGTGTCGGCCTCCGGGACGGCGTTCGACGTCGTGCCGGGCGTGCCTGCCTCCACCGCGGTGCCGGCCTACGCCGGGGTCGCGCTGGGCTCGGCGCACGTCGAGGCCGACGTGCGGGCGGGCGTCGACTGGGCCGCGCTGGCCGCCAGCCCGGGCCCGGTGGTGCTGCACGCCACCGGCGCGCTGCTGGCCGACGTCGCCGCCGGGCTGTCCGCGCAGGGCGTCCCGGGCGACACCGCGGTCGCGATCACCTCCGGCGGCACCACCTCCACCCAGAAGACGATCTCGTCGTCGGTCGGCAAGCTGGCCGTCGACGGCAGCGACCTGGAGGGCGCGCTGGTGCTGACCGTCGGCGACGCCGCCGGTCGCCGCGGCGAGCTGTCCTGGTGGGAGTCGCGCGCGCTGTACGGCTGGCGGGTGCTGGTGCCGCGGACCAAGGACCAGGCCGGCGTGATGAGCGAGCGGCTGCGGATGCACGGCGCGATCCCGGAGGAGGTGCCGACGATCGCCGTCGAGCCGCCCCGGTCGCCCGCGCAGATGGAGCGCTCGGTCAAGGGCCTGGTCGACGGCCGCTACCAGTGGGTCGTGTTCACCTCCACCAACGCGGTGAAGGCGGTGTGGGAGAAGTTCGCCGAGTTCGGCCTGGACGCCCGCGCGTTCTCCGGTGTCAAGATCGCCTGCGTCGGCCGCTCCACCGCGGAGAAGGTCCGCGAGTTCGGCATCGAGCCGGAGCTGGTCCCGGACATCGACGAGGCCCAGTCGTCCACCTCCGAGGGGCTGCTGGAGATCTTCCCGCCGCACGACGACGTGCTCGACCCGGTCGACCGGGTGCTGCTGCCGCGCGCCGACATCGCCACCGAGACGCTGTCCGCCGGGCTGCAGGAGCGCGGCTGGGAGGTCGACGACGTGACGGCCTACCGGACCGTCCGTGCGGCCCCGCCGCCCGCGCCGATCCGGGAGGCGATCAAGACCGGCGGGTTCGACGCCGTCTGCTTCACCTCGTCGTCGACGGTGCGGAACCTGGTCGGCATCGCCGGCAAGCCGCACGCCAGGACGCTGGTCGCCTGCATCGGCCCGGCCACCGCGGAGACGGCCCGCGAGTTCGGCCTGCGGGTGGACGTGCAGCCGGAGGAGGCCCGGGTGCCGACCCTGGTCGACGCGCTGGCGAGCCACACCGCGAAGCTACGCGCGGAGGGGAACCTGCCGCCGCCGAAGAAGGTCAAGGCGCGCCGCCGCTGAGCGGCGCGATCGATACAGCCGCTGAGCGGCGCGATCGATACAGCCGCTGAGCGGCGCGATCGATACAGCCGCTGAGCGCGTGACTCCACGGCCCCGTCTCCCACCTGCGGGTGGGTGGCGGGGCGTCGGCGTCAGGCGGCGGCCGTCTTCACCAGGGTCCGCAGGCACATCTCGCGGGTCTCGCGCGGGCTGCGCCCGGCGGGTTCGGGCAGGTGGAACGCGGCGAACAGCCCGCACCAGATGTGGCCGACGAGCCAGTCGGCGTCGAGCTCGCGGTCGATGCTGCCGTCGGCGTGGCCGCGGTGGACGATCCCGGCGACCAGCCGGTCGTCGTCGGTCTCGGCGGCCGTCTCCTCCTCGGTCTCGCCGCGCAGCCACCAGGCGAAGATCTCGCGGCCGTCGATCAGCTCGGCGCAGAGCCGGGTGTAGGCGGCGAGCCCGGTGCCGTCGTCGGGCCGGGCGCGGCGGATCGCGTCGGAGTACTCGGCGGTGACGAACGCCTCGACGCCTGCGGAGAGCGCGGCCCGGTCCGGGTAGTAGCGGTGCAGCGTGCTGCGGGCGACGCCGGCGGTCTCGGCGATCTCGCCGAGTGCGGCGCCGGGATTGCAGGAGAGGGCCCCGATGGCGGCGCGGAGGATCGCCCGCCGGGTCCGCTCCCTGGTGGGGCTCTCCTGGTCCTCGACCGTCACGTCGCGACCCTAACAAATAATCCATGTGCGAAAATCGGACAGTTCTGTCTTACTTGAGGGCATGACCGTCGTGACCGGGTCGCCGTCCCGGATCGGGATCCTGTGGGACCACGCCCGCCCCCACCTGCCGACGCTGGTGTTCGGCCTCGTCCTCGCACTCGCCGGTTCGGCGATGGAGCTGGCGAGCCCGCTGGTGACCAAGTGGGTGCTCGACACCGTCGCCGAGGGCGGATCGCTGTCCGGGCCGGTGCTGCTGCTGCTCGCGCTGCTCGTGGTCGGCGCCGGCGTCACCTGGTGGCAGTGGGTCGTGCTCGGGACACTCGCCGAGCGGATCGTCTACGACGCCCGGGAGAACATGATCGTCCGATACCTGCGGGCCAAGGTCCTGCCGTTGCTGGCCCGCCCGGCGGGCGAGATGGTCACCCGGGTCACCTCGGACACAGTGCTGCTGCGCGAGGCGGCGTCGTCCAGCCTGGTCGGCCTGCTCAACGGTGCGGTGATGCTGGTCGGGTCGCTGGTGCTGATGACCGTCCTGGACCCGATGCTGGCGCTGGTGACGTTCAGCGCGACGGCGCTGGTGGTCGTCCTGTTCTCGGTGCTGCTGCCCGCGATCGCGACCGCGCAGCAGCGGGCCCAGGGTGCGCTCGGCGATCTCGGCGGCTCGCTGGACGGGACGCTGCGCGCGGTCCGGACGGTCAAGGCCGCCGGCGTCGAGGACGCCGCGCGGCACCGGCTGCTCACCCACGCCGCGGACGCGCGCCGGTTCGGCGTGCGCGCGGTGCGCCGCGAGGCACTGGTCTGGACCGTCGCCTGGTCCGGGCTGCAGGCCGCGATCGTGCTGATCCTCGGCGTCGGGGCGTGGCGGGTCGCGGGCGGCGAGATGACCGTGTCGACACTGGTCGCGTTCCTGCTCTACGCCTTCGGGCTGATGGGGCCGATCATGGAGCTCAGTCAGAACCTCAGCACGCTGCAGTCCGGGATCGCGGCGGCCGGCCGGATCCGGGAGGTCCGGGAGCTCGAGTCCGAGCCGGTCGCGGCCGGCGCCCGTCCTGCTCCGGAGCCCGGCCGCCCCGGTCCGGCTGCCGCCGGTGCGGTCGAGCTGCGCAGTGTCGACGCCCGCTATCCCGGCTCGGCGGAGCCCGCGGTGCGCGGGCTGGACCTGGTCGTCCCGGAACGCGGACACGTGGCGGTGGTCGGCCCCTCCGGTGCGGGCAAGACGACCCTGCTGTCGCTGCTGCTGCGCTTCGTCGATCCCGAGCGCGGCGAGCTGCTGCTCGGCGGGGTGCCCTACACCGAGCTCGACGTGCACCAGGTGCGCAGCCGCTTCGCCTACGTCGAGCAGGAGACCCCGGTGGTCCCCGGCACCATCCGGGACAACCTGATCCTGGCCGCACCGGACGTCTCCGACGAGCGCATCGCCGAGGTGCTGCGCAGCATCCACCTCGACGGCGTCGTCGCGGACCTGGAGCTCGGCCTGGACACGCCGCTGTCGGACAGCTCGGTCTCCGGCGGCCAGCGGCAGCGCATCGCACTGGCCAGGGCTCTGCTCGCCGAACCGCCGGTGCTGCTGCTCGACGAGGCGACCGCGCAGGTCGACGGGATCACCGAGGCGGCGATCCAGACGGTGCTGCGGGCGCAGGCCCGCCGTGGTGCGGTGGTGACCGTGGCGCACCGGCTGTCCACGGTGCTCGACGCCGACGAGATCGTCGTGATGGACTCGTCCCGGGTCGTCGCCCGGGGGACGCACGCCGAGCTGCTCGGGTCCAGTGCCCTCTACCGGGACCTGGTCGAGGCGCTGCGGATCCGCACCGACGTCGCACCGGTGGGATGAGCGGCCCCGCCCCGCCCCGTCCCACCCCAGCGCCGCACCCCGTCGCTCACCGAGATGCATCTGAGAGGGCTCGGAAGATCGACAATTCCCGCTCATCCGCATCTCGGTGAGTGACGGGGTGCGGGGCGGGGTCGCGCGGCGCAGGGAGTGCCGCGGATCGGCCGCCGCACGGCGCGACGGGGTGCGACGGCGCGCAGCGGGGTGTGGCGGGACACGACGGGGTGCGGGGGCGGCGCGGGAAGGGGCGCGGCCCCGGCGGTCCGGCGGCGCTCTACCCTGGGGCAATGGCTTTCCCGGTGCAGCGTCCCCGCCGCCTGCGGACCACCCCCGCGATGCGGCGGCTGGTCTCCGAGACCGAGGTGCGGCCCCGCCAGCTGGTGCTGCCGATGTTCGTGCGCGAGGGCGCCGCGGATCCGGTGCCGATCTCGTCGATGCCGGGCGTCGTCCAGCACACCCGGGAGAGCCTCCGCAAGGCGGTGGCGCAGGCGGCGTCGGCCGGCGTCGGCGGCGTGATGCTGTTCGGTGTCCCGGAGGTGCACGACGCGACCGGCTCCGGTGCCGTCGATCCGGAGGGGATCCTGAACGTCGCGCTGCGCGACGTCCGCGACGAGGTCGGCGACGATCTCGTCGTGATGTCGGACCTGTGCCTGGACGAGTTCACCGACCACGGGCACTGCGGCGTGCTGGACGCGCACGGCCGGGTCGACAACGACGCCACCCTGGACGTGTACGCGCGGATGGGCGTCGAGCAGGCCCGCGCGGGCGCCCACCTGGTCGGCCCGAGCGGGATGATGGACGGGCAGGTCGGCGTCATCCGGGCGGCGCTGGACGAGGCCGGGTTCACCGACACCGGGATCCTCGCCTACACCGCGAAGTACGCCTCGGCGTTCTACGGGCCGTTCCGGGAGGCGGTGAACTCGCAGCTGCGCGGTGACCGCAAGACCTACCAGCAGGACGGCGGCAACGCCCGGGAGGCGCTGCGCGAGCTGGCGCTGGACCTCGACGAGGGCGCCGACATGGTGATGGTCAAGCCCGCGCTGGCCTATCTGGACGTGCTGGCCCGGGTGGCCGACGTCGCGGACGTGCCGGTCGCCGCATACCAGATCTCCGGCGAGTACGCGATGATCGAGGCCGCCGTGCAGCAGGGCTGGCTGGAGCGGGAGCGCACCATCCTGGAGACGGTCACATCGATCCGCCGGGCCGGTGCCGACGTGATCCTCACCTACTGGGCGACCGAGGTCGCGGGCTGGCTGGACCGGTAGCCGGAGCGACACCACCTGCCCGCGGTACCGCCGAACGTGGCAAACCGGACACCCGTCCGGCTACCGTGGCGGGTGTGAGCAACAACCCCGGCGAGCAGGGCGCGCCTCAGTACTACCGGCCCGGACCGTCGACCGGGTACTACCCGCAGTATCCGCAGAACCCGTACCCGAACGGCTGGACGCCGGCCGCCCCGGCGCCGCCGCAACAGCAACAGCAGCAACAGCCGCCGCAAGAGCAGTACCAGCAGCAGTACCAGCAGCCGCCCGGCCCGCAGTGGAACACCGGCGGTGCACCGCAGGGCTGGGGCCAGCCACCGGCCGGCCTGGCCCCGGGCGGGACGACGCCGCTCGCCCGGCCCCGGCAGGTGGTCACCGCGCTGATCCTGCTGATCGCCGCGGCGCTGCCGTTCGTGCTGATGGGCGGCGCCGCGATGTTCGCCCAGATCGACCAGGCCACGCTCGACCAGGCCGGGATCCCGCGCGCCGAGCTCGACAGCGTGATGGCGCAGACCGGGGTGACGCTGGACCAGCTGACCCAGCTGGTCCGGGTGATGGGCGGGGTCTTCCTGGTGCTGGCGCTGGTCTACGCGGCGCTCGCGATGGTCGCGTTCCTCGGCCGGGCGGGTGCGCGGCTGGCGCTGGCGGTGCTGACCGCGGTCTACGGGCTGCCGCTGTTGCTGTTGATGGCACCGACGATCCCGGTGTTCGCGGTGGTGATCCTGGCGATCTCCTCGACCGGTGTGGTGTTGCTCTACGGGCAGGCCGCCCGCGAGTGGTATGCGTCGCGCAAGGTCGGGGCCGCACGGCGCGCCGGGTGACGGCTGGGAGACTGGCCGGGTGAGCAGCGCGCAGAACCCCGACCCGAAGGAGTCCGCCCGCCTCTTCGAGCGGGCGGCCGAACTGATCCCGGGCGGGGTGAACTCCCCGGTCAGGGCGTTCAACTCGGTCGGCGGCACGCCGCGGTTCATGGTCTCGGCGCAGGGCTACGAGCTGACCGACGCCGACGGCGCGAACTACGTCGATCTCGTCTCCTCGTGGGGCCCGATGATCCTCGGGCACGCGCATCCGGCCGTCGTCGAGGCGGTGCGGGCGGCGGCGTCGAACGGACTGTCGTTCGGCACCCCGACCCCCGGTGAGATCGACCTGGCCGCCGAGATCGTCGACCGCACCCCGGTCGAGCAGGTCCGGCTGGTCAACTCCGGCACCGAGGCGACGATGAGCGCGATCCGGCTGGCCCGCGGCATCACCGGGCGCCCGGTGATCGTGAAGTTCGCCGGCTGCTACCACGGCCACGTCGACGCGCTGCTCGCCGAGGCCGGCTCCGGCGTCGCGACGCTCGGCCTGCCGACCAGCCCGGGCGTCACCGGCGCGCAGGCCGCGGACACCGTGGTCGTGCCCTACAACGACCTGGACGCGGTGCGCGCGGTGTTCGCCGAGCGCGGCGCCGACATCGCCTGCGTGATCACCGAAGGGGCGCCCGGGAACATGGGCGTCGTCCCGCCGGTCGAGGGCTTCAACGCCGCGCTGCGCGACCTCTGCCACGCGCACGGCGCGCTGCTGGTGATCGACGAGGTGATGACCGGCTTCCGGGCGTCGCGCCAGGGCTGGTACGGCTGCGACGGCGTCGCCGGCGATCTCTACACCTTCGGCAAGGTGATGTCCGGCGGGCTGCCGGCCGCCGCGTTCGGCGGCTCGGTCGAGCACATGTCGTTCCTGGCGCCGGCCGGGCCGGTCTACCAGGCGGGCACCCTGGCCGGGAACCCGGTCGCGGTCGCCGCCGGTCTCACCACGCTGCGCCACGCCGACGAGGCCGCCTACGCCACCCTCCAGGCGAACGCCGACCGGCTCGGCTCGCTGATCACCGCCGCACTGGACCGGGAGGGCGTCGGGCACACCGTGCAGTACGCGGGCACCATGCTCTCGCCGTTCTTCACCGACGCCCCGGTCACCGGCTACGCCGACGCGAGGTCGGCCGAGACCTGGCGCTACCCGGCGTTCTTCCACGCGCTGCTCGACCACGGGGTCTACCCGCCGCCGTCGGCGTTCGAGGCGTGGTTCGTCAGTACCGCGCTGGACGACGACGCGTTCGCCCGGATCGAGGTCGGGCTCGCCGCCGGGGCGCGGGCGGCGGCCGCGGCCACCCGTCCGGACGGGGTCTGAGCCGTGGGCGACCGGACCACCCCCGCGCCGACCGGCCCGGTGACCGTCGTGCACCTGCTCCGGCACGGCGAGGTGCACAACCCGGAGCGGGTGCTCTACGGCCGCCGGCCCGGCTACCGGCTCTCCGACCACGGCGAGGCCCAGGCCAAGACGGTCGCGCAGTACCTCGGGAGCAACGACGTCGCCGCCGTCGTCGCGTCCCCGCTGCAGCGCGCCCAGCAGACCGCCGGGCCGATCGCCGAGGCGCACGACCTGCCGATCGGCACCGACGAGAACCTGATCGAGGCCGGGAACCTGTTCGAGGGCAAGCGGTTCGCCGTCGGCGACGGCGCGCTGCGCCGGCCGCAGGCGTGGCGGCTGCTGCGCGACCCGTTCACCCCGTCCTGGGGCGAGCCCTATCTCGACATCGCGCACCGGATGCTCGGCGCGCTGCACGCGGCGCGACTGCTCGCGCCCGGCCGGGAGGTCGTCTGCGTGTCCCATCAGCTGCCGATCTGGACGCTGCGCCGGTACCTGCTCGGGCAGCGGCTCTGGCACGATCCGCGCCGCCGCCAGTGCGCGCTGGCGTCGCTGACCAGCGTCGAGTTCACCGGCGCCCGGATGACCGGACTGCGCTACGCCGAGCCGGCCGGCTCCAGCGGGGCGATGGTGACCGGCGCATGAGGCGGCTGGCGCTCCCGCTGCTCGCCGCGCTGGCCCTGCTCGCGGGCTGCGGCGTCGGGACCGACGCCGTCGCCGGGTCCGGCGAGTTCCAGTTCGTCGCCCCCGGCGGCGAGACCCGGATCGTCTACGACCCGCCGGAGAGTCGCGGGCCGATCACCGACCTGCGCGGCGAGAGCCTGATGAACCCGGGTGCCGAGGTCGGCATCTCCGACTTCCCGGACACCGTCCGGGTGATCAACATCTGGGGCTCGTGGTGCGGGCCGTGCCGGACCGAGGCACCGGAGCTGCAGGCGGTCGCGGACGCGGCGCAGGGCGACGCCGTGGTGCTCGGCATCGACGTCCGGGACGACCGGCAGGCCGCGCTGGACTTCAAGACCGACCGCGGGCTGAGCTACGACTCGATCTACGACCCGGCCGGGCGGACCCTGGCCCGGCTCGACGGCTACCCGCGCAACGTCGTCCCGTCGACGATCGTGCTGGACCGCGAGCAGCGGGTCGCCGCGGTCTTCCTGACCCCGGTCGGCAGCTCCGACCTGATGCCGCTGATCGCCCGGCTCGCCGAGGAGGACCCGGCGGCGGAGCCGCCGGGCGCTGGCTGACGGAGCGCGACCGGACCGTTGCACTACACGTTGTAGAACCCGCTGTCGGGCCTGTTCGGGGGCCCTTCTACCCTGGGATGCGATGGACCCGACGACCGCCCTCGCGATATCGGGGCCGCTGCTGCTGGCGGCCCTGGTATCGGTGCTCGCCGGGCTGGTCAGCTTCGCCTCGCCGTGCGTCGTCCCGCTGGTCCCCGGCTACCTCGCGTACCTGGCCGGCCTGGTCGGGGCGCAGCCGCCGCCGGTGACCGAGGCCGAGGCCCGGCAGCGCGAGACCGCCCGCCGCAGCGGGACCGCCGTCGTCGAGCAGCGGACCCGCCCGGACGGCCGCTGGCGGGTCGCCGGTGCGGCGCTGCTGTTCGTGTCCGGGTTCACCGTCGTCTTCGGCGCGATCATGGTCGGCGTCGTGTGGCTGTCCGACGTGCTGATCGAGAACGAGGCGTTGCTGCAGCGGATCGGCGGCGTCGTGATGATCGTGATGGGGCTGGCGTTCGCCGGCCTGATCCCGGCCCTGCAGCGCGAGTACCGCTCGCACTGGACGCCGCGCGCCGGCCTGGCCGGCGCCCCGCTGCTGGGCGCGGTGTTCGGGCTCGGCTGGGTCCCCTGCATCGGCCCGACGCTGGCCGGCGTGGTCGCCGTCGCGGCCGGCACCGGCGGCGGCTCGTTCCGCGGCGTCGTGCTGATCCTGGCCTACTGCGCCGGGCTCGGGATCCCGTTCGTGCTGATCGCGCTGGGCGCGTCCCGCGCGGTCGGGATGCTCGGCCGCCTGCGCCGGCACACCCGCGCGATCCAGATCGCCGGCGGGGCGATGCTCGTGCTGGTCGGCGTGCTCCTGGTCTCCGGGCTGTGGGCGCGCTGGCTGATCCAGCTCCAGGTGTCGATCGCCGGGTTCACCCCGCCCATCTGACATGACCTCCGACATGACCTCCGGGGTGGCACGGCCGCCCACCGCCCCGCCGCAGCCGCCGGGCAGCACAACGGGCAGCGAGCCCCCGGCACGCCGCGACCGGTTCGGCGGCGTGGCCGCGTTCCTGCGCAACACCTGGCGCGGGCTGACCAGCATGCGCACCGCGCTGGTGCTGCTGTTCCTGCTGGCGCTGGCCGCGATGCCGGGCGCGCTGATCCCGCAGCGCTCGCTGAACGAGTTCCTGGTCGACGACTTCTACGCCGACTACCCGACCGCCGCGCCGATCATCGAGTCGCTCGGCGGCTTCGAGGTGTTCGCCAGCCCGTGGTTCGCGGCGATCTACCTGCTGCTGATGATCTCGCTCGTCGGCTGCGTGCTGCCCCGCTCGGTGGAGTACTGGCACAGCATGCGGGCCGCGCCGGTCGCGACCCCGCGCAACCTGACCCGGCTCCCGCACCACGCCGAGGCCGACTCCGCCGAGTCGCCGGACGCGGTGCTGGAGCGCACCCGGCGGCTGCTGCGCGGCTGGCGCAGGGTCGAGCGCTCCGAGCCCGGCGGGGTGACGGCGGTGTCCGCCGAGCGCGGCTACCTGCGCGAGACCGGCAACCTGGTCTTCCACCTCAGCCTGATCGGGCTGCTGCTCGGCTTCGCAGGCGGCAAGCTCTACGGCTACGAGGGCGACGTGATCGTCCGCGCCGACGGCGCCGAGTTCTGCAACAGCTCGATCCTCGGCTACGACACGTTCCGGGCCGGCCTGCGGGTCGACGGCACCGACCTCAACGAGTTCTGCGTGCGCGTCGACCGGTTCGACGGGACCTGGCTGCCGAACGGGCAGCCCTCGACGTTCGGCGCGCAGATCGGCTACCAGACCGGCGAGGACCTGGCCGACGGCGTCACCGACTGGCGGCCCGGCGAGATCACCGTCAACTACCCGCTGCGCACCGACGGCGACCGGGCCTACCTGACCGGCTACGGCTACGCGCCCGAGTTCACCGTGACCTGGCCGGACGGGCAGAGCCGCACCGGCGGGATCCAGTGGCGGCCGGTCGACCAGAGCGGCAGCCAGCTCTCCGAGGGCGCGACGAAGTTCGAGCAGCCCGGTATCACCGACGCCGAGCTGCGCCGCACCACCCAGCTCGCAGTGACCGGCACGTTCGCGCCGACCGGCGCGGTCGACGCCGAGGGCAACCTCGCGTCGGTGCACCCGGACCTGCGCGCGCCGACCGCCGACGTGAACATCATGCGCGGCGATCTCGGCATCGACGACGGCCGCGGCCAGTCGATCTTCACGGTGGACCAGCAGAAGATCGACGACGGCGAGCTGGTGACGGTCGCCGAGGAGCGGCTCGGCGTCGGTGACAGCGTGACCCTGGACGACGGCACCGTCGTCCGGTTCGACGGCGTCACCCCGTGGGTGAACCTGCAGGTGGGCCACGACCCGGGGCAGATCTGGGTGCTGGTCTTCTCGATCGTGATGGTGGCGGGGCTGGCCCTGTCGCTGTCGGTCAAGCGGCGGCGCCTGTGGGTGCGGATCCGCCCGGTCGACGGCGGCAGCCGGATCCAGCTCGGCGGCCTGGCCCGGACCGACCGGGCGGGCTACGGCGAGGAGTTCGACCGGCTCGGCTCGGAACTGCTCGACCCGATGGACAAGAAGGACGGTTGACACCGATGCTCGTCGATCCGATCACCTCGATGTGGAGCGACCGGCTGTTCCAGGCCACGCTCGTCGTACTGCTGCTCGCGATGATCTTCACGTCGCTGGAGTACGCGGCGACCCGGGTGGCCAGGGCGCCGCGCAGGCGGGCGGCCGTCGGGGCCGGCGACGGCGGTGCCGACACTGAGATCTCCGACACCCCGGACGGGCCCGACGGGGCCGAGGGGGCGCCGGGAGACGGCTCCCGGACCGGCCGGACCCGGGCCGACCGGTACGGCCGGATCGGGATCTCGCTGATGATCCTCGCCGTCGTCCTGCACGCCGGGTCGATCGTGCTGCGCGGGCTGGCGACCTACCGGTGGCCGCTGGGCAACATGTACGAGTTCACCTCGGCGCTGTGCCTGATGGCGGTCGGCGCCTGGCTGGTGCTGGTCCGCAAGCACCCGCCGCTGCGTCCGGCCGGGGTGTTCGTGCTGACGCCGATCCTGCTCCTGATGTTCATCACCGGCACCGTGCTCTACGCCGAGGCCGCGCCCGTCGTCCCGGCCCTGCAGTCGTACTGGATCATCATCCACGTCACGACGATCACGCTGGCCTCGGGGATGCTGCTGGTCCCGGGCGTCGCGAGCCTGCTGTTCCTGATGAAGCGCAACGAGCGCCCGGCCGCGCTGGCCGCGAAGCTCCCGGGCGCCGAGGCGCTCGATCGGCTGGCCTACCGGGTGACGGTGCTCGCCTTCCCGCTGTACACGTTCGGGATCATCACCGGCGCGGTCTGGGCCGAGGCGGCCTGGGGCCGGTTCTGGGGCTGGGACCCGAAGGAGACGGTCGCGTTCGTCGCGTGGGTGCTCTACGCCGCCTACCTGCACGCCCGAGCCACGGCCGGCTGGCGGACGTCGCGGGCGGCCTGGATCAACTCGGCCGGCTTCGCCACGATCGTGTTCAACCTGTTCTTCATCAACATGGTGGTCGCCGGACTGCACTCGTACGCGGGGGTGTGAGGCGCCTCGACCACCGGGTTCCGCACGGCTACCGTCGGTTCCCGTGAGTGAGAACGGTTCCGGCGAGCAGCCCGACGGGTCGGTGGGCCGCTACGTGCGGGAGCGCTGGGGCGCGGCGGAGTCGTCCGGACGGTCCTTCGGACGGCGTCGTCGCACGTCCGGTGATGACGCAGCGCAGCCGGAGGGCGGTGCTGCGCAGCCGGCCGCGTCGCAGCCGCGCCCGCCGTCGGCGGCCGAGCGGGCGGCGTCCGCACCCGCCCCGGGCCGTGCCGCGGTCGGCACCCAGACCCCACCGGCCGGTTCGGCGTGGGGCAGCGAGCTACCGGAGATCGACGACGACCTGGTCGACGAGATCGACCCCTCCACGCCGCCGCACGGGCTGGACCTGTCGGCGCTGCACGAGCGGTCCGACGCGGAGCGGGAGCGGCCCGCCGGGCCCGCCCCGGCCGCCGAGGCCCGCGCCGACGACGGCAGGCACCGGGCACCCGAGGACCTGTACCCGACCGGTCAGGACGTCGGCCCCGACGACACCGGTCTGTACCGCTCCGGTGGCGCGGCCGATCCGGAGCCGTGGTGGACGGTGCCGGGCCGCGGCGGGCACGACGACGAGCCGGGCGGCGAGCTGATCTGGCGTCGCCCGGACCCGCCGTCCGATGAGGAGCAGACCCACGCCGACGACGCCGACGTGACCGCCACCGACGCGCACGCGGTCGTGTCGCCGTCGTGGGGCGGGCCCGGCGCCGGGACCGCCGGGGCGCAGGACCGGGACGTGCCCGACCGGCCGGACGGTTCCGGCGACGCCGCCGGTCCGGCGCACGGTGCCGTTCCGGTCGGGGGTGCCCCGCGCGGTGGCGTCCGGGACGACGGCGCCGGGGACGGAGGTCCGCCGGGGGCCGGTGGCCCGGGTGCCGGCGCGGCGTCCGGTGGTGCGGCCGGCCCCGGTGGCGCTGCTGCTGGCGCGGCCGTCGCCGGTGACGGGACGGCCGGCGGTGGCGCGGGGTCCGGTGGTTCGGCGGCTCCCGCCGGTGGTGCGACCGCTCCCGGTGGCCCGACCGCCGCCGGTGACGCGACCGCCGGGGCCGCGGCCGCACGCGGATCGGGCCAGGCCACCGGCCGTCCGGCGGCGGACCGGCCGTGGCGGAGTTCGTGGGACCGCGATGCGGCCGAGCGCGAGGCGTCCGACCGGGCGCGCCGGGACAACGGCTCCCGCACCGGCGGGGCCCGGCCGGCGCCGGAGTCCGGGGCACGCCGGCCGCGCTGGACCGCGCCCGAGGCGGTCGAGGCCCGCCACGGGCAGCACCGCCGGAGCGACGGCGCGCACGGCGGGCTCGACCTGACACCACACCGGTCCGGCAGCCCGCGGCGACCGCCGGAGAGCGGCTGGCGCCGGTTCGTCTACCTGCTCACCGGTGGACTGGTGAACCCGGGGGAGAGCCCCGCCGAGCTGCACCGCCGGGATCTGGTGTCCCGGCTGAACCGGCCGCTGCTCAACGCCCACAAGATCGCGATGCTGAGCCTCAAGGGTGGCGTCGGGAAGACGACGGTCACCGCGACGCTGGGTGCGACGTTCGCCTCGCACCGCGGTGACCGGGTCGTCGCGGTGGACGCGAACCCGGACCGGGGGACGCTCAGCCAGAAGATCCCGCTGGAGACGACCGCGACCGTCCGGCACCTGCTCCGCGACTCCGACCGGGTGCGGCGCTACACCGACGTCCGCTCGTACACCTCGCAGGGGCAGTCGCGGCTGGAGGTACTGGCCAGCGAGCAGGACCCGGCCGTGTCGGAGGCGTTCAGCGAGGACGACTACCGGCGTGCGGTCGACCTGCTGGAGCACTTCTACAACCTGGTGCTGACCGACTGCGGGACCGGCCTGATGCACTCCGCGATGTACGGGGTGCTGGGGATGGCCGATCAGCTCGTGATCGTGTCGTCCGGGTCGATCGACGGTGCCCGCAGCGCGTCGGCGACGCTGGACTGGCTGGACGCGCACGGCTACGGCAATCTCGTCCGGAACGCCGTCGTCGTGATCAACTCGGTGTACCGGCGGGCGGGCGGCGGGGTCGACCTCGACCGGGTCGCGGAGCACTTCGCCGGCCGGTGCCGGGCGGTCGTGCGGGTGCCGTTCGATCCGCACCTGGAGGAGGGCGCGGAGATCGACCTCGACCGCCTGGAGGAACCGACCCGGACCGCGCTGCTGGAGCTCGCCGCCGCCGTCGCGGACGGGTTCCCGGTCTGAGCGTCACCGCCGGATGTGACCGGAAACACTGAAGGGCGGTCCACCGGAGCCGGTGGACCGCCCTTCGGTCAAGACTTCTTGGGACTCTGGTCGGGCAGATCGGAGGGGCTGGGACGGGCTCGGTCCGGTCAGGCCCGCTCCGGCGGGTCCTCCTGGTTGCGGACCTTCTCGTCGAGTTCACGTAGGAAGTCCGGGTCGTCATCGGGACCGGTCGCGCGCGGCTTCTGCGCCTTCTGACCGGTCATCCAGGGGAGCTCGGGCTGCGGGAGCCTGTCGGCGACCACCTGCTCGGACCGGAGGGTCCGGACGAGCAGCACCGCGACGACGGCCGCGCCGAGCAGAAGGATCAGGAACAACATCAGGCCACCTCCGCTGTCCAGCGTAGCGAAGGTGGCCTGACGTGCGAGTGAAGTCGCGGGTTCAGCGGAGCCCGGGGCTCGCCTCGCTGGTGAGGTCCGCCAGCAGTCCGCGGACCTCGGACTCGCGGAAGCGGCGGTGGCCACCGGGGGTGCGGATCGAACCGATCCGCCCGGCGGACGCCCAGCGCGTCACGGTCTTGGGGTCGACGCGGAAGAGGGTGGCGACCTCGCCCGGGGTCAGCAGTCGCTCGGGGGCCTGCGTCGGAGCTGCCATGGAATCCTCCCGGAAATGCAGCGTGGTGCCGAGTCGCGGTGCTGGGAGGGATCTCCCGAAGCTCCTCGGAGCGGTCACCGCTCGTTGTTTCCGGGCCATCGTGACACCTCAGACCTCAGGTACTCGAACGGTTGTCCGGAGGTAAAGGGTTCTTAAAGGGCAAAGCCGATGAAGTTCCTGAAGCGGACATCACGGGTGGTTCCCGTCTCCGAGCGCGCGGCTCCGGGCTCCGGCCGCAGGACCGTACCCTGGACGGCATGACGTCCCCGACGACACCGCCGCCGCAGGCCGCGGCGCGGGCTCGCGCCGGCGAGCCCGGGCTGGCCGCCACGGTGGCGCTCTACGCTCTCGCCCGGCTCGGTCTGCTGGCCGTCATCGCCCTGCTGCTCGGCCTCGCCGGGGTGCCGCTGCTGGTCGCGTTGCTGGTGGCGCTGATCGTGGCGCTCCCGCTGTCGATGCTGCTGTTCCGCGGTCTGAGGTCCCGGCTGGACCGGGCGCTGGCCGTCGCCAACGCCCGCCGCTCGGCCGAGCGGGAGTCGCTCCGGGCCAAGCTGCGCGGCGACGACCGCGACTGACCTGCCGGCCCCTGTCCACGCGCTGTTCTCGCCGCGGCGCGTTCCGCGGAACGGGATCACGGTGGCTGCGCGCCGTCGGTGAGGAGCACGGCGCGCGTGTCCGGCGTTCCGCGGAACCGCCGTGCCGGGCGTCCGGCGTTCCGCGGAACGCGGTTGCCGGCGTTCCGCGGAACGCGGTGCCGGAGCGCGGCGCAGTGGCCGGGTATCCCGGCCGCCGTGATGTCCGGCACCCGGTGGCGCGGCCGTCGAGCGGGAACCTCGGCCTGTCCCACCGGACCGACCTCGGTGCGCCGGCCCCCGATCCCGACCCCGGCCCCCTGTGCCCGGCCGACCGATCCCGCCCGCGTTCCGCGGAACGCGGCTGCCGGTTCTCGTTCCGGTACCTCGCACAGCCCGTGACAGATCCTGTGCAGCGGATGGTGGGCGCGGCGGACCCACCGGCCCGGCGGGCGTTCCGCGGAACGCGGCCGGCACTGCGCCGGGGCCCGGAACGGTTCTCGGGCCCGGACCCGACTCCCGGCGGCTGCCCGGCGCTCAGCCGCCCGCGATGCCGCCGCCGAAACCGACCGCGAGACCGACCCCGACGGCCAGCGCCCAGGCGAGCAGCAGCAGACCGGTGTCGCGGAGCACCGGGATCAGCTCCGGACCGTCGGCGCCGCCGAGCACCGCGCGCACCGGACGCACCGCCGCGGGCAGCGCCACCAGCACGACCAGCAGGCCCGGCCGGTCGAACGCGGCGGCGACGGCGATCACGAACGGCACCAGGACGAGCGTCACGTACAGCGTGCGGGTGGCGGGTCCGCCCAGCCGCACCGCGAGCGTCGTCTTGCCGGCGATCCGGTCGCCGGGGATGTCGCGCAGGTTGTTCGCGACCAGCACGGCGCAGGTCAGCAGGCCGGCGCCGATCGACACACCGACGGTCGCCGGGTCCACCACCCCGGCCTGGGTGAGCGCGGTGCCGAGCACCGCGACCGGGCCGAAGAACACGAACACGGCGACCTCGCCGAGGCCCGCGTAGCCGTACGGGCGGCTCCCGCCGGTGTAGAACCACGCCCCGACGATGCACAGCGCCCCGACGGCGATCAGCCACCACTGGCCGGACACGGCGGTCAGCGCGATCCCGGCGAGTGCGGCGACGCCGAAGCAGCCGAACGCGGCCGCCTTCACCGTCGCGGGCCGGGCGGCCCGGGAGCCGACCAGCCGCTGCGGTCCGACGCGCTCGTCGTCGGTGCCGCGGATGCCGTCGGAGTAGTCGTTGGCGAAGTTCACCCCGATCACCAGCGCGACCGCGACCAGCAGCGCGAGCAGCGCGGAGCCGGGGGCCACGACGCCGGCGCCCAGCGCCGAACCGGTTCCGACGAGGACGGGGGAGATCGCGGTGGGCAGGGTGCGCGGGCGCGCTCCCTCGATCCACTCTGCCGTGCTGGCCACGACGACGAACCTATCCCGCGCGGGAGGCCCGGGCCCGCCGGACGTGCCGCCCGGGCAACGACGGCGCAACGACGACGGCGCAACGACGACGGCGCAACGACGACGGCGCAACGACGACGGCCCCGCCCGGATCGTCGTCCGGGCGGACCGTCGTGCGGCGGGTCGGTCAGCGTCCGCCGGAGGGCGCGCGCTGGGCGGAGCCGGGGACGGGGGCGCCGGCCTGCGGCGAACCGTCCGGGACGGACGCGGGGTCGCCTCCCGTGCCGGCCGGGTCCGCCGGGTTCGCCGGGGGAGCCCCGGATCCACCGGCCGGGCCGGCCGCCGGGTCCCCGGGCCCCGCGGCGCCGTCGGCCGGGGCAGCGGGCCCCCCGGCGGTGCCGGCCGGACCCGCCGGCGCGGCCGGGTCGGCAGCATCGGCCGGGGAAGCCGGGGAAGCCGGGGAAGCCGGGTCGGCAGGCGAGCCCGGGGAGCCCGGGTCGGCAGGATCGGCGGGGGAGGCCGGGTCGGCCGGTTCGGCAGGCGAGGCCGGGGCGTCACCCGCGTCGCACCCCGGGAGATCGGCCGGCAGCTCACCGAGCACCGACGCCGGCAGGTACTGGCCGTCGCCGATCCGGACGAACCCGCCGTCACCCTCGCCGTGCGTGCACTGCACCGGAACCTCGGTGGTGTTCACCGCGATCCCGACCGACTCCGCGCCGGCCTCGGGACGGGCGAGGATGTCGGTGTCCGGCTCGTCGCCGGCCCGGACGGCGGACAGCTTCTGCGAGCCCGTCCACAGGTAGTCGACCTGCACCTGGGAGTTGTCCTTGAGCCCCAGGACGTCCCAGAAGATGCCGTCGCCGAGGTCGATCCCGGCCGGGTTCGCGACCCGCCGGCCGAACTGGTCCTTGCCGCCGTTGTGCCCGTTGCGTGCGGCCGCGGCCTGCGGGACGCCCTGCGGCAGGTCCTTCCACATCTCCCGCTGCGACGACGGGTTCCAGTAGTCGTCCTTGGTGTTCCACGGGCCGATGTCCCAGACCGGCGCGATCGCGCAGCGGCCGTTGGGCGCGCAGACCTTCACCGAGTAGTCGGTCTTGCCCTTCCCGGACAGTGCGCGCCGGGACGGCAGCGCGACGAACCGGTCCCGCGGGACGATCTTGTGCCCGTTCGCGGTGGTGCCACCGACCAGACCCTCCCGGGTGGCGAACACCGAGTAGCTGCGCGGGGCGGCCTCGGTCAGCGGCCCGGCCTCGGCCTCGGTGGTCGGGGTGGCGGTCAGGGTCACCTCGCGCACGGCAGGCCGCGCGTCACCGGTGCCGGTGAGCACCAGCCTGCCCTGCACCTCGCGGGCCGCCTCTGGCAGCTCGGTCCGGTCGTCCTCGGCGGGGATCCACTCGGTCCAGCCGCCGCCGGCGGTGCGTCCGCGGACGTCGATCGTCGCGCTCGACCCGGGCGGGATCTCGGCGACCAGCGTCGAGTGCACCTCGCGGGTCGGCGCCTCCAGGGTGTGCGGTTCCAGGGTGAGCAGCCCGGTCGGGACGACGTCGACCGGATCGGCCGACGCCTCGGTGGCCCCGTCCTCGACCGGCGCCCCGACGGCGGTCGCCGGGTCGAACCGGGCCCCGCCGTCGTCGACGACGATCCCCGGCCCGCTGCCCTCGGCCAGCTCCGGCTGCCAGCTGGTTCCCGGCTCGGCCGCCGCGGCCGGCACCACGGCGACGGCGCAGAACGCCCCCGCCGCGGCCAGCAGGCCGACGCTTCGCAGCCCGGCCCGCGTGATCCTGCGCATCTGGACAAACCCCCGCTGCATCGCAGTTTCTGCTGTGACTCATGTGCTTCGTGTGACGACAGTGGCCCGGGTGCTCTGTGTGGACCCTGTGTCGCCAGTGGCTGAAGCACACTCGATGTGCGAGCGGGGCGCAACGCACGCTGCGTGAAGCGACCCCATGGTGTGTACGTCCGTATCACCGTTCCGGGTGGCGCCCCGGCAGCCGGATCTCACGGTCGGCGACCGGCGGCGGCACCGCCGGTGCGGTCAGCCGGAACGCAGCAGTGCGGCGACCGCGGCCCGGTCCGGCTTGCCGATGCCCCGCCCGGGCACCGCGGCCGCGCGGCGCAGCACCCGCGGCACCGCGGCCCGGCCGCAGGCCGCACGGACGGCGTCGCGCAGCACCGCGTCGCCGGGGCCGCCGCCCGCCCCGTCGTCCGGCACGACCAGCGCACCGACGACCTGCCCCCACTCGTCGTCCGGCAGCCCGACCACGCAGGCCCCGCGGACCCCGGCGACCCCGAGCAGGGCCTGTTCGACGGCGGCCGGCGCCACCTTCTCGCCGCCGGTGTTGACGACGTCGTCGGCCCGGCCCAGCACCGTCAGGGTCCCGTCCGGGGCGATCGAGCCGAGATCGGTGGTGCGGAAACCGGCCGGGCCGAACGCCGCCGCGGTGCCGTCCGGGTCGCCCAGGTAACCGGCGGCGAGCACCGGGCCGTCGAGCAGCACCCGTCCGGAACCGGGCTCGATCGTGACGCGCACGCCGTCCAGCGGGACGCCGTCGTAGACGCACCCGCCGCAGGTCTCGCTCATCCCGTAGGTGGTGACGACCCGGATCCCGGCGTCGGTGGCCCTGGCCCGCAGACCGGCGTCCAGCGCCGCCCCGCCGACCAGCACCGCGTCGTACCCGGCGAGCGCGAACAGCGGCGCCGAGCCATGATCGAGGATCCGGGCGAGCTGGGTCGGGACGAGGCTGGTGTAGCGGCGCGCACCGTGCCCGATCCGGGCGGTGGCCCGGGCGAACCCGTCGGGGCGGAAGCCGTCCCGAACGTCCTGCACCACGGGCTGCGAGCCGGACAGCAGCGCCCGCAGCACCACCTGGACCCCGGCGACGTGCTCGGCGGGCAGGGTGAGCAGCCAGCGTCCGGGGCCGCCGAGCCGGGCGGCGGTCGCGGCCGCGGAGGCGCGCAGCGCGGCCGCGGTCAGCGCGACCTGCCGGGGCTCACCGGTCGAACCCGAGGTGGCGACGACGACGGCCAGCCCGTCCGGCAGTGCGCCCTCGGCCGCCGCCCGGGCCACCGGGGCGGGCAACACCGGGACCGCCGGGTCCGCACCCGGCGCGACCCGGACCGGCACGACGGCCGGGCCGTCGCCGTCGAGCGCGGACCGCAGCGCGGCGGCCAGCCTGGCCACCGATCCCGGCGAGCCGTCCACCCCGATCGCCCGCACTCCCATGTCGATCAGCCTGCCACCCCGCGGCCGCGGTGACCGAGGGTGGCCGTCGGGCGGGGGCGTCATCAGATTCGGGGAACGTGCCCGCGGACCCGCAACGACCGGCGGCCGGCACGCGACAGGCCGGGTGAGAGCGCAGGGGCACCCGGCCCCGCTCCCCGGAGTCGAAGGAGCTCCCCATGCCGCACCCCGCACCCACCGACGCGTCCCCGACCGGCGCCCCGCGCTCGCTGCGCTGCCGCCGCCCCGCGGCAAGCGGCCACCGCGCCGTCGCCGGTGAGCTGGCGGCGCTGGCGTTCCTGGTGCCGGCCGGCGCGGCGCAGCCGGCACCGGCGCTGCCCCGGCCGCGCCCGGCCGCGGAGTGAGCGACCGCTAGTAGTACCAGGGGAACGGCGACCAGTCCGGCTCCCGCTTCTGCAGGAACGAGTCGCGCCCCTCGACCGCCTCGTCGGTCATGTAGGCCAGCCGGGTCGCCTCCCCGGCGAACAGCTGCTGGCCGACCAGCCCGTCGTCGGCCAGGTTGAACGCGTACTTCAGCATCCGCTGCGCGGTCGGAGACTTGCCGTTGATCTCGGTCGCCCACTGCAGCGCGGTGGCCTCCAGCTCGGCGTGCGGCACCACCTCGTTCACCGCGCCCATGTGGTGCATCTGTTCGGCGGAGTAGGTCCGGCCGAGGAAGAAGATCTCCCGCGCGAACTTCTGCCCCACCTGCTTGGCCAGGTAGGCCGAGCCGTAGCCGCCGTCGAACGAGCCGACGTCGGCGTCGGTCTGCTTGAACCGGGCGTGCTCGGCGCTGGCCAGGGTCAGGTCGGCGACGGCGTGCAGCGAGTGCCCGCCGCCGGCGGCCCACCCGTTGACGACCGCGATGACGACCTTCGGCATGAACCGGATCAGCCGCTGGCACTCCAGGATGTGCAGCCGTCCGGCGCGGCCCTGCTCGACGGTGTCCGCGGTGTCCCCGGACGCGTACTGGTAGCCGGTGCGGCCCCGGATCCGCTGGTCACCGCCGGAGCAGAAGGCCCGCTTGCCGTCCTTGGGCGACGGCCCGTTGCCGGTCAGCAGGACGCAGCCGACGTCGGCGCTGGTGCGGGCGTGCTCGAGTGCGGTGAACAGCTCGTCGACGGTGCCGGGCCGGAAGGCGTTGAGCACCTCCGGGCGGTCGAACGCGATCCGCACCGCACCGGTGGACACCGCGCGGTGGTAGGTGATGTCGCGGAAGGCGAACCCCTCCACCGGCTTCCAGGCGTCGGGATCGAAGGTCTCGGAGACGGGCATGGCTCCGAGCCTAGGTGCCGCCCGGACCGCCGCCGGATGCCACATCCCGAGCGGCGGGGCAGACTCGGGGGCTCCGGTGCCCGATGCCGCGCGACCCAGGAGGAGTCCATGACGAGCCCGTCCGTCGACCTGACCGAGGAGACGATCTTCACTTGGGGTGCGCCGCCCCTGAAGTTCGGTGCCGGAGCGATCGACGAGATCGGCTTCGAGATGACCGGGTACGACGCGGGCCGGGTGCTGATCGTGACCGACCCCGGCGTGCGCACGCTGGGGATCCCGGACCGGATCGCCGAGTCGCTGCAGCGCTACCGGATCTCCAGCGAGATCTTCGACGGCGTGCACGTCGAGCCGACCGACGACTCGATGACCAAGGCCACCGAGTACGCCAGGGCGCAGGGCCCGTGGGACGGCTTCGTCGCCGTCGGCGGCGGCTCCGCGATCGACACCGCGAAGGCGATCAACCTGCTGACCAGCGGCCCCGGCGAGCTGATGGACTACATCAACAAGCCGATCGGCAACGCGAAGGCGCCGGAGGGGCCGCTCAAACCGCTGATCGCCGTCCCGACCACGGCCGGCACCGGCTCGGAGTCCACCGCGATGTGCGTGCTGGACGTGCTGTCGATGAAGGTCAAGACCGGGATCAGCCACTGGCGGCTGCGCCCGACGCTGGCGGTGATCGATCCGCTGCTCACCATGTCGCTGCCGCCGGAGGTGACCGCGGCGTCCGGGATGGACATCGTGTGCCACGCAGTGGAGTCCTACACCGCCCGCTGGTACACCACGTTCGACCGGAAGAAGCCCGAGGAGCGGGTCACCTACTGCGGCTCGAACCCGGTGTCGGACCTGTGGTGCGAGAAGGCGATGACGCTGCTGGCGCGCTCGTTCCGGACGGCCGTGCAGCACGGTGCGCAGGACGTCGAGGCGCGCTCGGACATGATGATGGCGGCGACCTTCGCCGGGATGGGCTTCGGCAACTCCGGGGTGCACATCCCGCACGCCAACGCCTACCCGATCGCCGGGATGGTCCGCGACTTCCGGCCGTCCGGCTTCCCGCAGGACGAGCCGATGGTGCCGCACGGCATGTCGGTCTCGCTGACCGCGCCGGAGGCGTTCCGGTTCTCCTTCTCCTCGGCCCCGCAGCGGCACCTGAAGGCCGCCGAGCTGATGGACCCGCGGGCGGAGCGGCGCAACGACGAGCGCGAGCAGCTGCCCGGGGTGCTGATCGACCTGATGCGCGACATCGGCATCCCGAACGGGATCGGCGGGGTCGGCTACACCGAGGCGGACGTGCCCGACCTGGTGCCGGGCACGATGAAGCAGCAGCGGCTGCTCGCCACCTGCCCGCGCACCCCCACCGAGGACGACATCGCCGGCATCCTCACCCGCTCGGTCGAGAACTGGTGAGGGCGGGGCGCGTCACGGCGCGATGAGCTCGATGCCGGGGAAGTACGTCCGGTAGCGCGCGGCGTCCCGGGTGAGCAGCCGGTGTCCGCGGACGGCGGCGTGCGCCCCGATGTAGAAGTCGGGAAGCGGGAAACGCCGCTCACCGCCCCGGCGACGGTAGGCAAGGAACGCCTTCCCGGCCACGAATCCGGCCTGCCACGGCAGGTCCTCCCTGCCGACCGCGGAGTGCGGCACCGCCTCGTCGAGATCCTCCACCCGCCCGAACCCGGTGGAGATCTCGGCGTAGATCAGCGGATTGATCAGGACCGGTCCGTTGTCGGCGGCGTCGGCGAGAGCCGTCGAGGACCAGTCCGCCCATCGCGGATCGTCGGTCAGGACGTCGAGCAGCACGCTCGAGTCGATGAGCGTGGCGGGCCCGGTCACGGCTCGCGCAGCAGGCCGAGCAGCTCGTCGGTGCTCAGGCCGGTGTCCGCGCGGCCCCGCATCCCCCGGACGAGCCGCCGCCCCCTGGTCGGTGCGTCCTCGGTCCGGACGATGCACAGCACCCCGTCGCGCTCGACGACGTCGATCTCGTCGCCTTCGTGCAGGCCGTGCCGGTGGCGCAGCTGTGCCGGGATGGTCACCTGGCCCTTGCTCGTGAGGCGCACCGAAACCTCCGGGATGGTCGAGACCTGCCGGATCGAGGTCTCCGACGTATGACTGCTCCCACGTCATACTACGCCGCAGGCGGTAGCGTCGCGGACGTCCCGAACTGCTGGGAGGAGCTCCGTGAGCACCGCTGCGCGTCCCACCACCGCGTACCGCACCCTCGAGAACGACCTGCGTGCCGCCGTCGGCGGCGACATCCGGTTCGACGCCGCCAGCCGCGCCATGTGGTCGGCCGACGCGTCGAACTACCGCGGCGTCCCGATCGGGGTGGTCGCGCCCCGCGACGCGGACGACGTCGAGGCGGCGATGGCGGTCTGCCGGGAGCACGGCGTGCCGGTGCTGCCGGTCGGGTCGCGCACCTCGATCGCCGGGCAGGCGGTGAACACGGCGGTCGCGCTGGACTTCCGCACGCACATGGACGCGATCCTGTCCGTCGACCCGGACGCGCGGACCGCGACCGTGCAGCCCGGCGCGGTGTGCGACGCCGTCCGGGACGCCGGCAGGCCGCACGGCCTGACGTTCGGCCCGGACCCGTCCACGCACAACCGCTGCTCGATCGGCGGGATGATCGGCAACAACGCCTGCGGCTCGCACTCGGTGGCCTGGGGCAAGACCGTCGACAACGTGCACGCGCTCGACGTGCTGACCTACCGCGGCGAGCGGATCACCATCGGCGGCTCCGGCACCGAGTCCGGCGCGATCCCGGACGCGCTGCGCCGGCTCGGCGCCGAGCTCGCCCCGGAGATCGACGCGCACGTCCCCGAGCTGACCCGCCGGGTGTCCGGCTACAACCTCGACCAGCTGGTCCCCGGGAACGTCAACCTGGCGAAGGCACTGGTCGGCACCGAGGGCACCTGCGCGACGATCCTGGCCGCGACCGTCGATCTCGTCGAGTCGCCGCCGGCCCGCGCGCTGGCCGTGCTCGGCTTCCCGGACGCCTACCACGCCGCGGACAACGTGATGATCGTCCGCGAGCAGCGGCCGCTCACCATCGAGGGGATGGACGCCGGGCTGATCGCGTCGCTGCGCGCGCTGCGGCCGAACGAGACGACCAGCCGGATGCTGCCCGAGGGCAAGGGCTGGCTCTACGTGGAGACCGGCGGCGAGGACCGCGCGGCGGCCACGGCGGCGGCGCAGGCCGTCGTCGCCGCGATGAAGCCGTACACCACCGGCGCCGTCGTGGTCGCCGAGCCGAAGGAGATGGCCGCGCTGTGGCGGGTCCGCGAGGAGGGCGCCGGGCTGGTCACCCGCTCGCCGGAGGGCGGCGAGGCCTGGCCGGGCTGGGAGGACGCCGCCGTCCCGCCCGAGAAGTTCGGCGCCTACCTGCGCGAGTTCGACAAGGTCCTGGAGCGGCACGGCCGCAAGGGCATCTACTACGGCCACTTCGGCGACGGCTGCCTGCACGTCCGGATCGACTTCGACCTGCTCACCGAGCCCGGGATCGCGAACTTCCGGGAGTTCATGACCGACGCCGCCGACGTCGTCGTCGCGCACGGCGGGTCGCTGTCCGGGGAGCACGGCGACGGCCAGGCCCGCGCCGAGCTGCTGCCCCGGATGTACCCGCCGCAGATCATCGCCGGGTTCGAGCGGTTCAAGGAGATCTGGGACCCGGACGACCGGATGAACCCGGGCCGGGTCGTCCGGCCGGCCACGATGGACGAGAACCTGCGCACATGGGTCGGCATGCCCACCATGCCGGACGAGCCGAAGCTCGCGTTCGGCCACGACCGCGGCAGCTTCCACCGGGCCACCCGGCGTTGCCTCGGCGTCGGCAAGTGCGCGATCGACACCGGCTCCGGCGTGATGTGCCCCAGCTGGAACGTCACCCGCGAGGAGAAGCACTCCACCCGCGGCCGGGCCCGGCTGCTGTTCGAGATGGCGAACGGCGAGGTGATCACCGACGGCTGGCGCTCCGACGAGGTCGCCGAGTCGCTCGACCTGTGTCTGTCCTGCAAGGGCTGCAAGTCCGACTGCCCGGTCGGTGTCGACATGGCCGCCTACAAGACCGAGTTCCTGGCGAACCGCTACCACCGCCGGATCCGGCCGCGCGCGCACTACTCGATGGGCGCGCTGCCGCGCTGGCTGCGCGCCGCCGGGGTGCTGCCCGCCGCGCTGGTCGACGGGATCAACCGGCTCGCCCGGGTGCCGGCGCTGGCGCGGGTCGCGAAGCGGATCGGCGGGATCGACGCCCGCCGGGACATCCCGCCGATCGCCCGCGAGACCTACACCTCCCGGGCCGCCCGCGGCGTCCCGATGTCGGCGGTGCCCGATCTCGGCGTCGAGCCGGGCTCGCGCGGCCCGCTGTTGCTGTGGACCGACACCTTCACCGACCACTTCGACCCGGACGTCGCCGCCGACGCCGTCGCCGTGCTCACCGCGCTCGGCTACCGGGTGGAGCTGCCGCCGCGCAACGTCTGCTGCGGCCTGACCTGGACCTCCACCGGGCAGGTCACCGCGGCCCGCCGGGTGCTGGCGCGCAGCCTGCGCGCGATCGGCCCGGCGCTCGACGCCGGCGTCCCGGTGGTCGGGCTGGAGCCGTCCTGCACCGCCGCGCTGCGCAGCGACGCCGCCGAGCTGCTCCCCGACGAGCCGCGGGTGAAGCTGGTCGAGCAGCAGGTGTCGACGTTCGCCGAGCTGCTCGCCCGGCACGCCGACGAGCTGTCCGCGGCGGCCGGCACCGGCAACGGCGCCGCCCTGGTGCAGATCCACTGCCACCAGCACGCCGAGCTGGGCAGCGAACCGGACCGCGCGGTGCTGGGCGCGCTCGGCGTGGACGCCACCGTGCTCGACTCGGGTTGCTGCGGGCTCGCCGGGAACTTCGGCTTCGAGGACGGCCACTACGACGTGTCGATGGCCTGCGCCGAGCGCGCCCTACTGCCCGCCGTCCGGGCCGCAGGCGACGCGGTGGACGTGCTCGCCGACGGGTACTCCTGCCGCACCCAGGTACGCCAGGCCGGGGAGCGGGAACCGGTGCACCTGGCCCAGATCGCGCACCGCGCGCTGCGCGGGTGAGCGCGCGGCTGCTCGGCACACTCGGCGTCGCCGGCGCCGTGCTGTCGGTGCTCCTGATCGGCGCCCAGCACCTGGCCGATCCGTCGATCGACCCGGTCCGGAGCACGATCAGCGCCTACGGCCTCGGCGGCTTCACCCCGCTGTTCGACGCCGGCGTGCTCGCCCTCGCGATCGGCTCGGCCTGCGTGCTGGCCGGCGGCGTCCGGTCCGGGCTGGTGCCGGTCCGCTCGGCGGCCGCCGCCGGGTTCGCGACGTGGGTGGCCGCGCTGCTGCTGGTGGTCGCCTTCGAGAAGGTCGACTGGTCGGTCGGGGCGACCCCGTCCGGGCTGGTGCACCTCTACGCCGGGCTGGTCGCGTTCGTCGCGCTGCCGGTCGCGGTGGGCGCCCTCGCCCGGCTCCGGTGGGGGCCCGGCTGGCCGGTGCTCGCCGCGGCCGCCGCGGTCGCCGCGCTGCTCTGGTTGTCCCCCTTCGTGATCGGCGTGGTGTCGGCGCCGTGGACCGGTGTCCCGTGGTGGCGGTTCGTGCCGATCGGGTTGGTCCAGCGCGGTCTCGCGCTGACCGAGGTCGTCGCCGTCGTGATCGTGGCACTGTGGGTGCGGACACGGGAGACGGCCGAGCTGGAGGGGGCGCGATGAGCGACGACCGGCGGGCGCTGGTCCTGGGTGGCGGCGGGGTGACCGGTGTCGCCTGGATGTACGGGCTGGTCGCCGGACTGGCCGCGAACGGCGTCGACCTGGGCCGGGCCGATCTCGTCGTGGGGACCTCGGCCGGATCGGTGGTGGGCGCCAACCTGGCCGCCGGCCGGGACCCGCAGGCGTTGCTGGAGTCCCAGCTCGCACCGCCGACCGGGGAGGTCGCCGCGCAGCTCGGGATCCGGGCCGCGGCCCGGATCGGGATCGCGGCGCTGGCCGGCCCGCGCGACGCCGAGCGGGTCCGCGCCCGGCTCGGCCGGATGGCGCTGGCCGCCGACACCGGCCCGGAGTCCGAGCGGCTCGCGGTGATCGAGTCCCGGCTGGCGGGCGTCGACTGGCCCTCCGGGGGCGACCTGCGGGTCACCGCGGTGGACGCGCGCACCGGCGCGTTCCGGGTCTTCGGCCGAGACGACGGCGTCCCGCTCGCCACCGCGGTCGCCGCGAGCTGCGCCGTCCCCGGCGTGTGGCCGCCGGTCAGCGCCGCGGGCACCCGCTGGATCGACGGCGGCGTCCGGTCCACCGCGAACGCCGACCTGGCCGCCGGGTACGGCCGGGTCGTCGTCCTCGCGCCGCTGGGCGGATCCATCGGCGGTGCGGCCCGGCCCCGGGCGCAGGCCGAGGCGCTGGCGGCGCTGGCCCGGGTGGCGTTCGTCGAGCCGGACCGCAGGTCCCGCCGGGCGTTCGGCCGCAACGTCCTCGATCCGGCCCGCCGGGCCGGATCGGCGCGGGCCGGGCTGGCCCAGGCCGCGTCCGTCGCCGCGGAGGTCGCCCGGGTCTGGGCCTGAGTATTCCCGGCTGAGAGCAGTCCGACTCGCGGGCATGGCCGGCCGGTGGCGTGGGTAGCCCGGACACATGTCTGTTCCCACCATCAAGCTGAACGACGGCCGCGAGATCCCGCAGCTGGGCTTCGGTGTCTTCCAGATCGAGGCCGGGCACACCGCGGAGAAGGTGAAGGCGGCCCTGGACGTGGGCTACCGGCACATCGACACCGCCCAGATGTACGGCAACGAGGAGGGCGTCGGGCAGGCGATCGCCGACTCCGGGATCCCGCGCGACGAGCTGTTCGTCACCACCAAGCTGAACAACGACGGGCACGGCCGCGCCGAGGCCGTCCGCCGGCTCGACGAGAGCCTGGCCCGGCTCGGGCTGGACCACGTCGACCTGTACCTGATCCACTGGCCGCGGCCCGGCGAGAACCGCTACGTCGAGACCTGGCAGGGCCTCGAGGACGCCCGGGACGCCGGCAAGGTCCGCTCGATCGGCGTCTCGAACTTCCAGATCCCGCACCTGGAGCGGCTCGCCGCGGAGACCTCGACGGTGCCGGCCGTCAACCAGATCGAGTTCCATCCGCAGCTGGTGCAGCGCGAGCTGCGCGAGTACCACCAGCAGCACGACATCGCGACCGAGGCGTGGAGCCCGATCGGCCAGGGCAAGGGCCTGCTGGAGGCCCCGGAGCTGGCCGAGCTCGCCGAGCGGCACGGTCGCTCGGCCGCCCAGGTCGTGCTGCGCTGGCACATCCAGCTCGGCAACATCGTGTTCCCGAAGTCGAACAACCCGGACCGGATCCGGGAGAACTACGAGATCTTCGACTTCACCCTGTCCGACGACGACATCGCGGCGATCGAGAAGCTGCACACCGGCACGCGGATCGGGCCGGACCCGGACACCTTCGGCTGAGCACTCACGCCCCGGGGTAGGGGGCGTCCGCGCGGGCCTGCGCCAGCGCGGCCGCCCACCAGGCGAGGCTGTCGAGGACCAGCTTGGCCTGCGTCTCGGCGGCCGGGTCGTCCGGGCGCCCGTCGTCCCAGTGCAGGTAGTACTCGCCGAAGCTCAGGCCGTCGCGCACCGGGACGGCGTGCAGCTCGGCCAGGACGTTCTCCAGGTGCAGCACCGCGTGCCGGCCGCCGGACGGGCCGCCGTACGACGCGAACGCCACCGGCTTCGCCGTCCACTGGGTGAAGTGCCAGTCGATCGCCGCCTTCAGCGAGGCCGGGTAGCTGTGGTTGTACTCCGGCGTCACGATCACCGATGGCGCCCGCCGCCTCCAGCGCGTCGGTCAGCCGGGCCATCCCGGGCGGGCGCGGGTGCGCGCCGGCCCTCGGCGAGAGATCGGGCAGCGCGAGCGGCAGGTCGACGTCGGCGAGATCGACGACGTCGACGTCGAACCCGCCGTGCACCCGGGCACGGTCGGCGACCCAGGACGCCACGACCGGTCCGAACCGGCCGTTCCGGACGCTGCCGACGACGATGAGCAGTGACGATGTGGTCGTGGACCCACGGTGGGCCCGGCCCGGGGCGCCGGGGAGACCGTGCCCGGGCCGGCCCCGGCAGGGCCACCCTCCGGGACCGGTGCCGACGTAGCCTCGGTCGGGTGGCCGGATCCCCGCTGGGCGAGTTCCTCCGGACCCGGCGGGACGGCGCCCGGCCGGGCGACTTCGGGCTGCCGCTCGGCCCCGCCGCCGGGCCCCCGGGTTGCGCCGCAGCGAGCTCGCCGCGCTCGCCGGGATCAGCGTCGAGTACCTGGTCCGGATCGAGCAGGGGCGGGACCGGCACCCGTCGTCGGCGGTGGTGCGCGCGCTGGCCGACGCGCTGCGGCTGGACGCGGCCGACCGCGAGCACCTGCGGCACCTCACCAAGGTCACCGACGGGTCGGAGTGCCTGGCCGGGTCGCCCGTCCCGCGCGACGGCGTCCGGCCGGGCGTGCAGCGCCTGCTCGACCTGGTCGAGCCCGGCGTCGCGCTGGTCACCGACCGGCTGGGCACCGTGCTCGCGCACACCAGGGCGTTCGCCGTGCTGGCCGGCGCCTCCGGCCTGCTCGACGACCCGCGGCCCAGCCTGACCCGCTACCTGCTCGTCGACCCGCGGGCCCGGGAGGTCTTCCCGGACCGGGACCGGCTCGCCGACGAGCAGATCGCGCAGGTGTGGCTCGGCCCGCCGCCGGAGCAGCTGGACGGGTTCCGCGCCGGGCTGCCCGCCGCGGCGCTGGCCGAGCTCGACGACCGCCTCGCCCGGCACCCGCGAGGTGCACGGGGGGCCCTGCGCTGGCGTCATCCGGCGGGGGAGCTGCGGCTGGACCGGGAGATCCTCGAGCTGCCCGCCGACGACGGCCTGCAGCTGACCGTCCTGCTGCCCGCCGACGACCGGTCCGACGAGGTGCTGCGCGCCGTCGTCCGGGAGCGCGGCCTGCGGGTTGTGACGTAGAGCACATTCGATGTTCCCCGAGCGCACGGGCCCATCGGCGACCCGAACGGGGCCGGTGCCCGGGTGCCGCGGTGGACGCGACCGGCCGCATCCGTACGGTGGGGACGATGTTGGCGATCACCGAGAACGCTGCCGAGGCCATCAAGACCCTGAGCACCGACGCGGAGCTGCCCGAGGAGGGCGGTCTCCGGATCACCGCTCCGGACCCGGAGCAGGGCCTGGAGCTGGCGCTGGCCCCGACCGGCGACGCGCAGGACACTGTGCTCCGCGGCGAGGGCATCACCGTCTTCCTGGAGCCGGCCGCGGCCCAGATGCTCGACGACAAGGTGCTCGACGTGCAGCCGGTCCAGACCGACGCGGGCGAGCAGGAGCTGCGCTTCGCGATCGTCGCCCAGGGCGACGCCGAGGAGCCGGCCCAGAGCTGACGCCGCCGGGCGGGGCCGTGCCCGGATCAGGACTCCAGCAGGGCCCCGTCGCGGACCTCCCAGCGGCGGGTGGCGCGCACCGTGTCGAGCATCCGCCGGTCGTGGGTGACCAGCAGGACGGTCCCGGCGAACCCGTCGACCGCCTCCTCCAGCTGCTCGATCGCGGGCAGATCGAGATGGTTGGTCGGCTCGTCGAGCACCAGCAGGTTCACCCCGCGGGCCTGTAGCAGGGCGAGCGCGGCGCGGGTCCGCTCGCCGGGTGACAGCGACGCCGCGGGCCGCAGCACCGCCTCGGCGCCCAGCGCGAACTTCGCGAGCAGCGTCCGCACCTCCGACTCCGGCCAGTCCGGCACCTGCTCGCCGAACGCGCGCAGCAGCGCGTCGTCGCCGAGGAACGCCCCGCGGGCCTGGTCGATCTCCCCGACCAGCACCCCGGAGCCGAGCCCGGCCGAGCCGGACTCCGGCTCCAGCCGCCCGAGCAGCGCGGCCAGCAGGGTCGACTTCCCGGCCCCGTTCGCGCCGGTGACGACCACCCGGTCGGCCCACTCGACCTGCGCGGTCACCGGGCCCAGCACGAACCCGCCGCGGCGCAGCACGGCGCCGTCCAGCCGGGCGACGACCGAGCCGGAGCGCGGCGCGGACGCGATCGTCATCCGCAGCTCCCACTCCTTGCGCGGCTCCTCGACGACGTCCAGGCGCTCGATCGCGCGCTCGGTCTGCCGGGCCTTCGCGGCCTGCTTCTCGCTGGACTCGGCGCGCAGCGCGCGCACGTTCTTGTCCGGGTCCTTCGTCTTGCGCCGGGCGTTGCGCACGCCCTGGGCCATCCAGTTCCGCTGCATGACGGCGCGGTCCTTCAGCGACGACAGCTTGTCGGAGTACTGCTCGTAGGACTCGCGGGCGTGCCGGCGGGCGGTCTCCCGTTCCGCCAGGTAGGACTCGTAGCCGCCGTCGTAGATCCCGATCCGGTGCTGCGCCCGGTCCAGCTCGACGATCCGGTTCACCGTGCGGGACAGGAACTCCCGGTCGTGGCTGACGAGCACGGTCGGGGTCCCGCCGCGCCGGCCGAGCGCGCCGACGAACGCCTCCAGCCGGGCCAGGCCGTCCAGGTCGAGATCGTTGGTCGGCTCGTCGAGCAGCAGCAGGTCGTAGCGGGACAGCAGCAGCGCGGCCAGGTTCGCCCGGGCCGCCTGCCCGCCGGACAGCCCGGTCATCGGCGCCTGCGGGTCGATCGCCAGGCCGACCTCGCGCAGCACGTCGCCGGAGCGCTCCTCCATGTCGGCGCCGCCGAGCGCCAGCCAGCGGTCCAGCGCGGTCGCGTACCGGTCGTCGGCGCCGGGGATGCCGTCGCCGAGCGCCTCCGCCGCTGCGTCCATCGTGGACTGCGCGTCGGCGACGCCGGTGCGGCGGGCGAGGAACCCGGCCACCGTCTCGCCGGGGCGCCGGTCCGGCTCCTGGGCGAGCAGGCCGACGGTCGCGTCCGGCGGGGCGAGCGTCAGCGTCCCGGCGTCCGGTGCCCGGGAACCGGCCAGGATCGACAGCAGGGTGGACTTCCCGGCGCCGTTCGCGCCGACCAGGCCGATCACGTCGCCCGGGGCGACGACCAGGTCGAGGCCGGAGAACAGGGAACGGTCGCCGTGCCCGGCGGCGAGGCCGGAGGCGTGCAGGGTGGCGGTCATTTCCCGCGGAACGTTACCCGCAGGCGCCGCGCGTGATCACGGATCGGGCACCGATCCGGTCGCCCGGCGACCGGCCCGGTTCCCGATCCGTGATCACCGGGCACGGCCGGTCAGAGGTGCGCGGCGAGCAGGCGGTGCAGGGCCTCCCAGTGCCGCTGCTCGGCGGCCGCGTCGTGGGCGGGGGTGTCGGCGACGGCGAAGCCGTGCGCGGCCGGGTAGATCTCGACGGTGTGCTCGACGCCGGCGTCGCCCAGCGCGGCCTCGAGCCGGGCGCGCTGCTCGTCGGGGAAGCCGCGGTCGTTCTCGGCGCCCGCGACGTACACGGTCGCCCGGATCCGGTCGGCCAGCCGGTGCACGCTCGCCGGGTCGTCGGTCGCGACGTTCCCGGCGTGGAACGACGCCGCCGCGGCCACCCGCTCCGGCTGGGTGCCCGCGGTGCGCAGGCTCATCACCCCGCCCATGCAGTAGCCGGTGACCCCGATCCGGGGGCCGGCCACCTCGGGCCGGTCGAGCAGCGCGGTCACCCACGCCTCGGCGTCGACGGCGACCAGCCGCGGCTCCAGCGAGCCGACCATGCCCATCAGGCGTTCCCGCTCGGCGTCGTCGGCGAAGACCGTCGACATGTCGAACGGGGCCCAGTCGCCGTGCCGGTGGTAGACGTCGGGCAGCAGCACCGCGAAACCGAGTGCCGCGAGGTGCGCGGCCATGTCGTGCATGGCCCTGCGCACCCCGCCGGCGTCGACGTAGAGGATCACGCCGGGCCAGGGCCCGTCGCCGTCGGGGGTGTGCAGCGACGCCGGGGCGTCGCCGTCCGGCGTGGCGATCGTCAGGTCGGTGCGTGGCATCGGTCGGCTCCCGGGGGACGGAGATCGGGTGGTACCCGTTCTACGCCCCCGGGAGCCGGGCCGCTCAGCTGCGCTGCAGCTCGGCGCCGTCGAGCCGCCGGGTGCGGGTCTCGGAGTAGGCGGCGACCGCGATGATCGTCACCACCGAGCTGGCCGCGATGTAGGCCGCGATCGCGTACCCGCTGCCGGTCGCGACCAGCAGCGACGCCGCGATCAGCGGGGCCAGCCCACCGGCGAACACCGAGGCCAGCTGGTACCCGATCGAGATGCCGGAGTAGCGCACCTTGGTGCCGAACAGCTCGGACAGGAACGCCGCCTGCGGGCCGTACATGGCGCCGTGCAGCACCAGGCCGACGGTCACCGCCAGCGCGGTGAGCGCGAAGCTCTGGGTGTCGATCAGGTAGAAGAACACGAACGCCCAGAGCCCGACGCCGACCGCGCCGAACAGGTACACCGGCTTGCGGCCGACCCGGTCCGAGATCGCCCCCCAGACCGGGATGGTCACCAGGTGGACGGCGGCGCCGATCAGCACCGCACCCAGCACGAACGACGACGGCAGGTCGAACCGTTCCTGCAGGTAGGTCGCGATGACGATGGTGAAGATGTAGTACGAGACGTTCTCCGCGAAGCGGGCGCCCATCGCGGTGAGCACCTCGCGCGGGTACTCGCGCAGCACGTCCAGGATCGGCATCGTCTCCTTCTCCCCGGCGGCGCTGCGCTCGGCGGCCTTCGCCTGCGCCTCCCGGAACACCGGGGACTCCTCGACGGCGAGCCGGACGTAGAGCCCGATCAGCACCAGCACCGCCGACAGCAGGAACGGGATCCGCCAGCCCCAGGACAGGAACGCCTCCTCGGACTGCACCAGCGCCATCACGCCGAGCATCGCCTGGGCGAGCAGCTGCCCGGCCGGGGCGCCGGCCTGCGGCCAGCTCGCCCAGAACCCGCGGTGCTCGGGCCTGCCGTGCTCGGAGACGATGAGCACCGCCCCGCCCCACTCGCCGCCGAGCGCGAAGCCCTGGATGATCCGCAGCAGCACCAGCAGGATCGGCGCCAGGATGCCGATCGTGGCGTAGCCGGGCAGCAGGCCGATCGCGAACGTCGCGAAGCCCATCATCAGCAGCGACAGCACCAGCAGCTTCTTGCGGCCGATCTTGTCGCCGTAGTGACCGAACACCAGGCCGCCGAGCGGGCGGGCGATGAACCCGACCGCGAAGGTGCCCATCGACAGCAGGATCCCGACGGCGCCCTCGCTGTCCGGGAAGAACACCATCGGGAACACCAGCGCGGCCGCGACGCCGTAGAGGAAGTAGTCGTACCACTCGACCGTCGTGCCCAGCATGCTCGCGGCGACGACCCGCACGATCGGCGTGTGCGGCCGATCGGCCGCGGTCTGGCCGGGTTGTGTGTCGGACACGGTCTCTCCCCATCGTGAGACTGGTTACCTCGGTCGGTTGCGTCACGATAGGACGAGAGGGTGACGTTTTCACCGGTTGTGACCACATCCGCGGTCGGTGCCCGACGTGGCCGGGCCACACCGGGTCCCCGGCGACCGTCAGACTGGGGCACATGGCCGACCACGAGTACCTCCCGCTGCCGGACGCCGACCGCGCGCCGGCGGCCGCGCGGCCCGGGCGGCCGGGGCCGTGATCGGCGTCGCGGCGGGAACCGCGGCGACCGGCCTAGGGTCGGGACGGTGAACGGCTCCACCGCCCAGGCCAGGGTGATCGTCGACGAGCTGGTGCGCTCCGGCGTCACCGACGCGGTGCTCTGCCCCGGGTCCCGCAACGCGCCGCCGGCGTTCGCGCTGGCCCGCGCGGACGAGCTCGGGCTGCTCCGGCTGCACGTGCGGATCGACGAGCGCACCGCCGGCTTCCTCGCGCTCGGCCTGGCCGTGGCGTCCGGCCGCCCGGTCCCGGTCGTCGTGACGTCCGGGACGGCGGTCGCGAACCTGCACCCGGCGGTGCTGGAGGCCGCGCACGCCGGGGTGCCGCTGCTCGCGCTGACCGCGGACCGCCCGCCCGAGCTGGTCGGCACCGGGGCCAGCCAGACGATCGCCCAGGCTGGGATCTTCGGGACCGCCGTGCGCTGGTCCGGCTCGCTCGCGGTGCCTTCCGGGGTGTCCGGGGTGTCGGAGGCAGAGGTCCGCCGCTGGCGGTCCGGGGTGGCCCGGGCACTGGCCGCGGCGACCGGCGGCGGCTCCGGCGGGCCGGGCCCGGTCCAGCTGGACCTGCCCTACGCCGAGCCGCTGGTCCCCGACACCGACTCTGCCGATCCTGCCGCTGTCGCCGGCTCCCCGGGCGCGCCGCGCCCGGGGTCGCGGGACCTGCTCGGCCCGGGGATCCCGGGCGGGCGCCCCGGTGGCGCCGGCTGGACGGTGGCGCCCCGGCCGGTCCGCACGCTGCCGCCGCTGCCGCTGGACCCGGCCGCCCGCACCCTGGTGATCGCCGGATCCGGCGGTCCGGCCGCCGATCCCGGGCTGCTCGGCGGGGCCCCGCTCGCCGCGGAGCCGTCGTCGCCGTGGTGGCGGCACGCGCTGCGCGCGGCGCCGTGGCTGCTCGACCGGCCGGAGCTGCGGCCGTCCCAGGTGGTGGTGCTCGGCAGGCCGACCCTGCACCGCGCGGTCGCCCAGCTGCTCGCGGACCCGGACGTCGCGGTGTACGCCGATCCCGGCCCGGACGGCGACACCTGGACCGACGTGCCGGGCACCGTCCGGGCGGTCGGCGCGCTGCCCGCGCTCGCCCCGCCGGACGACTTCGCCTACGCCTGGGGCGCCGCCGACCGGGCCGCGTCGAAGGCCCTCGACGCCGCCCTGGACGGCGAGCTCGCCGCGGGCGCGCCCGGCCTGCGGCTGGCCAGGGACCTGGTCGCCGAGCAGTCGGACGGCGCGCAGCTGGTGCTCGGCTCGTCGAACCCGGTGCGCGACGTCGCGCTCGCCGCGGTGCCCCGGGACGGCCTGGTGATCCGGTCCAACCGAGGGGTGGCCGGGATCGACGGCACCGTCTCCACGGCCGTCGGCGCCGCGCTGGCGCACGCCGGGCCGACCACGCTGCTGCTCGGCGACCTGACCCTGCTGCACGACACCACCGGTCTCGTGCTGGGCCGCTCGGAGCCCGCCCCGGACCTGACCGTGGTGGTGCTCGACGACGACGGCGGCGGCATCTTCCACCTGCTGGAACAGGGCGGGCCGGAGCACGCGAGCGCGTTCGAGCGGGTGTTCGGCACCCCCACCGGCGCCGATCTGCTCGGCCTGGCCCGCGCGCTGGGCTGGACGGCCGTGGACTGGTCCGGCGACCCGGCGGAGCTGGCGGCCCGGACCGGGTCCGGGCGGCGGCTGGTGCGGGTCGCCGCCTCCCGCAGCGGGCTGCGGGACGCGCACGCCGCGCTGCAGGTAGCTGTGGGCGAGGCCGTGGTATGACTCCGCGGCCGCGGAGGCCCGAGCCGATGCACAGTCGTGAACTGACCCTCTTCGGTGCGTGAATTATTACTTGCTAGTAAGTAATAACCGCGGATTTGGGCGAGCCGGCGTGGAACAGCGCCGGGCGATGGCCGTGGCGGCGGTGGCGGCACTCGGGGTGGCGACGGTGGTCGCGACGGCGCTGGCCGCGCGCGGTCAGGCGGCCGGGCGGGACCGGCTCGACATCGAGGTGTTCGCCGAGATCCCGGTAGCGGGACAGCAGCACGTCAGTGAGCCACGCGCCGGACCGTCGAAGATCTTCGCGCTCGATCCACCGTGGAGTCCCTCGTCCCGCTCTACATCGCGGCCACGGGGTTCCTGTCCGCGGCCTTCTGTGCGCCGATGGTGCTCGGGATCTGGTCGCGGCGGTGCACCTCGGCCGCCGCCGCGGCGGGCCTGATGGTGGGAGTGGTCTCGTAGGCCGTGGTGTCCTCGTCCTGGACACACCCAGCTCCTCGGAGATCCCCGTCGGCATCCCGATGTCGTTCCTCGCTGTCGTCGTGACGGGCTCGCCGAGCCGGTGCTCATGGCGGAGGAGGTGGTGATGGCGGAGCGGGCGCGCGCGCCCGCCGGACCGGAGTGAGCAGCCGGACCTCTGGGTCCCGCCCGAGGCGATAGTCGACGGGTGAGGTCCGTCGACGTTGACGGGCATAGGGTCAATTATTACTATCGGGTTAGTAAAGATTAGATGCAGTAGTGGATGCCGACGGCTCGGGCGGGATCCGGAAGAGCGACGAAGGGACCGACGCAATGGTGCGGATCGGGATCGACACCGGTGGAACGTTCACCGATCTCGTGGTTGCCGATGGGGACGAGATCCGGATGGCGACGAAATCGCTCACCACGCACGGGGAGCTGGCCGCGGGGTTGCTGAGTGCGGTGGGCAAGGCCGAACTCGAACCCGGCGAGGTGGAGAGCGTCGTGCACGGCACGACGGTCGCGTTGAACGCGATCCTCACCCGGCGGGGCGCGTTGGTCGGGTTGCTGACGACGCGGGGCTTCCGGGACCTGCTCGACATGGGGAGGGGCTGGCGCTCCGCCGACGCGCTCACCGACCCCCGCTGGCGACGGCCGCACGAACTGCGGCCGATCGTCGAGCGGCACCTGCGCCGCTCGGTCGCCGAGCGGGTACGCGCCGATGGATCGGTGCTCCTCCCGCTCGACGAGGCGGGCCTGCTCGCCGAGGTGGACGAGTTGTACGAGCAGGGCTGCCGGAGCATCGCGGTCTGCTTCCTGCACGCCTACAAGTTCCCTGCCCACGAGGAGCGGGCGGCCGAGCTGATCCGGGAGCGCTATCCCGACGTCGGGGTCAGTCTCTCCTCGGCGGTCGCCCCGTTCCCGCGGGAGTACAACCGGCTCTCCACCTGTGTCCTCAACGCCTACGCCCGGCCACTGATGCAGAGCTACACCCGCTCGGTCGAGGAGCGGCTCGCCGGTGCCGGGCACGCTGCACCTCTGAACTTCATGACCAACGACGGCGGGGTGAGCAGTCCCGCCGCCGTCTCCGCACGCCCGGTGACCACGCTGAACAGTGGCCCCGTCGGCGGCGTGATGGGGGTGCAGAGCTATTCCCGCTCGTTGGGACAGCCGAACCTGGTCGGCTTCGACATGGGCGGGACCAGCACCGACGTCGCCGTTATCACCGAGGGCAGGGCCTCGACGAAGCGTGAGCTGGAACTGGAGCACGACCTGATCGTCAGCATGCCGGTGCTCGAGATCCACAGCATCGGGGCCGGGGGCGGCAGCATCGCCGCACTGGACGCCGCGGGCGGGGTGGCGGTCGGGCCGCAGAGCGCGGGCAGCGTCCCCGGGCCTGCTTGTTACGGCCGCGGTGGGGAGGTCCCGACCGTGACCGACGCGCTGCTGCTGCTCGGCTGGCTGGATCCGAAGATCCCGCTCGGTGGGGAGATCCGGCCCGACACCGCGGCGGCCGAGCGCGCGTTCGGTCCACTTGCCGAGGGGCTCGCGACCACTCCCGAGCAGGTTGCGGGCACCGTCGCCCAGGTCGCGATCCACAACATGGCCGAGGCAATCCGTCAGCTCACCGTCTACCGGGGCGTTGATCCTCGCGAGTTCGGTCTGCTCGCTTACGGTGCCGCCGGACCGCTCGCCGCGACCCAGGTCGCCCGGATCCTGGAGATGCCCCGGGTGGTCTTCCCTGCGCTGGCCGGCGTGTTCTCGGCGTTCGGCCTGCTGGAGGGGGCCGGATTCGACGAGGAGGTCGTCCCGGTGATGGCGATCGCGACTGAGGAGGTAGCCGCCGGCGCGTTCGCGACGATGCGTGAGACCGCCGTGAAGGTCCGCGAACGGTTCGGGCATCCCGACGCGCACGCCGAGTTCGTCGTCGACGGCATGTACGCCGGGCAGCGGTGGGAGCTCCCGGCGCTGGTCGACCCGACCCAGCCGGATCCGGCCGCGCACCTGGCGGAGCAGTTCGGCGAGGCGCACCGGCGCCAGTACGGCTACCAGCTGCCGGCGCCGGTGCAGATCGCCAACCTGCGGGTCCGGCTGGTGGTCCCAGAGTCCCGGGCGCCGCGCCCGCCCGCGTTGACCCGGACCGATCCGGCACCACCGCGCGCCGGCCGGGACATCGTCGTCGGCGGAGAACGCGTCACCGCGTCGGTCTTCGGGGCGGAGGAGCTCGCGGCGGGCCAGATCGTGCGCGGCCCTGCCGTCATCGAGGCACCCAGCTACACCGGCGTCCTGGTCCCGGGCGACGTCGCCCGGGTCAACCAGGTCGGCGACATCGTGGTCGAGCTTGAGGAGAGCGTCCGATGAGCACGAGCATCACCCCGACCGCCGACGAGATCCGGTCCACCTACGGCCTCGATCTCACCACCGCCGAGGTGCTCCGGCACGCGCTGCGGTTCGTCTCCCTGCAGATGCAGCTGAAGATCAACACTGCTGCGCTGAGCCCGCTGCTGAACGAGGTCAACGACTTCGGGATCGGCCTGCTCGGGCCGCGCGACCCGGATCGCGACCTGGACTTCGACGCGATCGCGATGGCGACCGCGGCGCCCGGGCACTACGTGATCAACCAGTTCTACGCGCGGATGGCGATCGAACACTTCGGAGCGGAGAACTTCCGGCCCGGCGACGTGGTCGTCTACAACGACCCGTACCGCGGCGGTAGCCATGTCAACGACGTCGGTGCCCTGATGCCGATCTTCGACGGCGACGAGCTGATGGGCTTCGCCGTCAGCATCACGCACTGGCTCGACATCGGCGGCCCGGTCCCCGGCGGCCTGGGCGCCGGTCTGCAGCGGGACATGTACGCCGAAGGAATCAAGATCACCCCTCGGCGGCTCTACCGGGAAGGGGAGCTGGTCACCGAGACGCTGGAGCTGTTCACCGAGCAGACCCGGATCCCGGACCTGTCGGTGAACGACCTGCAGGTGATCCGGTCGGCGCTGCAGCTCGGTGCCGACATGGTCGGGCACTATCTGCGGCGCTACGGCGCCGCCGCCTACCGCAGCGCTGCCCAGTACACGGTGGACTACTCCGAGCGACTCGTGCGGCACGCGCTCACCCGGATCCCGGACGGCGTCTACGAGGCGCAGGACCACCTGGACAACGACGCCGCCGGCAATCCGATGCTGCTGCGCTGCACCGTGCGCAAGCACGCCGACCGGGTGGAGGTCGACTACTCCGGCAGCTGCCGCGCCGAGTGGTTCGGCTACGCCTCGCAGTGGTCGGACACCGTCTGCGCCGCGCACCTCGGGGTCGCCGCGATCCTGGACCAGACCGGGATCACGCCGAACGCCGGCGGTTACCGGCCGATCGACGTCGTCGTCCCGCCCGGATCGTGCCTGCACGCTCTGCCGCCAATGTCGACCAACGCCGGGCACACCATGCTGCTGACCAAGGCGTTGAACCTGGTCAAACAGGCCCTCTCGCAGGCCGACCCGGAGCTGGCCGTCGGCGAGAACTACGACGACGTCTCGGTGATCGGGTTCGCGGGGCTCGACGACCGCGGCCCGGCGCCGGTGCCGTTCGTCGCGATGCGGCCGTTCTCCGGCCCCTACGGCGGTACCCGGCGCGGCGACGGCTGCGCGTTCACCCTGGTCGAGGGAGGCAACTGCGTCGAACCCTCGATCGAGCTCGACGAGATCGCCTACCCGGTGCTGATCCTGGAACGCGAGTTCGTCGCCGACACCGCGGGACCCGGCGAGCACCGCGGTGGCCCGGCGAACCGGGTGCTGCTCTCCCCGCAGGTCGACGTCGAATCGCTCTACCAGGTCGACCAGTGCCGGTTCCCGACCAAAGGGGTGATCGGCGGCGGTGCCGGTGCCCTGGCGTCGATCACCGTGTACCGCGCCGCCGTCGGGGAGTGGGCCGCCGGCCGGGAGCTGGCAGATCCGGAGGTGGTGGCCGGGATCGCGGACGCGGCGACCGGTCGTCCGGTTGCGTCCGAGGACGTGCCGGGCGCCGAGTTCCGGCTGAGCAAGCGGGCCGGGGTCCAGTTCGGCGCCGGTGACGTAATCGCGGTCCAGCTGCCGGGTGGTGGCGGCTACGGAGCGCCGTCCCGGCGCAGCGACGAGGCCGTCCGGCGGGACCTGCGGGACGGGATCTACACGACCGAGACGCGGGCCCGCGGTGCGGTGTCCGGCGCGGAGGGAGAGTGACATGCTGTACCCCCAAGCAACCGAGAAGACCCTGGACGAGCCCGTCGAGCACGTGGACGGTGTCTGCGCGGCCTGCGGCGCGGCCGAGCTGCACCGCTACCGGCTGGCCGACTACCGGGGCTGGCTGCGGGTCGTGAAGTGCCGCGGCTGCCTGACCACCGCGGAGCGCGAGCGTGTCCCCGCGCCACCGCAGGGCACGTCGTGAGCTGGACACCGCCGACCTCGCTGGACGCACCGCTGCCCTTCGAGCTCGACCCGATGGACCGGGTGTTCAGCGTGGTCGTCGAACGATGGGCCGCGCATGATCCCGACCGCGAGTGCCTGGTGCAGGACGACGGCAGCACCCTGACCTACGGCGAGCTGGACCGGTCGGCGAGCACCATCGCCGCCGGGCTGCGTGAGCTCGGGATCGGGATCGGGGACCGGGTCGCGACCCTGCTGGAGAACGACCTGCGGGTCGTCCAGGTCGGGATCGCACTGTCCAAGCTGGGGGCGGTCGAGGTCCCGGTGAACCCGGCCCTGGTCGGCGCCAGCATGCGGCACGTGCTGGCCGACGCCGACCCGACGGCCTCGGTCGTGGCACCACGGTTCCGGGACGCGCTGGTCGCGGCGCTACCCGACGGCGGGGCCCCGGTGCTGGTGTCGGCCGGGCCGCTCGACGGTTCGGCGGAGCCGGAGCCGGGGCCGTCGCCCTCGGTCGAGGAGATGCTGGCCGGTCCCACGGTGGAGCTGCGGACCTCCGCCGAGATCCGGGCGAGCTCGCCCACGGCGATCATGTACACCTCTGGGACGACCGGCCTGCCCAAGGGAGCCCTGCTCCCGCACCACCACTGTTTCCGGATCGCCCAGCGCACGGCCGGTGCCCTCGCCCTGACCACCGAGGACACGCTGATCTCGATCCTGCCGCTGTTCCACGCCGGCGGCCGGTACATGAACGTCGGCGCCTGCCTGCTCTCCGGTGCGCGGTGCGGCTTCGTCCGCCGGTTCAGCGGCGCGGCCTACTTCGAGCAGGCACGGGCGTTCGGCGCCACGGCCATGCACGCCGTCGTCTCGGTGGGGCACTTCCTGCTGGCACAGGAGCCCTCCGCGGCCGATCGCGACCACACGATCACCAGGGGCCTGCTGGCCCCGCGTCCGACGGCGGTGGGGGACGCGTTCACCGAGCGCTTCGGGTTCGAGGTGTTCGAGGCCTACGCCAGCACCGAGAGCAACATCTCGGTGTTCAACCTGGACGGGCGCAAGGGCGCATGCGGGCGTGCCTACCTGCCGTACCGGGTCCGGATCGTCGACGAGCACGACCGGGAGCTGCCCGCCGGGGAGACCGGCGAGATCGTGGTCGGCTGCGACGAGCCGTGGTCGACCTTCTCCGGCTACTGGAACCAGCCGGCAACGTCGCTCGAGGTCCTGCGGAACTTCGGCCTGCACACCGGCGACGCCGGCTACCTCGACGCCGACGGCTTCCTGCACTACGTCGACCGGATCAAGGACATGATCCGGCGCCGCGGGGAGAACGTCGCCGCCCAGACCGTCGAGGACGTGGTCAACATGATCGACGGGGTGGCGGAGTCGGCGGCCTACCCGGTCCCCTCGGAGTTCGGCGAGGAGGAGATCGCGGTCGCCGTGGTGGCCCGCGCCGGGCATGCCCCGACCTCGGAGGAGATCGTCACGGCCTGCCGGCAGAAGCTGCCGCGTTTCGCGGTTCCCCGCTACGTGCGCCTCGTCGACGACCTGCCGCGGACCGAGACCGGAAAGATCCAGAAGTTCCGGCTCAAGCAGGCCGGAACCGCCGGCGCCCACGACCACCCGGAGGTGCGCACATGAAGTTCCTCGTCCGTCAGGCGCTCGGCGAGGGTGGTGACGTCACCCGCGACCACCTGCAGCCGATGGCCCGGGTGGTGGCAGGCTCGCTGGAGGACCCGCCGCGCGGACCGGTCGTCTGGCTCGGCGGCTGCGGCGACATCGAGACGAGCGAGTTCTTCATGCTCTTCGAGGCGCCGGACCAGGCGACCATCGACTCCGCCGTCGCCGAACTGCCCGGGCTCATCTCCTGCAAGCGGGTGATGGCGGTGGACCGCTCTACGCTGGCCCGTGGACTGATGCTCGGCCTGGCCAAGGACTATGAGGACCGTCGCGGGACCGAGGATGAGCACCGTGCGTGAGGTCGTCGTCAGCGGGGTCGGGATGACCCGCTTCGGGAAGCATCCGGACCGGCCGGTCTCCTCGCTGGTCGCCGAGGCGACCGGAGAGGCGCTGGCCGACGCCGGGAGGACCGCGGCCGATCCGGCGATCGGCGCGATCTACTACGGCAACGTCCTCGGCGGTCTGTTGCAGGGCCAGGAGTCGGTCCGCGGCCAGCACGCGATCCGGGCGACCGGGCTGTCCGGGGTCCCGCTGGTCAACGTCGAGAACGCCTGCGCCTCCGGGGCGACGGCGCTGCACCAGGCGTGGCTCGCGGTGGCGTCCGGGCAGACCGAGAGCGCGGCCGCGATCGGGGCCGAGAAGCTGGTCGTGGCGGAGAAGGGACGAGCCCAGGCGGCGCTGACCTCGGCGCTGGACCAGGAGCGGCTCGACGAGATCCGCGACGAGCTCGGGAGCCGGGACACCGGATCGGTGTTCATGGATGTCTACGCCCGCTTCGCCGCCCGGTACCAGGAGTCCTCCGGCGCGACGCCGGAGGACTTCGCCACGGTCGCGGTCAAGAACGCCGCGCACGGGGCGCTCAACCCGAAGGCGCAGTACGGCCGGGAGCTGACCGTCGCCGACGTGCTCTGCGCCCGGCGGGTCACCGGTCCGCTGACGGTGCCGATGTGCGCCCCGCTGTCCGACGGCGCGGCGGCGGTCGTGCTGACGACGCCCGGTCGCGCGCGGCGGGACGGTGCGGACCCGGTCCGGCTGCTCGCGACCGCGCTCGGCTCCGGGAGCCCCGGACAGTACGGCGAGCTGGTGCCCGAGGTGGCCCGGCGGGCGTTCCTGGCGGCCGGCGTCGAACCCGGCGATATCGACGTCGTCGAGTGCCACGACGCGGCCGCGCCCGCCGAGCTGATCGTCCTCGAACAGCTCGGGCTGTGCGCCGAGGGTGCGGCCCCGGCCCTGCTCCGCGACGGGGCGACCCGGATCGGTGGCCGGCTCCCGGTCAACCCGAGCGGCGGGCTGCAGTCGAAGGGACATCCGCTGGGCGCCACCGGGCTTGCTCAGGTGGTCGAGCTGGCCGACCAGCTGCGCGACCGAGCCGGGGCCCGGCAGGTCGACGGCGCACGGTACGCGATCGCCGAGAACGCGGGCGGCTATCTCGGACCAGACGCCGCGGTCGCGGCCGTCACCGTCCTGGGAAGGAACCGGACATGAACGACGAGGACAGCACCCGGCCGCGGGTGCGGCTCGAACACCCCGCCGACGGGGTCGCCAGGGTGGTGCTGACCCGCTCGGCGAAGCTCAATGCGCAGGACCGGCGGATGCTGCACGAGCTCGACGACGCCTACCAGGCTGCCGTCCGCGACGAGTCGGTCCGGGTGATCGTCCTCGCCGCCGAGGGGGACGACTTCTCCGCCGGTCACGACCTGAACCTCGACCGGGCCTTCGACATGGACGGCGTCACCCCGCGCACGCTCACCGGCGGCTTCGCCGCCCCCGGCGCCGAGGGCTGGTACGCCGTGGAGGAGGAGGTCTTCCTGGGCCTGTGCCTGCGCTGGCGGGAACTGCCCCGGCCGCTGATTGCGCAGGTGCAGGGCCGCGCGATCGGCGGGGCGCTGGAGCTGATCTGGCCGTGCGACCTCATCGTCGCCGCCGACGATGCCGTCTTTCTCGACCCGACCAGCGCGTTCGGTGCGGCGGCGGCCGAGTACTTCGTGCACCCGTGGGAGCTGGGACACCGCCGCGCGAAGGAGATGCTGTTCACCGGTGAGCCGATCGGTGCACAGGACGCCCGTGCGCTCGGCATGGTGAACCGGGTCGTCGCACGGGCGGACCTGGAGGCCGAGACGCTGGCGCTCGCCCGGCGGATCGCAGCCCGCCCGCAGTTCGGCATCCGGCTGGCCAAGCGTGCGGTCAATCGGGCGCTCGACCTGCAGGGCATGCGCTCCACGGTGGAGTCCACCTTCGACACCCACCATCTCGCGCACGCACACAACCGCGAGCTCTTCGGCAGCATCGTCGACCCGTCCGGGCCGGCGATCATCCGCGCCGACGCTCAGCGCGGACCCGATCACCGCACCACCGAACGGAGTGACGACGCGTGACACAGGACGACGTCCGGTTCGAGGTCCGGGGCAGCGCCGCCTGGATCACCCTGAACCGGCCCGAGCGGCGCAACGCGCTGTCGGTCGAGCTGCTCGACGGCGTCGCGTCCGCGCTGCGCACGGCCGAGGGAGATCGTGCCGTGCGCTCGGTCGTGTTCGCCGGGGCCGGTCCGATGTTCTGCGCCGGCGCCGACCTCACCCGGGTGCTCGACGAGCTGGGCGGCGCCGGGGTGGCCCGCTTCCTGCGCCGGGCCGCCGGGCTGTTCGACCAGGTCGCCCGGCACCCGAAACCGGTGATCGCGGCCGTGCACGGCGGTGTGGTCGCCGGCGGGCTGGAGCTGGTGCTGGCCTGTGACCTGGTGCTGGCCGCCCGCAGTGCCACTTTCGCCGATGGGCATGCCCGGTACGGCATGTTCCCGGCCGCGGGCGGCGCGACACGGCTGCCCCGGCGGATCGGGGCGAACCGGGCCAAGCAACTGCTGTTCACCGCGGAGAGCTGGAGCGCCGAGCGGATGTACGAGGCGGGCCTGGTCACCGAGGTGGTCGACGACGACCGGCTGGCCGCCGCCGCCCAGCAGCTCGCCGACCGGATCGGCCGGCTCAGCCCGCTCGGCCTGGCGGGGATCAAGGACGTCGTCGACACCGGTCTGGAGCGTCCGCTGGAGGATGCGCTGGCCTACGAGCTGGCCGCCTGCGAGGAGTACACCGGCAGCCGGGACTTCGCGGAGGGACTGCGGGCCTTCGCCGCCCGCCGCGAGCCGGGGTTCGTCGGCGAATGAACGTGACGGGGAAGGTCGCGATGGTCGCCGGCGGTGCGTCGGGCCTCGGCCGGGCCGTGTGCACCCACCTGGCTCAGTCCGGCACGTCGGTGGCCGTGCTGGACCGGGACGGGACCGGTGCGACGGCACTCGCGGCGGAGCTGCCCGCGGCGATCGGGATCGAGGCCGACGTGGCCGACGCCGGCGCGGTGGAACGCGCGCTGGAGCGGACGCTGGCCGAGTTCGGCGCGGTCCACATCGGGGTCAACACCGCCGGGGTGGTTGATGCGGCCCGAATCGTCTCCCGGCGCGGCCCGGCGGCGCTCGAGGACTTCGAACGCGTCATGCGGATCAACCTGTGCGGCACCTTCAACGTCATGCGGGTCGCGGTCGCGGCGATGCTGGCGAACGAGCCGGACGAGGACGGCGAACGCGGCGTCATGATCAACACGGCATCCGGGGCGGCCTATGACGGGCAGAGCGGCCAGGCCGCCTACAGCGCCAGCAAAGCCGGTGTGATCGGGCTGGCGCTGCCGGTCGCGCGGGACCTGGCGGGCACCGGCGTGCGGGTCAACACGATCGCACCCGGGCTGTTCGAGACGCCGATGACCGGCTCGCTGCCGGACCGGGTCCGGGCCGGGATCGAGCAGACCCTCCTCGAGCCGCCCCGGATGGGGCGGCCCGAGGAGTTCGCGAGGATGGTCCGCTCGATCGTCGAGAACGGGTATCTCAACGCCGAGTGCATCCGGCTCGACGCCGCCGTCCGCCCGCCGCCGCGCTGAACGGTGCGTTCCGGCCGGTAACGTTCGACAAGGGTGCCCGGCGGGGCCGCGGCACCGAGAAGGAGAGGGATGGCACGGCAGCGAGCCACCAGCGTCCAGGAACTCGTCGACGCCGCGGCGAGGGTGTTCGAGCGCAAGGGCTACGTCGACGCCACGATCAGCGACGTCGCGGCCGAGGCCGGGGTCAGCAAGCCCACGCTCTACCAGTACGTCGACTCCAAGGGCTGGCTGCTGGAGACCATCGTCGAGCAGGTCATCTACCCGCTCCGGCACGGCGTCGAGGAGATCGTCACGAGCGACGGGTCCCCGCGCGAGAAGCTCGAGGCATACCTGCGGCTGCAGGTGGACTCGGCCGTCCGGTACCGAACCTACTACCGGGTGCTCACCGCGGACGAGCACCAGCTCTCGCCGCAGGCTCTGCGGAACTACCGGTCGTGGGCCCGTGACGTCAACCACGCCGCGGAGAAGCTGCTGCACGACTGTGTGCAGGACGGGGTCGTCCGGGACGACCTGGACATCCCGACCATGGTGAACCTGATCAACGGGATGCTGCTGTCGGTGTCCCGCTGGTACCACGGCTCCGGCCGGCTGGGTCCCGACGACCTGCACGCCCAGGTGCTGGGCCTGCTGACCGGATACGTGCTCCCGGTGCGGGACTGATCCGGTCAGCCCTCCAGCGCGTCGCGCACCGCCCGCATCTTCGCGGCGGCCTCGCGCACCTCGGCGTCCGGATCGGAGTCGGCGACGATCCCGCACCCGGCGAACAGCCGCGCGGTGCGGCCCTGCAGCTCCGCGCAGCGCAGCGCGATGCCCATCTCGCCGCCGCCGTCGGCGTCGACGTAGCCGACCGGGCCCGCGTAGCGGCCGCGGTCGAGCCCCTCGATCTCGCTGATCAGCGCGGTCGCGTCCGGGGTCGGGGTGCCGCCCACGGCGGCGGTCGGGTGCACCGCGCCGGTCAGCGTGAGCAGCGACGCGGGCCGGTCCGGGTCGAGCCGGGCGCGCACGTCGCTGGCCAGGTGCGACACGTTCGGCAGGGTCAGCACGGCCGGGGTGTCCGGCACGGCCAGCTCGGCGACCAGCGGGCGCAGCGACGCGGCCAGCGAGTCGACGGCGTAGGCGTGCTCGCGGCGGTCCTTCGCCGAGCCGTACAGCGCGGTGCCGACGTCGGCGCCGGAACCGGAGGGCCACATCGTCCCGGCCAGCACCCGGGACTCGACGGTCTGCCCGTCGAGCCGCAGCAGCAGCTCCGGGGTGGCACCCACCAGGCCGTCGACGGCGAAGCTCCAGCAGGTCGGGTAGCGCCGGGCGAGCCCGTGCAGCAGGAACCGTGGATCGAGCGGCGCGTCGGCGTGCGCCAGCAGGTCGTGCGCGAGCACCGCCTTCGCCAGCTCCCCGGCGCGCATCCGCTGCACCGCCTCGGCGACGGCGACCCGGTAGCGGTGCGCGGGCACGTCGCCGTCGGCGTAGCGCAGCCGCCCGCCGGGGCGCACCGGGGCCGGCGGCCGGATCGCCGCCTGCGCGAACGGCGCGTCCGCCGGGGTGATCTCGGTGATCCACGCCCGGGACCCGCGCCGCCCGACGACCACCCGCGGCACCACCAGGACCGAGCCGGGGGCGTCGTCGTCGAAGGTGAAGGACGCGAACGCGACCGCACCGGTGCCGGGCAGCCGGACGTCGTCGCTGTGGCCGTCGAGACCGTCCACCACCGAGCGCCACCACCGGTCGGCCTCGGCGAACCGGTCGGGGCCGGAACCGGTGAACCGGGCGACCTCGCCCCAGCCGACGATCCCCTCGTCACCCCCGGCGTCGCCACGGACCCAGCTCAGCGGGTCGGCGTCGCCGGGGAGGGTGTCCAGGAGCGGTCCGTCCAGCCGGAGCGGGCGGGTGCGGACGCGCAACGCGGTGGTGGCCGGTGCGACAGTCACAATCCGAGAGTAGGCAACGCGCCGTACCGGCGTGGCGTCCCGGGGCGAGGTCCCGGCCACACCCGGGTGGCCGGCGCTTCCTAGACTCGCCGATCGTGACCAGTCCGACGGGCGACGTGCTGACCGAGACCCGGGCCGCGGCGGGCCGCCTCCTGAGCCGGGTGCGCTACCGCGTTCCGGAGATCGTCGCCGGGGTCGGCGCCACGCTGACGCTGCTGGCCGTGATCGCTCTGGGCGGGGCGTTCCTGAACGACGCGCAGATCGACGCGAACCGCGGCACGACGGCGGCGACCGTCCTGGAGGGATCGGACTACTGGCGCACCGTCGTCCGGTTCGTCGACGACCAGGGGCGCCTGCAGACCCCCGGATCGGGGATCTCGTACCCGGCCGGGCTGACCCCCGGCGAGAACATCTACGTCGAGTACGACACGACGGAGCCGACCCGGTTGCGGGTCGCCGGCCGGTCCGCGGTGGACGGGATCCTGCCGATCGCCGGTGGGATCGCGGCGGTCTGGGTGGTCGTCGGCCCGGCGTACGTGGTGCTGCGGCGGCGCCGCGACCGGCGCGACCGGCAGGACTGACCCGACCGGCGGGCCCGACCGTCCCGACCGGCGGGCCCGGGCCCCGGTCAGTCCCGCCACAGCGCGGCGACCTCGGCGGCCGCGTGCGGGGCGACGACGAGCATCCCGCCCTCGGGCATCGCCGCGGCCCGGCCGTCCCGGCCGAGCACCAGCGCCCCGGCCTCGGTGGCCAGGCAGAGCGCCCCGGCCACGTCCCACTCGTGGTAGCGCTCCAGGGTCGCCGCGACCGCGTGCCCCAGCGCGACCTGGGTGATCGCGAGTGCGGCCGACCCGAGCACCCGCACCCCGGCGTGCGCCGACCGGCAGCGCCGGAGGAACCCGGGCTCCGGGTCCTCGGCGCAGACCAGCGCCCCGGCGGGCCCGGTGGTCCGCGGCGCGGGCACCGGCACCCCGTTCGCCCGGAACCCGCGGCCGCGGGCGGCGGCGTAGATCTGGCCGCGGCCCGGATCGGCGACGACCCCGACGACCGGCCCGTCGTCGTCGACCAGCGCCAGGCTGTAGGCGCACCAGGGGAGCCCGGCGACGTAGTTCGCGGTGCCGTCGATCGGGTCCACCACCCAGCGCAGCGGCGCGGCGTCGGCGTCGGCGCGGCTGTCGTCGCCGGTGCCGTACTCCTCGCCGACGACCGGGCAGCCCGGGAAGTCCGCGGCCAGCACCCGGCGGGTGTGCCGCTCCAGGGTCCGGTCGGTGTCGGTGACCCAGTCGAACGGGTTGGCCTTGACGCTGCGGCCGTGCTCCTGGCCGAGCGTCGCGGTGATCACCTCGGCAGCGTCGTTCGCCAGCCGGCCCGCGGTCTCCAGCGCGCGGGACAGCAGTGCCGGATCGACCGGTCGGGCGGGTCGGGAGGTGTGCGGGACGGCCGTCATGCCACCCGAGTGTCCGGGCGGGGGATGACCCGGTCGCGACCGCGAGATGACGCGTGCGCGCCGGGAACGCCAACTCGCGTGCGCCGTACCCGATGTTCGCGCGTCGTTCTGCGGGTGATCACGCCGCGGACCCGGCCCGGCGTTCCGCCGGCGCCACTGTCGGGTCGTGCGCATCGCGATCGTCTCCGAATGCTTCCTGCCGGTGGTCAACGGTGTCACCAACTCGGTGCTGCGGGTGTGCGAGCACCTGCGCGCCCACGGGCACGACGTGCTGGTGATCGCCCCGGGGACCGGTGAGCCCGCCGAGCACGACGGCGTGCCGGTGGTCCGGGTCCCGGCGGTCGGGCTGCCGGTGGTCAACTCGATGCCGGTCGGCGTGCCGAGCCGCCGGGTGCTGACGGCGCTGCGGGCGTTCCGGCCGGACGTCGTGCACCTGGCCGCGCCGTTCGTCGTCGGTGCCCGCGGGCTGGCCGCCGCCCGGCGGCTCGGCATCCCGACCGTCGCCGTCTACCAGACCGACGTGGCCGGTTTCGCGTCGTCCTACGGACTCGGCCTGACCGCCCGCGCGGCCTGGCGCTGGACCTGCCGGCTGCACTCGCAGGCCGACCGGACGCTCGCGCCGTCCAGCTGGGCGACCGGAGCGCTGCGCGAGCGCGGGGTGCCGCGGGTGCACCAGTGGGCGCGCGGCGTCGACACCCGCCGGTTCACCCCGTCCCGGCGCAGCGCCGCCCGGCGGGCCGAGCTGGCGCCGGGCGGCGAGCGGCTGGTCGGCTTCGTCGGCAGGCTCGCCCCGGAGAAGCAGGTCGACCGGCTCGCCGTGCTCGGAGACCTGCCCGGCACGCGGCTGGTCGTCGTCGGCGACGGGCCGAGCGCCGACGGCCTGCGCGAGCGGCTGCCCGCGGCGGCGTTCCTCGGGCACCGCGGCGGCGACGAGCTCGCCGAGATCTACGCCAGCCTCGACGTCTTCGTGCACACCGGCCAGTCCGAGACGTTCTGCCAGGCCGTCCAGGAAGCGCTCGCCTCCGGGATCCCGGTGGTTGCGCCGGACGCCGGCGGGCCGCGCGACCTGGTGCTCCCCGGCCGCACCGGGTACCTGGTGGCGCCGCGGCCGGAGCCGGCCGGCGAGCCCGGCGATCCGGCCACCGACGCCGCCGACCGCGAGCTGGTGGCCGCCGTGCGGGCGCTCTGCGACCCGGACCGCAACCGGGCGTTCGGTGCGGCCGCCCGGCAGTCGGTGCTGCGCCGCACCTGGTCGGCGGTGGGGGACGAGCTGCTCGCGCACTACGCCCAGGTGCTGCGCGAGGCCCCTGACCGGCTGGTGGCCTGAACGATCCTTCCCGCACCGCGTGCGCCGCCGCACCCCGGTTCGGTCGCCGCACCGGGTGGAGCGGGTGCGCGGTGGTGCTGGGGGTGCGAGGAGCCCGGGCGCCCGGGTGCCCGCGCGCCGGCCCCGTTCCCCGGGCGGTGGGCTCTCGCACCACCCCTCGCCCCATCGCCGCGCGCCCTCGCCTCGGGCCGCGAGCCGCGAGCCCTCGCCGCGAGCTGCGCGCCCCACCCCGAACCGCGCACCGGACCCCACCAGCACCGGCCCCACCCCCACACGGACTCCGTAGTCGTGCGGACCCGCACGCCCGCCTCCCACGTCAACCTGATGGACATGACACGCCTGGGCCGCACGATCGTCGTCGAACCGCAGGGCGAGCTCCGCACGGTGGACACCTCGGCCGCGGTGGCCCTGACCGGCCGCCTGCTGCACGCCGGACCCGCCGTCCGTGCGGCCGCCCGCACCGAGGTGCTGGCCGCTCCGCAGCGGATGATGCCGCCGGTGCTGTTCGCCCTCTCGGCGAGCCTGGTCGCCGGGGACGCGATGGCCGACGCCGCGGCCTGGTTCTACGCAGCGCAGGTCAGGGCCCGGTTCGACGCGGTCCGCTGCACCGATCCCACGGCCGCGTCCGCGCTGGCGGTGCTGCGGGACCGCTACGGCGAGCCGGTGAACCGCTGGGCGTTCGCCGATCCGGCGCGGGTCCGGCGGGCCGCGGTCCGGGGCGTCGCCTGGGACCGCACCGCGCCGCACGACTACGACCACCGCTGGATCGCGCTGCACGGCATGGGCGCGTTCACCGGGCCCGGCACCGGGGTGAGCATCCCGCGCGAGGAGTGGGCGCCGGCCGCGGCCAGGGTCCGCGCCGAGTACCTGGCCGGGCTGCGGGCGGTGCTGGCCGAGCAGTTCGGCCGCTGAGCCGGGCACTGCGTAATCTCGTGGTGTGTCCCGCGCCGAGCTCGACCGGAACCCGCACGACGTCGCCCGCATGTTCGACGGCGTCGCCCGGCGCTACGACCTGACCAACACCGCGCTGTCCGGCGGGATGGACCGCTACTGGCGGATCCAGACCCGGCGCGCGCTGGCCCCGCAGCCGGGGGAGCGGGTCCTCGATCTCGCCGCGGGCACCGCGGTGTCCACTGTGGAGCTCGCGAAGGACGGCGCCTGGTGCGTGGCCGCCGACTTCTCGCTGGGCATGCTGCGCGCCGGCGCCCACCGGGACGTGCCGAAGGCCGCCGCCGACGCCATGCACCTGCCGTTCGCCGACGGCGCGTTCGACGCGGTCACCATCTCGTTCGGCCTGCGCAACGTCGCCGACCCGGCGGCCGGCCTGCGCGAGCTGGCCCGGGTCACCCGGCCCGGCGGGCGGCTGGTCGTCTGCGAGTTCTCCACCCCGACCTGGGCCCCGTTCCGCGCGCTGTACCAGGGCGCCGTGCTCGGGCACGTGCTGCCCGCGGTGGCCCGGACGCTGTCGTCGAACCCGGACGCCTACCTCTATCTCGCCGAGTCGATCCGGGACTGGCCGGACCAGCCCGCGCTGGCCCGGCGGATCGCCGAGGCCGGCTGGGAGCGGGTCGCCTGGCGGAACCTCACGGTCGGCGCCGTCGCGCTGCACCGGGCCGTCAGACCGGTCTGATCGTTTCCGGCCCGGCCGGTCCTTCCTCGTTGCGCTGCAACATTTCCTCATCCGTCGTGCAATCCACCGAGACGGATTCCGGGAGCACGCCCTACACTCGTCCGCACGTTCGTGAAGTTTTTCACAAGCGTGGTGGCCGACAGGCCGATCGGAGGGGCCCGACCTGGGTGGACGTGCGCCGTGACCGGCGCGTCGGCCGCCCCAGGTAAGGCTCACCTGGGTCGTTCGTCACACGGCGACGGACATAGGGTCTCCGGCGACCGGCTTGTGGATCACCACTACCAACGGCGGTGGCCGCGCGACTACGAAGGTGTACGGATGCTCGATCCCTATCTCCCGCTCGTCCTGCTGTTCGCGTTGGCAGCCGGTTTCGCGCTGTTCTCGGTCGCCTCCGCCCCGCTCATCGGACCGCGCCGGTACAACCGGGCCAAGCTCGACTCCTACGAGTGCGGCATCGAGCCCTCGCCGCAGCCGATCGTCGGTGGTGGACGGATCCCGGTCGCCTACTACCTCACCGCGATGCTGTTCATCCTGTTCGACATCGAGCTGGTGTTCATGTACCCCTACGCCGTCATCGCGGATGCGGTCGGTGTCTTCGGGTTCGTGGCCATCACGCTCTACATCGCCACCATCGCCTTCGCGTACGCCTACGAATGGCGGCGCGGCGGACTCGAGTGGAGCTGACGGAGCCGAAATGGGACTCGAGGAGAACCTGCCCAGCGGTGTCCTGCTGACCAGCGTCGAGAAGCTGGTCAACTGGACCCGGAAGTCGTCGCTCTGGCCCGCCACGTTCGGCCTGGCCTGCTGCGCGATCGAGATGATGACGACCGGTGCCCCGCGCTACGACCTCGCCCGCTTCGGCATGGAGGTCTTCCGGGCCTCGCCGCGGCAGGCCGACCTGATGATCGTCGCGGGCCGGGTGAGCAACAAGATGGCCCCGGTCCTGCGCCAGATCTACGACCAGATGCCCGAGCCGCGCTGGGTGCTGGCGATGGGCGTGTGCGCCAGCTCCGGCGGCATGTTCAACAACTACGCGATCGTCCAGGGCGTCGACCACGTGGTGCCGGTCGACATGTACCTGCCCGGCTGCCCGCCGCGGCCGGAGATGCTGATGGACGCGATCCTGAAGATCCACGCCAAGATCTCCGACGAGCCGCTCGGCCCGAAGCGGGCCGCGGAGCTGGCCGAGTCCGGCTACCGCACGCCGATGGTCCCGTCGTCGATCAAGTTCGCGCCGAAGCACAAGGGCCTCGACGCGCTGAAGAACACCCACACCCCGGACGTCCCGAACTACCTGGAGCCGGGTGCGCAGCCCAAGGTGAGCGACGGCGGACTGCCCTCGCTCGCCGAGGCCGCGCGGCAGCAGCAGCTCACCGGGGGTGAGGACAGGTGACCGAGCCGACCGGCACGTCCAAGGACGAGGCCCCCGAGCCGGAGGCCGCGGGCGTCGGCGCCGAGCCCACCGGCGGACCGCACTCGTCGGCCCAGGAGAGCGGCGCCGAGCTGGAGCAGCAGCAGGCCGCCGGCGGCGGCGACGCGCTCGCCGGCACCCGCCCGGCCGCCGCCATCTCCGAGACCCGCACCCGGTCGGGCATGTTCGGCGTCCGCGGCACCGGCGACACCTCCGGCTACGGCGGCCTGCGGCTGCCCGGCCACGCGCCGGCTCCGGCGGAGCGCCCGTTCGGCGGCTGGTTCGACGAGTTCGCCGACGAGCTGGGGGCCGCCCTCGACGAGCGGGGCATCCCGCGGGACTCGATCGAGCAGGTCACCGTCGACCGCGACGAGCTGACCCTCTACATCGTCCCGGCCCGGCTGAACGCGGTCGCCCGCACCCTGCGCGACGACCCCGGCCTGCGCTTCGAGTTCTGTTCCGGGGTGTCCGGTGTGGACTACTCCGCGCCGGACGGCAGCCCGGTCGACCGGCCGCTGCACGTCGTCTACCACCTGCTCTCGATGACCTACCGGCGCCGGGTCCGGCTGGAGGTCGCGCTCGACCTGGAGCAGCCGCACGTGGACAGCGTGGTGGACGTCTACCCGACCGCGGACTGGCACGAGCGCGAGACCTGGGACATGTTCGGCGTCGTCTTCGACGGCCATCCCGCGCTCACCCGGATCCTCATGCCCGACGACTGGGACGGCCATCCGCAGCGCAAGAGCTACCCGCTCGGCGGCATCCCGGTCGAGTACAAGGGCGCGGAGATCCCGCCCCCGGACGAGCGGCGGGCCTACTCGTGACCGGCCGATCCCGGCAGCGACCGGACGAGCGGAGGACGAATCCGTGACCAGCACTGACGACCGCTCCACCACACCGAAGCAGGACCCGTACGCCGCGCCGGGCCGCCCGACCACCGAGGGCACCGTCTACACGGTCACCGGCGGCGACTGGGACACCCTGATGGATGCGGAGCACGACGACCGCATCGTCATCAACATGGGTCCGCAGCACCCGTCCACGCACGGCGTGCTGCGCCTGGTCCTGGAGCTCGAGGGCGAGACCGTCACCCAGGGCCGCGCCGTCATCGGCTACCTGCACACCGGCATCGAGAAGAACTGCGAGTACCGGACGTGGACCCAGGGGGTCACGTTCGTGACCCGCGCGGACTACCTGTCGCCGCTGTTCAACGAGGCTGCGTACTGCATGGCCGTGGAGAAGCTGCTCGGCGTCACCGTCCCGGACCGGGCCGAGCACATCCGGGTGCTGCTCATGGAGCTGAACCGGATCGGCTCGCACCTGGTCGCGCTCGCCACCGGCGGCATGGAGCTGGGTGCGCTGACCGGCATGACCTCGGGCTTCCGTGAGCGCGAAGAGGTGCTGCACCTGCTGGAGCACCTGACCGGGCTGCGGATGAACCACGCGTTCATCCGCCCGGGCGGGCTCGCCCAGGACCTGCCCGCGGACTACCAGGAGAAGATCACCGACTTCCTGAAGGTGATGAACTCCCGGCTGCCCGACTACGACAAGCTGCTCACCGGCCAGCCGATCTGGCGCCAGCGCCTGGAGGGCGTCGGCTACCTGCCGGTCGACGGCTGCCTGGCGCTCGGCGCGTCCGGCCCGATCCTGCGGTCCGCCGGCCTGGCCTGGGACCTGCGCAAGCACATGCCGTACTCGGTGTACGACCAGTACGACTTCGAGGTGCCGACGGCGACCGAGGCCGACTGCTACGCCCGGTACCGGCTGCGGGTCGCCGAGATCCACGAGTCGCTCAAGATCATGGAACAGGCGCTGGCGCATCTCGCGGAGATCGGGCCGGGCCGGGTCATGGTGGACGACCCGAAGGTCGCCTGGCCGGCCCAGCTCTCGATCGGCAGCGACGGCATGGGGAACACCCTCGAGCACGTCCGCAAGATCATGGGTCAGTCGATGGAGTCGCTGATCCACCACTTCAAGCTGGTCACCGAGGGCTTCCACGTGCCGCCCGGCCAGGCGTACGCAGCGGTCGAGTCGCCGCGCGGCGAGCTCGCCGCGCACCTGGTGTCCGACGGCGGCACCCGCCCGGTCCGCGTGCACCTGCGGGATCCCAGCTTCGTGAACCTGCAGATGATGCCCGCGATGAGCGAGGGCGGCCAGGTCGCCGACGTGATCGCGGCCGTCGCCTCGATCGATCCCGTGATGGGAGGTTGCGACCGATGACGCTCCCGGAGGGCAACCCGGAGACGAACTCGCCCGCGCCGGTCACCCCGACCGAGCGTCACTTCCCGGCCCCGGCCGAGCCGTCGCCGGTCTCGCCGGTCTTCGACGAACTCACCCGGCAGCGGACCAAGGAGATCATCTCCCTGTACCCGCAGTCCCGGTCCGCGCTGCTCCCGCTGCTGCACCTGGTGCAGTCGGTGGAGGGCTACGTCAGCACCGACGGCATCCGGTACTGCGCCGAGGCGCTGGACCTGACCACCGCCGAGGTCTCGGCGGTGGCGACCTTCTACACGATGTACAAGCGCAGCCCGTGCGGCGAGCACCTGGTCAGCGTGTGCACCAACACGCTGTGCGCGGCGCTCGGCGGCGACGACATCTACGACCGGCTGCGCACCCACCTCGGGTCCGCGGACCGGCCGCTGCGGCACGAGGAGACGGCCGGCGAGCCGGGCAGCCCGGGGTCGATCACCCTGGAGCACGCCGAGTGCCTGGCGGCCTGCGATCTCGCGCCGGTGCTGCAGGTCAACTACGAGTACTTCGACAACCAGACGGTCGACTCCGCGGTCGAGCTGGTCGACGCGCTGCGCCGCGGCGAGCGGCCGCAGCCGACCCGCGGCGCCCCGCTGACCGACCTGCGCACGGTCGAGCTGGAGCTGGCCGGCTTCACCGACGAGGCGTCCACCGTGGACACGACCGCGCGGGTCGAGGGCCCGTCGTCGGCGGTCGAGTCGGTCCGCGGGGTGCGGCTCGCCGAGGAGAACGGCTGGACCGCCCCGGCGATGCCGGACGAGCCGCCCGCGATGCCCGCGCTACCGGAGAAGAAGTGATGAGCACTCCCGATCCGATCACCCCCGTCCTGACCCGGCGCTGGCTGTCCCCGCGCTCCTGGTCGATCGACACCTACACCCGGCTGGAGGGCTACTCCTCGCTGCGCACCGCGTTCGCCGCGCACCCGGACCAGCTGATCCAGCTGGTGAAGGACTCCGGCCTGCGCGGCCGCGGCGGCGCCGGGTTCCCGACCGGGATGAAGTGGGGCTTCATCCCGCAGGACGACGGCAGCGGCAAGGGTCCCGGCGCGAAGCCCAAGTACCTGGTGATCAACGCCGACGAGGGCGAGCCGGGCACCTGCAAGGACATCCCGACGATGATGGCCGATCCGCACGCGCTGATCGAGGGCTGCATCGTCACCTCCTACGCGATCCGGGCGAACTTCTGCGCCATCTACGTGCGCGGCGAGGCGCTGCACTGCATCCGCCGGCTGCGCGCCGCCGTCCGGGAGGCGAAGGAGGCCGGCTACCTCGGGCGCGACATCCTCGGCTCCGGCTTCGACCTGGAGATCGTGGTGCACGCCGGGGCGGGCGCCTACATCTGCGGCGAGGAGACGGCGCTGCTGGACTCGCTGGAGGGCCGGCGCGGCCAGCCGCGGCTCAAGCCGCCGTTCCCGGCGACGTCCGGGCTCTACGCCAGCCCGACGGTCGTCAACAACGTCGAGACCATCGCCTCGGTCCCGGCGATCGTGGCCGGTGGCGCGGACTGGTTCCGCTCGATGGGCCGGGAGAAGTCGCCCGGCCCGAAGATCTACTCGATCTCCGGGCACGTCGAGCGCCCCGGCCAGTACGAGGCGCCGCTCGGCGTCACGCTGCGCGGGCTGCTGGAGCTGGCGGGCGGCATGAAGGACGGCGTCCCGCTCAAGTTCTGGACGCCCGGCGGCTCCTCGACGCCGCTGCTCACCGCCGACCACCTCGACGTGCCGCTCGACTTCGAGGGCGCCGCCGAGGCCGGCTCGATGCTCGGCACCACGGCCGTGCAGGTCTTCAACGAGACCGTCTCGGTGCCGTGGGCGGTGATGAAGTGGACCGAGTTCTACAAGCACGAGAGCTGCGGCAAGTGCACCCCGTGCCGGGAGGGCACGTTCTGGCTGGTGCAGGTGCTACAGCGGATGGTGCGCGGCGAGGGGACGACGGCCGACATCGACATGATGGTCGACGTCTGCGACAACATCCTCGGCCGCTCGTTCTGCGCGCTGGGTGACGGGGCGACGAGCCCGATCACCAGTGCGATCCAGTACTTCCGGCAGGAGTTCCTGGACCTGATCGCGTCGCAGCCCGACGTCGAGAGGCCCGAGCAGCTCGCGGACGTGGAGCTCGCGGAACGGACCGACGGAACAGAACTCACCGGAGCCCACGCATGACCCTCTCCCCCGAGAAGTCGACCGACACCCCGGTTCCCGACGGGCACGTCCGGCTCACCATCGACGGCCAGGTCGTCGACGCCCCCAAGGGCGAGCTGCTGATCCGGACCTGCGAGCGGATCGGCATCGTGATCCCGCGGTTCTGCGACCATCCGCTGCTCGACCCGGCCGGCGCCTGCCGCCAGTGCCTGGTCGAGGTCGAGATGGGCGGCCGGCCGATGCCGAAGCCGCAGGCCAGCTGCACCATGACCGTCGCGGACGGGATGGTGGTCAAGACCCAGAACACCTCCGAGCGGGCCGACAAGGCGCAGCAGGGTGTGATGGAGCTGCTGCTCATCAACCACCCGCTGGACTGCCCGATCTGCGACAAGGGCGGCGAGTGCCCGCTGCAGAACCAGGCGATGGCGCACGGCCGGGCCGACTCCCGGTTCGTCGAGCGGAAGCGGACCTTCCCTAAGCCGCTGCCGATCAGCTCGCAGGTGCTGCTCGACCGCGAGCGCTGCGTGCTCTGCCAGCGCTGCACCCGGTTCTCCGAGGAGATCGCCGGCGACCCGTTCATCGACCTGCTGGAGCGCGGCGCGAACCAGCAGATCGGGATCGCCGAGGACCAGCCGTTCCAGTCCTACTTCTCCGGCAACACCATCCAGATCTGCCCGGTCGGCGCGCTGACCAGCGCCGCGTACCGGTTCCGGTCGCGGCCGTTCGACCTGCGCTCCACCCCGGGCACCTGCGAGCACTGCAGCTCGGGCTGCGACATGCGGACCGACTCCCGCCGCGGCACCGTGCTGCGCCGGCTGGCCGGCAACGATCCCGAGGTGAACGAGGAGTGGCTCTGCGACAAGGGCCGGTTCGCCTTCCGCTACCTGGGCAGCGCGGGCCGGATCACCCGGCCGCTGGTCCGCCGCGCCGACGGTGAGCTGGCGGAGACCTCCTGGACCGAGGCGCTGCAGATCGCCGCGGAGGGCCTGACCGCCGCCCGCGACGGCGCCGGGATCGGCGTGCTGACCGGCGGCCGGCTGACCGTCGAGGACGCCTACGCCTACGCGAAGTTCGCCCGCCTCGCCGCCCGCACCAACGACATCGACTTCCGCTCCCGGCCGCACTCGGACGAGGAGCTGGAGTTCCTCGCCGCGCACGTCGTCGGGACCGCACCCGACGGCGTCCCGGGCGAGGCCGCGGTGACCTTCGAGAAGATCGAGAACGCGCCCGCGGTGCTCACCGTCGGCACCGACCCCGAGGAGGAGTCGGGCATCGTCTTCCTCCGGCTGCGCAAGGCGTGGCGGAAGAAGGGGCTGCGGCACTTCCAGGTCGCGCCGTTCACCAGCACCGGCGCCGAGAAGACCGGCGCCACCGTGCTGCACGCGGTGCCGGGTGCCGAGGCCGCCGTCGTCACCGAGCCGGGTGCCGACGTCACCGCCGCCCTGGAGCAGCCGGGCGCGGTGATCCTGGTCGGCGACCGGGCCGCCGAGTCGCCCGGGCTGTACTCCGCGGTGTCCGCGCTCGCCGCCCGCACCGGCGCGTCGATCGGCTGGCTGCCGCGCCGGGCCGGCGACCGCGGGGCGCTGGAGGCCGGCGCGGTGCCGACCCTGCTGCCCGGCGGACGGCCGGTCACCGACGCGGCCGCCCGCGCCGAGCTGGAGCGGCTGTGGGGCTCCGGCCCGCTGCCCGCCGAGCCGGGCCGTGACGGCGACGCGATCCTGGCCGCCGCCGCGGCCGGTGAGCTCGCCGCCCTGGTGGTCGGCGGGGTCGACCCGCAGGACATGGCCGACCCGCAGGCCGCGATCACCGCGCTGCGCGAGGTCGGCTTCCTGGTCAGCCTGGAGATGCACACCTCGGCGGTCACCGAGCTGGCCGACGTGGTGCTGCCGGTCGCGCCGGACGCCCAGCGCTCCGGGACCTACGTCAACTGGGAGGGCAGGCACCGCCCGTTCGGCGTCGCCCTGGACGCGACCGGCGTGCTCCCGGACTGCCGGGTGCTGGACACCCTCGGCGTCGAGATGGACACCGACCTTTTCACCCAGACCCCGGCCGCCGCGGCCGGCGAGCTGGCCCGGCTGGGCACCCGCCGGGCCGGGACGCTCGCCCCCGCGGTCGCGGCGGGCGAGGCGAAGCGGCCCGGCTACGGCCAGGCCGTCCTCGCCACCTCCCGTCAGCTGGTCGACGACGCGTCGCTGTCGATCGACGAGCCGGCGCTGGCCGGGACCGCACGACGGCCCTACGTGAAGCTGAACGCGGCGACCGCCGAGCGGCTCGGGCTGATCGAGGGCGAGGACGCCGCCGTCCGGACCGACCGGGGCACGATCACGCTGCCGGTCGCGCTCGCCGACGCCCCGGACGGCGTGGTCTGGCTGCCGACCTGCTCGCCCGGATCGCACGTGCGGCCCACGCTCGGCGCCGGGCACGGTGACCTGGTCGGGGTGGTCCCGGCCACCGGAAACGGAAGTGCGTCGTGAACCTCCTCCAGACCCCGGACGGTCTGACCCGCACCCAGGAGCTGCTGGCGAGCGACCCGCTGTGGCTGACCCTGCTGAAGGTGCTCGGCCTGTTCGTGATCGGGGTCGTGCTGACCCTGTTCATGATCAACTGGGAGCGCAAGGTCGTCGGCCGGATGCAGCACCGGCCCGGGCCGAACCGGACCGGCCCCGGCGGCTGGCTGCAGAGCCTCGCCGACGGGCTGAAGCTGGCGTTCAAGGAAGACATCATGCCGGCGCTGGCCGACAAGAAGGTCTACTTCATCGCCCCGGTCATCTCGACGATCCCGGCGTTCGTCGCGCTCTCGGTGATCCCGTTCGGCGGTGAGGTCACGATCTTCGGCCAGCAGACGGTGCTGCAGCTGGTCGACGTCCCGGTCGGCGTGCTCGTGGTGCTGGCCTGCTCCTCGATCGGCGTCTACGGGATCGTGCTCGGCGGCTGGGCGTCCGGCTCGCCGTACTCGCTGCTCGGCTCGCTGCGCTCGGCCGCCCAGGTCATCTCCTACGAGATCGCGCTCGGCCTGGCCGTGGTCGGCGTGGTGCTCTACGCCGGATCGCTGTCGACCGCGTCGATCGTCGGGGCGCAGGCCCAGGGCTGGTACGTCTGGCTGCTCTTCCCGAGCTTCGTGGTCTTCGTGATCGCGATGGTCGGCGAGACCAACCGGGCGCCGTTCGACCTGCCGGAGGCCGAGTCCGAGCTGGTCGGCGGCTTCCACACCGAGTACTCGTCGCTGAAGTTCGCGCTGTTCTTCCTCGCCGAGTACGTGAACATGGTGACCGTCTCGGCGATGGCGGTGACGCTGTTCCTCGGCGGCGGCATGTGGCCGTGGCCGCTGAGCTTCCTCAACGAGTACGGCTGGATGCAGTTCCTGGCCTTCATCCTGAAGACCCTGCTGTTCCTGTTCATGTTCATCTGGCTGCGCGGCACGCTGCCCCGGTTCCGCTACGACCAGTTCATGAAGCTGGGCTGGAAGGTCCTGGTCCCGGTGATGCTGGTCTGGATCGTCGCGATCTTCGGCATCCGCGCCTTCCAGTCGACCGGCGGCGACAACATCGTGCTGCTGCTCTCGCTGATCGGGTTCGCGCTGGCCGTCGTGCTGGCGGTGGCCTTCCTGCTGCCGGACCGGCAGGTCGAGGCCCCGCCGGTGGAACCGGCGTCGGACTACCCGGTGCCACCACTGGACCTGAAGGTCCCCGAGTCACCACCGAAGCGCCGCAAGGCCGTGCGGGCAGGACAGGAGGCCGAGTAGATGTTCGACTTCTTCAAGGGTTTCGGCGTCACCTTCTCGACGATGTTCAAGAAGGTCGTCACCGAGGAGTACCCGGAGGACTTCCCGCCCGCCGCGCCCCGCTACCACGGTCGCCACCAGCTCAACCGGCACCCGGACGGGCTGGAGAAGTGCGTCGGCTGCGAGCTGTGCGCCTGGGCCTGCCCGGCGGACGCGATCTACGTCGAGGGCGGGGACAACACCGAGGAGGCCCGGTACTCCCCGGGTGAGCGCTACGGCGCGATCTACCAGATCAACTACCTGCGGTGCATCGGCTGCGGCCTGTGCATCGAGGCCTGCCCGACCCGGTCGCTGACGATGACCAACTTCTACGAGCTGGCCGACGACAACCGGCAGGACCTCATCTACACCAAGGAGCAGCTGATGGCTCCGCTGCTGCCCGGCATGGAGCAGCCGCCGCACCCGATGCGTCTCGGCGAGGACGAGCAGGACTACTACGTGCAGGGCCCGACGCTGGCGAAGACGTCGGTGCTCGACCAGACCGGGGAGCAGATCCGATGACGGCGCTGGCCCCCCTGTCCGGGTTGCCGGTCGTGCTCGCCCAGGCCGGCGGCGAGGTCACCACCGGCGAGGCGATCGCGTTCTGGGTGCTCGGCCCGGTCGCCCTGGCCGGCGCGCTCGGCCTGGTGTTCGCCCGGCACGCCGTGCACGCGGCGCTGCTGCTGGTGCTGACGATGTTCTCGATCGCCGTGCTGTACCTGGTGCAGTCCGCGCCGTTCCTCGGCTTCGTGCAGATCATCGTCTACACCGGCGCGGTGATGATGCTGTTCCTGTTCGTGCTGATGCTGGTCGGCCGGGACTCCAAGGACTCGGTGATCGAGGTGCTGCGCGGGCAGCGCGCCGCGGCGCTGGTGTTCGGCGTCGGACTGGCCGCGCTGCTGGTCGGCGGCCTGTCCCGCGGGCTCACCGACGTCACCCCGGCCGGTCTGGCGCAGGGCGGGCTCGGCTGGAACGGCAACGTCCCCGAGCTCGGACGGCTGATCTTCACCGACTACCTGCTGGCGTTCGAGCTGACCGCGGCGCTGCTGATGGTCGCCGCGCTCGGCGCGATGGTGCTGACCGGCTCGCAGAGCTCGCAGCACGCGAAGCTCAGCCAGCGCGAGACGGTGCTGCGCCGGCTGCGCGGCGAGCACGCCCGGATCTCCCCGCTGCCCGGCCCGGGCGTCTACGCCACCGCGAACTCGGTGGCGCTGCCCGCGCTGCTGCCGGACGGCTCGATCGCGCCGGAGTCCCTCGCCGAGATCATCGAGTCGGTGTCGGTGGACGTCCCGGACACGACGACGCCGGACGCGCACGCGCTGACCGGCCGCCCGGCCCCCGACCGGACGATCGAGTCGGGCGAGGCGAGTGAGACCGGGGCGGGCCCCGCAGGCAGCACCGGGGCGGGCCCCGCAGGCGACACCGGGGCGGGCCCCGCAGGCGACACCGGGGCGGGCCCCGCAGGCGACACCGGGGAGCACCGATGACCCCCGAGTACTATCTGCTGCTCTCCGCCCTGCTGTTCACGATCGGTGCGGTCGGCGTGCTGGTCCGCCGGAACGCGGTCGTGGTGTTCATGTGCGTCGAGCTGATGCTGAACGCGGTGAACCTGTCCCTGGTCACGTTCTCCCGGATCCACGGCAACCTCGACGGGCAGGTGATGGCGCTGTTCGTGATGGTCGTCGCCGCCTGCGAGGTGGTCGTCGGACTCGCGATCATCACCGCGATCTTCCGCACCCGTCAGTCGTCCTCGGTGGACGACGCGAACCTGCTCAAGTACTAGGAGCCCCCGGGTGACCCTCCAACTCGCACAGGCCACTGCGGTAGCGCAGGGTGCGGCGCCGGCGACCGGCGCCGCGTCGCTGGCCTGGTTGCTGATCGCGCTCCCCGCCGCCGGTGCGCTCGTCCTGTTCCTGGCGGGCCGCCGGGCCGACGCCTGGGGCCACTGGCTCGGCGTCGCGACCGTGGTCGGCTCGTTCGCCGTCGGTCTCGCGATCTTCGTGCAGACGCTCGGCCTCGCCCCGGACGAGCGGCTGCGCGAGCAGTCGCTCTGGTCCTGGATGGAGTCCAGCGCGCTCAGCGTCGACTTCGGACTCCGGCTCGATCCGCTGTCGATCACGTTCGTCCTGCTGATCACCGGTGTCGGTGCGCTCATCCACCTCTACTCGGTGGGCTACATGAGCCACGACCCGAACCGGCGCCGGTTCTTCGCCCAGCTGAACCTGTTCGTCGCGGCGATGCTGGTGCTGGTCCTGGGCAACAACTTCGTGATGCTCTACCTCGGCTGGGAGGGCGTCGGCCTGGCGTCCTACCTGCTGATCGGGTTCTTCCAGGACCGGCCGGCCGCGGCGACCGCGGCGAAGAAGGCCTTCATCATGAACCGGGTCGGCGACGTCGGCCTGGCCATCGCGATCTTCCTGATCTGGCTCGAGCTCGGCACGCTGCAGTACTCCGACGTCTTCGCCCGGATCGGCGAGGTCCCCGGCGGCACCGTCCTGGCGATCACGCTGCTGCTCCTGCTCGGCGCCTGCGGCAAGTCCGGCCAGTTCCCGCTGCAGGCGTGGCTGCCGGACGCGATGGAGGGCCCGACGCCGGTGTCGGCGCTGATCCACGCGGCGACCATGGTCACCGCGGGCGTCTACCTGATCGCCCGGTCCGCGCCGATCTACAACCTGTCCGAGACCGGACGGCTGGTGGTCTGCCTGATCGGCGTGGTGACGCTGATGATCGGCGCGATCATCGGCTGCGCCTACGACGACATCAAGAAGGTGCTGGCCTACTCCACGGTCAGCCAGATCGGCTACATGGTGCTGGCCGTCGGGCTCGGCCCGGCCGGCTACGCGCTGGGCATCCTGCACCTGCTCACGCACGGCTTCTTCAAGGCCGGGCTGTTCCTCGGCGCCGGATCGGTCATGCACGCCATGAACGACGACGTCGACATGCGCCGATTCGGCGGGCTGTGGCGGAAGATGCCGGTCACCTTCGTGACGTTCGGCCTCGGCTACCTGGCGCTGATCGGCTTCCCGTTCCTGTCCGGCTACTTCTCCAAGGACGCGATCATCGAGGCCGCGTTCGCCCAGGAGGGCTGGCAGGGCTGGGCGTTCGGCGGCCTGGCGACCCTGGCCGCCGGCCTGACCGGCTTCTACATGACGCGGCTGATGCTGATGACCTTCTTCGGCGAGAGCCGCTGGAAGGAGATCCGCTCCACCGACGGCCGGGAGTACCACCCGCACGAGTCGCCCGCCTCGATGACGGCGCCGATGATCGTGCTGGCGTTCGGCTCGGTGTTCGCCGGGTTCCTGCTCTACCCGGTGCTGCCGGGCTGGCTGGCCCCGTCGGTCGGCGAGCGGGTGGCCGCCGAGGGCGGTCCGCTGCCGCACGCGGTGATCCCGTTCCTGGTGGTCGGCGTCTCGCTGCTCGGCGTGCTGCTGGCCTACCTGTTCGTGGGCCGCCGCCCGGTCCCGGTCGAGCGCCCGCAGCGGGTCTCGCCGGTGGTCGCCGCGGCCCGCGCCGATCTCGGCGCGAACGCCTTCAACGAGGCGTTCCTGGAGCGGCCCGGCATCTGGCTCACCCGGGTGCTGGTCTTCTTCGACAACCGGGGGATCGATGGCCTGGTCAACGGCACGGCCGCCGCGTTCGGCGGCGGCTCCGGCAGGCTCCGCCGGACCCAGACCGGCTTCGTCCGGTCCTATGCACTCTCGATGCTCGGCGGCGGGGTCCTCATCGTCGCCGCGATGCTGGCGGTGAGGTTCGCCTGATGATCGTCCCCGTAGACCCCATCGTCCCGGGCAGCGGCGGGAACCCGCTCCTGATCGTCCTGCTCCTGGTACCGCTGGTCGGCGCCGTGGCGCTGTACCCGGCGCGCCGCAACGCGCCGGCGGCCAAGGCGATCGCGATGGCGACCGCGCTGGTCGAGCTGGCGCTCGTGGTCGTGGCGTGGTCGCTGTACTCCGTCCCGTCGGCGCAGGCCGGCACCCGGTTCCAGTTCGAGTTCTCGATGCCCTGGATCCCGGCCTTCGGCACGCACATCGCGTTCGGGGTGGACGGCATCTCGCTGGCGCTGATCGCGCTCACCGCCTTCCTGGTGCCGATCCTGCTGCTGTTCGCCTGGTCGGAGAAGCTGCCCGAGGGCCGCTCGGTGGCCGGCTACTTCGGGCTGCTGCTCGCCACCCAGGCGACGCTGGTCGGGGTGTTCGCGGCGACCGACGTGTTCCTGTTCTACGTGTTCTTCGAGGCCATGCTGGTCCCGATGTACTTCCTGATCGGGCGCTTCGGCGGCCCGCGCCGGCAGTACGCGGCGGTCAAGTTCTTCCTGTACTCGCTGCTCGGCGGGCTGATCATGCTGGCGTCGCTGATCGGGCTGTACGTGACGAGCGCCGAGCAGCTCGGCCGGGGCACGTTCACCTGGGCCGACCTACAGGCGATCGCCGCCGACACCCCGACGTCGGTGCAGATCTGGCTGTTCCTCGGCTTCTTCGTCGCATTCGCGATCAAGGCCCCGCTGGTGCCGTTCCACACCTGGCTGCCCGACGCCGGCGCCGAGGCGCCGATCGTCGCCGCGGTGCTGCTGGTCGGCGTGCTCGACAAGGTCGGCACCTACGGCTTCCTGCGCTACCTGCTGCCGCTGTTCCCGCAGGCCAGCCAGGTGCTGGCGCCGCTGGTGCTGGTGCTCGCCGTGGCCGGCGTCATCTACGCCGCGCTGCTCGCCGTCGGGCAGACCGACATGGGCCGGTTCGTCGCCTACACCTCGGTGGCGCACTTCGGGTTCATCGCGCTCGGGGTGTTCGCGTTCTCCAGCCAGGCGTTCGCCGGCGCCACCCTCTACATGGTCAACCACGGCCTCTCCACCGGGATGCTGTTCCTGATGGTCGGCATGCTGATCGCCCGCGGCGGGTCCCGGCTGATCGCCGACTACGGCGGCGTCGCGAAGCTCGCCCCGGTGATGGCCGGCTGCCTGCTGCTGGCCGGGATGAGCTCGCTGGCGCTGCCCGGGACGAACTCGTTCGTCTCCGAGTTCCTGGTGCTGATCGGCTCGTTCCCGACCCGGCCGGTGTTCACGATCATCGCGACGGTCGGCATCATCTTCGCCGCGCTGTACGTGCTCTGGTTCTACCAGCGCACGATGCAGGGCCCGGTGCGCGGCACCGCGGTGATCGGCGCGCTGGAGCGGGCCGGCGCCGGCGGCCCCGGCACCATGCTGGACCCGGGCGTCGCCGCGGACCGGAAGTCGTCCGGCTTCCCCGACCTGGGCCGTCGTGAGATCGGCCTGCTCGCGCCGCTGATCGTGGTGATCGTGGTGCTCGGCTTCTACCCGGCCCCGGTGCTCGACGTGATCAACCCGTCGGTGACGGCGACCATGGCCGAGCTCGGCCTGCCCGACCCGGTGCCCGCTGGAGGGATCGTCCGATGAGTTCCGTCGCCCAGGCAGTCTCCCAGGTGCCGACCACGATCGAGATGCCGCCGATCGACTGGGCAGCGTCCGCGCCGCTGTGGATCGTGTTCGCCGGGGCCTGCGTCTCGGTGCTGCTGGAGGCGTTCCTGCCGCGGCACCAGCGCTGGCCGGTGCAGGTCGTCGCGACCGGGCTGACCCTGCTCGCGGCGCTGGTCGCGCTCGCCGGGTACGCGCTGTCCGGCCCGGAGCCGGTGCTGACGTTCGGCCACGCGCTGGCGGTGGACGCACCCGCGCTGTTCCTCTGGGGCACGCTGATCGTGCTGACCATCCCCAGCCTGCTGCTGCTCGCGGACCGCTCGGTCGAACCCGGCGGGGTGTTCGTCGCCTCCGCCGCGGAGCGGGCCGCGGCCCGCACCGGTGGCTCCGGATCGGTGCCCGCGGGCGGCGGCCCCGCCGGGGAGCACGTCGACCGCTCCTACGGCACGCCGGACCAGACGCCGACGATGCAGACCGAGCCGTTCCCGTTCGTGCTGTTCGCGCTCGGCGGGATGATGGCGTTCGTCGCGGCGAACGACCTGCTGACGATGTTCATCGCGCTCGAGGTGCTGTCGCTGCCGCTGTACCTGCTCTGCGGCCTCGCCCGCCGCCGCCGGCTGCTCTCCCAGGAGGCGGCCGTCAAGTACTTCCTGCTGGGCGCGTTCGGCTCGGCGTTCTTCCTGTACGGGATCGCGCTGCTCTACGGCTACGCGGGCTCGGTGCGGCTCTCCGAGATCTCCGAGTCCGCCGCGGGCTCGCTCGCCTCGGACACGCTGCTGTTCGCCGGCCTCGCGCTGCTGCTGGTCGGACTGCTGTTCAAGGGCTCGGTGGCGCCGTTCCACACCTGGACGCCGGACGTCTACCAGGGCGCCCCGACGCCGGTCACCGCCTTCATGGCGGCCTGCACCAAGGTCGCCGCGTTCGGCGCGATCGCCCGGGTGCTCTACGTCGCGTTCGGTTCCACCGTGTGGGAGTGGCGGCCGGTGCTGTGGGCGGTCGCGATCATCTCGATGGTCGTCGGCGCCGTGCTCGGCCTCACCCAGACCGACGTGAAGCGGATGATCGCCTACTCGTCGATCGCGCACGCCGGGTTCCTGATGCTCGGCGCGATGGCGATCACCCCGGACGGCACCGCCGGCCTGCTGTTCTACCTGGTGGCCTACGGCTTCACCACGATCGCCGTGTTCGGCGTCGTCTCGCTGGTCCGCGGGCCGGACGGCGAGGCGGGCCACCTGTCGGCGTGGGCCGGGCTGGCGAAGCGGTCCCCGCTCGCCGCGGGGGTCATGACCTTCCTCCTGCTCGCGCTCGCCGGGATCCCGCTGACCAGCGGGTTCACCGCCAAGTTCGCGCTGTTCTCGGCGGCCGCCGCGGATGGCATGGTGCCGCTGGTGGTGATCGCGCTGATCGCCTCGGCGGTGGCCGCGTTCTTCTACCTGCGGGTGGTCGTGCTGATGTGGTTCAGCGAGCCCGCCGACGACGGCCCGACGGTCGTCGTCCCGGGCGCGTTCACCACGGTCGCCATCACGCTGGGCACCCTGGCGACGCTCGTTCTCGGGATTCTTCCCACACCCGTCCTCGAATGGGCCGCCAGCGGCGCGTTCATCGGCTGACGTTCGTACGCTGTGGGGGTGGAGACACAGAGTGTGGCCGGGGTCCGGATGGCCGATCCGATCCTGGCCGAGGCCACGGCCGACGGGCTGAAGCGGGTCGAGGACCTGCTGCACCGCGAGGTGCACAGCGACTATGAGTTCGTCACCGAGACCTCGTTGCACCTGATCGAGGCGGGCGGCAAGCGGTTCCGGCCGCTGTTCACCCTGCTCGCGGCCCAGGTCGGGCCGCATCCGGAGCGCGACGAGGTGATCACGGCGGCGGCGGTGGTGGAGCTCATCCACCTGGCGACGCTGTACCACGACGACGTGATGGACGAGGCCGCGATGCGCCGCGGCGCGGAGTCGGCCAACTCCCGCTGGGACAACTCGGTCGCGATCCTCACCGGGGACTTCCTGTTCGCGCACGCGTCGCGGCTGGTCGCCGATCTCGGCCCGGACGCGGTCCGGATCATCGCCGAGACGTTCGCCCAGCTGGTGACCGGGCAGATGCGGGAGACCCGCGGCCCCAAGGCGTCCGACGACCCGGTCGCGCACTACCTGCGGGTGGTGGGGGAGAAGACCGGGTCGCTGATCGCCACCTCCGGCCGGTACGGCGGGATGTTCTCGCTGGCCCCCGCCGAGCACGTGGAGGCGCTGCGCCGGTTCGGCGACCTGATCGGCACCGCCTTCCAGATCTCCGACGACATCATCGACATCGCCAGCCCGGCGGACGACTCCGGCAAGACGCCGGGCACCGACCTGCGGGAGGGCGTGCACACGCTGCCGATGCTGTACGCGCTGCGCGACGGTGACGACTCGCCGTCGTCGCGCAGGCTGCGGGAGCTGCTGGCCGCCCCGATCACCGACGACGGCGAGGTCGCCGAGGCGCTGGAGCTGCTGCGCTCCGGGGAGGCGCTGGTGAAGGCGCGGGAGACGGTCGCCGGGTACGCCGACCGGGCCCGCGCCGAGCTGGCCGTGCTGCCCGCCTGCCCGGCGATCGACGCGCTGCGGACGCTGACCGACTACACCGTCGAACGCACCGGCTGAGCGCGGCGGGCCCGCCGCACCAGGTCGACGGTGAACACCACCAGCGCGACCCAGACCAGGGAGAACCCGATCCAGCGGGCCGGTGGCATGTCCTCGCCGACGGCGAGCACGCCCCACAGGAACTGCAGGGTCGGGTTGATGTAGAGCAGCACGCCCAGCGTGCTCAGCGGGATCCGGCGCGCGGACACGCCGTAGAGCAGCAGCGGCAGCGCCGTCGCCGGGCCCGCGGACAGCATCAGCAGCAGGTGCCACGGGCCGAGATCGAGGAACGTCCCGGCGCCGGAGGTCTCCAACACCAGCAGGTACACCGCGGCCGGGAGCACGAGGACCAGGCCCTCGGCGGTGAGGCCGGCCGCCGCCGGTACCGGCACCGTCGCCTTCAGCAGGCCGTAGATCCCGAACGAGCAGGCCAGCGCCATCGACAGCCAGGGCGGGCTGCCTGCCCCGATCCCGATGACCAGCACGGCGACGGCGGCCAGCGCCAGCGCCACCCACTGCGCGACCCGCAACCGCTCCCGCAGCACGACGACGCCGAGTAGTACCCCGACCAGCGGCGTCATGTAGTAGCCCAGCGCGATCTCGACGACCCGGCCGACCGACACGCCCCAGATGAACAGGCCCCAGTTCACCGAGATGAGCACCGCGGCGGCGCAGATCGCGAGCCGGCCGCGGTGGCCGAGCCCCTTCAGGTGCCGCCATCCGCGCAGCGCGGTGAGCACGGCGGCCATCAGCACGGTCGTCCACACGATCCGGTGCGCGAGCACCTCGACCGGTGCGGCCGGGTCCAGCAGCGGCCAGAACGCCGGGAACAGCCCCCACAGCACGTACGACCCGACGCCGGCCGCCAGGCCCGTCCGGTCCAGCTCGTCCCGACCGGGGGTGGTTCGTTCGGGCGAATGCGCGGTCATCCGGTTACCGTTCGGTCGCCCATCACAGGCACCATGATCCGGGAAGGGTGCACGGACGCGCGACCGCGGTGACGGCGTGCACGATCCGTGATACCAAGCACTGCGCCCGGGACGCTCCCGGGTGGACGGAGGTCCGGTCATGGGCTGGATGTGGGCACTGCTCGCGATCGTCGTCGTGCTCGCGGTGGTCGGGCTGCTGGTGGTCCGGGCACGCAGCAACGGCGGCCCGGTCCCGGAGGCAGCCGGGTCCCCGCCGGAGCAACCCCCCGGCCCGTTCGACGCCCCGACCCCGACCGGCCCCGACGCCGATCGAGCGTTGCGAGTTGGCGGTTCCGACGACCATCGTGCAACGCTCGACGTGCCGCGGCCCCGTCCCGGGGAGGAGGAGGTCGAACCGGCCGGACGGCACGCGCTGCCCGACGACGTCGAGCCGGAGCCGCTCCCGGAGCCGGTGCTGCCCGAGCAGGCCGGGCCGCCGGAACCGCTGGTGCCGGCCCGCCCGCCCCGGGCCGGCCGGCCGGCCGAGCCGTCCCGACCCGCCCGACCGTCCGAGCCGGCCCAGCCGTCCCAACCGGTCCAGTCGGCCGAGCCGTTCCGGCCCGCCCAGCCGGTCCAGTCGGCCCAGCCGCCGTCCACCGGCGGCTCTGCGTTGGCCGCGCTCGACTCGCGGCTGATCGGGCCGGCGGCGGCCTCGGCGCCGCTGCCCGAGGGCGTCCGGCCGGGCCCCTACCTGGGCTCGGTACTGGCGCCCGAGGACGGCTCGGAGCCGCCCGACACGCACCGGGTCAAGGTGCACAGCGGGTCCCGCCGGTTCCACACGACCGACTCGCCGTACTACGTGCGGACCCGCGCCGACCTCTACTTCGAGAGCGAGTCCGGCGCCCGGGCCGCCGGGTTCATCGCCTGGCACGAGCGGCCCGGGGCGCGCTGACTAGAGGATCGTCCAGGTGTCGCGGCCGTTGAGCAGCGCCTGAAGGTCGGCGTTGCCGGTCTGCTCGGCGTGGTCGACCTGGGCGCGGGCGGCGTCGTCGTAGGTGGTGCGCGGCGCGTTGCGGAAGATGCCGGTGACGGTGTGGTTGAGGTCCTGGTCGGAAAGCCGAGACAGGGCGAAGGCGAGTTCGTGGTCGGCGGCGTCGTGCACCACGATCTGCGGCTCGTCCACGGTGGCGGCTTCGACGACCTTCAACCCGAACCCGTCCTGAACGACGGCGTGGGTGCCCAGGCCGTCGTCGCCGGCGGGGCCGAACCGGATCGGTTCGCCGTGGGTGACCGGCACGACCCGCTGCTCCTTGGTGTCGGGCTTGCGCAGCACGTCGAAGCTGCCGTCGTTGAAGATCGGGCAGTCCTGGAAGATCTCGACCAGCGCCGAACCGCGGTGTGCCGCAGCCGCGGACAGGACCGCGGTGAGGCCCTTGCGGTCGGAGTCCAGCGCCCGGCCGACGAAGCTGGCCTCGGCGCCCAGGGCGAGGGAGATCGGGTTGAACGGGTGGTCGACCGAGCCCATGGGGGTGGACTTGGTGACCTTGCCGACCTCGCTGGTGGGCGAGTACTGGCCCTTGGTCAGGCCGTAGATCCGGTTGTTGAACAGCAGGATCTTGATGTTGACGTTGCGGCGCAGGGCGTGGATCAGGTGGTTGCCGCCGATGGACAGGGCGTCGCCGTCGCCGGTGACGACCCACACGCTCAGGTCGGGCCGGGAGGTGGCCAGGCCGGTGGCGATCGTCGGGGCGCGGCCGTGGATGGAGTGCATCCCGTAGGTGTTGAGGTAGTAGGGGAAGCGGCTCGAGCAGCCGATGCCGGAGACGAACACGGTGTTCTCGCGGCGGATGCCCAGGGTGGGCAGGAACTGGCGGACGGCGGCGAGCACGGCGTAGTCGCCGCAGCCCGGGCACCAGCGGACCTCCTGGTCGGAGGTGTAGTCCTTCGCGGTCTGTGTGGCGTCGGTGGTGGGGACGCCGTCGAGGCCGCCGATCGTGGGGAGACCGAGATCGGTGCTCATGCGTGGGCCTCCAGCCCGGTGAGGTGATCGAGGAACACGTCCTGGAGTTCCTCGGCGCCGAAGGGCAGCCCGGCGACCTTGGTGTAGGACCTGACGTCGACGAGGTGCCGCGCGCGGAGCAGCATCGCGAGCTGGCCGAGGTTCATCTCGGGGCAGAGCACGGTGCGGTAGCCGGACAGGACCTCGCCGAGGTTGGCCGGCATCGGGTTGAGGTGGCGCAGGTGTGTGGTGGCGACCGGGTGGCCGAGCTTGCGCACGCGGCGGGCGGCGGCGTTGATCGGGCCGTAGGTGGAGCCCCAGCCGATCACCAGCACCTCGGCGGTGCCGTCGGGGTCGTCGACGGTGAGATCGGGGACCTCGATACCGTCGATCTTGGCCTGGCGCAGCCGGACCATCCGGTCGTGGTTGTCGGGGTCGTAGGAGATCGAGCCGCGCCCGTCGGCCTTCTCCAGCCCGCCGACGCGGTGCTCGAGCCCGGGGGTGCCCGGGATCGCCCAGGGCCGGGCGAGGGTCTCGGGATCGCGCAGGTAGGGCCAGAACTCGCCGGACCCGTCCGGGGCGTTCGGCTCGGTGGCGAACCCCGGGTCGACGGTGGGCAGCGAGTCGGCGTCGGGGATGCGCCACGGCTCGGAGCCGTTGGCCAGCGCGCCGTCGGAGAGCAGCATCACCGGGGTGCGGTAGCGGACCGCGATCGCGGCGGCCTCGACCGCGGCGGAGAAGCAGTCCCCGGGGGTGGCGGGGGCGATCACCGGCAGCGGGGCCTCGCCGTTGCGGCCGTGCAGGGCCTGGAGCAGGTCGGCCTGCTCGGTCTTGGTGGGCAGCCCGGTCGAGGGGCCGCCACGCTGGACGTCGATCACCAGCAGCGGCAGTTCCAGAGCTACGGCCAGGCCGACGGTCTCGGCCTTGAGCGCGATCCCCGGCCCGGAGGTGGTGGTGACGCCCAGCGCGCCACCGAAGCTGGCGCCCAGGGCGGCGCCGACACCGGAGATCTCGTCCTCGGCCTGGAAGGTGGTCACACCGAACGCCTTGTGCTTGGACAGCTCGTGCAGCACGTCGGAGGCCGGAGTGATCGGGTAGGTGCCCAGGAACACCGGCAGCCCGGTGGTGCGCCCGGCCGCGACGATGCCGTAGGCCAGCGCGACGTTGCCGGTGATCTGGCGGTAGGTGCCCGGATCGAGCCGGGCCGGGGCGACCTCGTAGGTGACCGCGAACGCCTCGGTGGTCTCGCCGTAGGCGTGCCCGGCGCGGAAGGCCAGCACGTTGGCCTCGGCGATGTCGGGGCGCTTGGCGAACTTCTCGCGCAGGAACCGCTCGGTCGACTCCGAGGGCCGGTGATACATCCACGACAGCAACCCGAGCGCGAACATGTTCTTCGCCCGCTCGGCGTCCTTCTTCGACAGCCCGGTCTCGGCCAGCGCACCCCGGGTCAGGGTGGCCATCGCCACGCCGTGCACCGCGTAGGCGGCCAGCGAGTCGTCCTCCAGCGGGTTCGCGTCGTAGCCGACCTTGGTCAGGTTCCGCTTGGTGAACTCGTCGGTGTTGACGATCAGCACCCCGCCCGGGGGCAGATCGGCGATGTTGGCCTTCAACGCGGCCGGGTTCATCGCGACCAGCACATCCGGGCGGTCACCAGGGGTCAGGATGTCGTAGTTCGCGAAGTGCAGCTGGAACGACGACACCCCCGGCAGCGTCCCGGCAGGCGCCCGGATCTCGGCCGGGAAGTTCGGCAGCGTGGACAGGTCGTTGCCGAAGTTCGCCGTCTCCGATGTGAACCGGTCACCGGTCAGCTGCATACCGTCACCGGAGTCACCCGCGAACCGGATCACCACCCGGTCACGCTGCACGACCCGGGGGTCCGCTGCGCCTCCGGACTCAGGTGCCTCGACAGGAGTGTCGCTGGTGGTCATGGGCAGATCGGCCCCCGGTTCCGTCGAAAGTTCGGTGCTAAGTCGAGGTTAACTCGCGAATCGGACCAGCGTCGCGCAGCCCCGGGCGACGTCACAGGCCGGGTCCACTCCGTGGGAGTGACGTCACTCACCGGCTGCTGATCTTCTTCTGCAGGGCGGCGACCCGTTCGGCGAACGCAGCGGAGTGCACGGACTCGGCCTGGGCGCGGACCTCGATGTCCGTGGCGTCGGCGTGCGCGTCCAGTCGGGAGGTGACCCGCATGGTCGCCTTCGTCGTCTCGATCAGGTCCCGCGGGGCGGCCGCGGCCCGGCCGGCCAGCTCGCGGGCCGTGGCCAGCAGCTCGTCGTCGCTGTCGTAGGCGCGCCAGGCCAGGCCGACCCGCTCGGCCTCGCGGGCGTCCAGGACGTCGCCGAACAGGGTCATCGCGGCGGTGCCCTGGGCGCCCAGCGCGCGTTGCGCCATCCAGGTGAACCCGCCGCCGGGGTGCAGCCCGAGCTGCATGAACCGCACGTCGAACCGGGCGGTCGGGCCGGCCAGTCGCACGTCGCAGGCCAGCGCCAGGTTGATGCCGGCCCCGACGGCCGCGCCGTTCACCGCGGCCAGCGTCGGCAGCGGGCAGTTCGCGAGCGCGAGGAAGCCCGAGTAGACGCGCTTGAGCGTCGCCGGGTCGGCCTGCTCCAGCTCGGCCAGGTCGCCGCCGGCGCAGAACGCGGGGGGATCGCCGGTGACCACGATCGCGCCGACCCCAGGTGCCGCCACCGCCTCGTCGACGGCCGCGACGAGCCGGCCGGACAGCTCCAGATTCAGCGCGTTGCGCCGCGCCGGGTTCGAGACGGTGAGCACCGCGACGCCGTCGGTGACGTCGGTGCGGACCTCGATGCCGGTACCCGTGCCGGCTCCTGTGCGGACCTCGCTGTCGCTCATGTCGAGATCATGCACCCGTCGCCGGGCCGTGTGCACCCGTCCCGGATGGTGCTGGATCACATGCCGGGCGGGCCGGGAACGTCGTGACCGGTTCGTCCGTTCCACGAGGTGAACCCCCTGCAGGACCGCACGGAAGGTGAGGGCGGCGTGCACAGCCACATGAACGGCCTGAAGACGGCCGTGCTCCTCGGCGCGATGAGTGCCCTGATCATCGCGATCGGGGGCCTGATCGGAAGTCGCAGCGGCCTGGTGATCGCGCTGGTGGTCGCGCTGGCGATGAACGGCTGGGCCTACTTCAACTCGGCGAAGCTCGCGCTGCGCTCGATGCACGCGCAGCCGATCACCGAGGCCGAGTACCCGCAGCTGTTCCGGATGGTGCGCGAGCTCAGCCAGAAGGCGCGCCAGCCGATGCCGGCGCTCTACATCAGCCCGACCGAGGCGCCGAACGCGTTCGCGACCGGACGCAACCCGCGCAACGCCGCGGTGTGCGTGACGATCGGCCTGATGCAGTTGCTCGACGAGCGCGAGCTGCGGGCCGTGATCGGGCACGAGCTCAGCCACGTCTACAACCGGGACATCCTGATCTCCTCGGTGGCCGGTGCGATGGCGTCGGCCGTGTCGTTCATCGCGAACATGGCCATGTTCGCGTCGATCTTCGGCGGCGGCGACGAGGACCGGCCCAACCCGATCGCGATCATCCTGGTCGCGATGCTCGGCCCGGTCGCCGCGGGCATCGTGCAGATGGCGGTCAGCCGCTCCCGGGAGTACCAGGCCGACGCGTCCGGGGCCGAGCTGACCGGGGACCCGCTGGGGCTCGCCTCGGCGCTGTACAAGCTCAAGTACGGGACGGCCGCCGCGCCGCTCCCGCCGGACCCGCGGCTCACCTCGCAGTCGCACCTGATGATCGCGAACCCGTTCCGCCCCGGCGAGCGGATGGCCCGCTGGTTCTCCACGCACCCGCCGATGGAGGAGCGGATCGCGCGGTTGCAGCGGATGGCCCGCTGACGGCGTCCGGACGTACGCACCGCAGATCGCGGACGCGTAACGGTGCCGGGGGCCCCGGGCGATGTAGGGGTGGCAGAGCTCCCCTGCGGAAGAGGACCGATGAGCGAGACCCCGAGCCGCAAGCCCCGGCACGCGCTGTCCGACACGGGACCGTCCGTGCCGGTGCAGCACGGCCCGTGGGACGGCCCCGGAGCCGGCACCGGAGCCGACGCCACACCGCGGGCGTCCGTCCCCGAACAGGCCGCCGCGCCGGTGGACGGGCCGTACACCGCCGCCGCGCCGGACGGCGCACCGCTGGACGGGCCGCATCCCGCCGCCGTCCCGCAGCCGTCGCCGGCCGGGGACGAGCTGTTCGCGGACCGGGAGGCGCCGTACGCCCCGAACGCCGGGCCCGGTGCTCCGGAGCGCGCGGACCTGCCGGCCGATCCAGGTGACGCGCCCACCCAGGCGCTGCCGGTGATCCCCCGCCCGCGGACCGACGGCGACCCGTCGGTCGCGCGGCTCCCCGAGCCGTTCCGGCCGGGCCCGGTGCAGGGCACCGCGGCCCGCCCTACCGGTGTGCCCGGCCTGCCGGAGCTGCCGTCGAAGGTGCGCCCGGTGCTGCCCGCCGCCCTGGGCGCGGCGACCGCGCTGCTGCTCACGCTCGGCGTCGTGGCCGGGGTGAACGGCGCACCGGACCCGGCGCCCGCGCCGCCCGCCCCGGTGTCGGAGCCGTGAGCGTCTGATTCGATCGCCCCATGGGCATCGGGTGGGACGACTACCGCAGGCACGACGCCGTCGGGCTGGCCGCGCTGGTCGCGGCCGGTGAGGTGAGCGCGGCCGAGCTGCTGGACGCGGCGACCGACCGCGCGGACGCCGTCGAGCCGACGATCAACGCGATCCGGCACCGGATGACCGACGCCGCCCGGGCCCGCGCCCGCGGCCCGCTGTCCGGGCCGTTCGCCGGGGTCTCGTTCCTGGTCAAGGACCTCTCCCAGCACATCGCCGGGGTCCCGACCGGCAGCGGCTCCCGGGCGCTCGCCGGATACCCGCGACCGGAGACGTCGACCGTCGTCCGGCGCTGGACCGACGCCGGGCTGGTGATCTTCGGCCGGACCGCGACGCCCGAGTTCGGCGCCCGCGCGGTGACCGAGCCGGTCGCCGGCGGCCCGACCCGCAACCCGTGGGACCCGGGCCGCACCCCGGGCGGCAGCTCCGGCGGGGCGGCCGCCGCGGTCGCGGCCGGGATCGTGCCGGTGGCCGGGGCGAGCGACGGCGGCGGCTCGATCCGGATCCCGGCCGCCGCCTGCGGGCTGTTCGGGCTCAAGCCCGGCCGCGGCGTCGTCCCGTCCGGCCCGGAGGTCGGCGAGGGCTTCCACGGCGCCGCCGTGCAGGGCGTCGTGTCCCGGACCGTGCGCGACTCGGCGGCGATGCTCGACGTGCTGGCCGGACCCGCCCCGGACGGGCCGTACCGGGTGCAGCCACCGGAGCGCCGCTACGCCGACGCGGTGCGCGACGATCCGGCCCCGCTGCGGATCGGGCTGAGCACCGCGTCCCCGCTGGGCGGCCCGGTGGACCCGGAGGCGGTGGCCGCCGCGACCGGCGCGGCGGAGCTGCTCGGCTCGCTCGGGCACGTCGTCGAGGAGTCCGCCCCGGCCGTCGACGGCCGCAGGCTGGCGACCGACTTCCTCACCACCTGGTTCGGGATGATCGCCTCCCAGGTGGACGGGGCGCGGGCGCTCACCGGCTGCGGCGACGACGCGTTCGAGACCGAGACCCGGGTGATGGCCGCGATCGGGCGGGCCACCACGGCGCCGGAGTACCTCGCCGCGCAGGCCCGCTGGCAGCAGCACACCCGCGCGCTCGCGACCTTCCACGAGCGCTACGACCTGCTGCTCACCCCGACCCTGGCGCGCCCGCCGTGGCCGATCGGCGAGCTGGACCTGGCCGGTCCGGTGAAGCTGGTCGCGCGCGGCCTGCTGACGCTGCGCGTGGGCGGCCTGCTGGGCCGGATGAACCTGGTCGAGGGCCTGGTCGACGCCAACTTCGCCCCGGTGCCCTACACCCAGCTCGCGAACCTCACCGGCCGCCCGGCCGCGACGGTGCCGCTGCACACCACCGCCGGCGGTCTGCCGCTGGGCGTGCAGTTCGTCGGCCGCCCGGGTGCCGAGCCGCAGCTGCTGGCGCTGGCCGCGCAGCTGGAGCGGGCCCGCCCCTGGGCGGACCGGATGCCGATCCTGTAGTCAGTCCGCGACCAGCCGGAGCAGGTCCCGGATCCGGGCGCGCTGCCGCGCCGGATCGGCCGGGGCGTGGTGCAGCAGCCCGTCCACCGCGTGCACGACGGTGCGGGCGCGCTCCTGCGCGTCCGCCGCCGGGCCGGGCCCGCTGCCGGCGGGCAGCCGGGCGAGGTGGAACGCGACCTCGGCCACGCAGTCCGCGCGCAGCCGGTCCACCGCGGCGACCCCGGCGGCGGTCCGGGTCGCGAAGCCGGCGAACAGCGCGTGCAGGTGCGGATGGTCGGCGTGCAGGGCCACCGCTGTGTCGGCGATCCGGAGCACCGCCGCCACCGGCTCCGGCGGGTCGGCGCGCAGCGCGGCGAACTCGGCGTCCAGCGTGCACCGGGCGTGCGCGACGTGCCGGGCGACGAGCGCGTCGAGCAGCGCCTGCTTGTGCGGGAAGTACTGGTACAGCGAGCCGATCGAGACGCCGGCGCGCTCGGCGATCCGGTTCGTCGTCGCCGCGATGCCCTCGCGCCGGAAAACCTGAGCAGCCGCCGTCAAGATGATCTCCACGGTCTCCCGGGACCGGGTCTGACGTGGTGTTCTGCGCACGGCGCCACCCCCGTGTGGACGCGAGTTGTCGGCACCCATCCGACCACGAAGGCTGATCGTGTGACCAGCGTCCTGTTCGTCGACTACCCGCTCCGGCTGCTGCCCGGGCTGATCGTGCTCGCCGCGCTGTTCCTGGCGCTGGGCCGGTCGGCGCCGCTGCTGCGGATCGTCGTGCTGATCCTCGGGTTCGTCCTGGTGCGGGACGCGATGACGCCGCTGGGCATCTGGTCGATCGGCACCACCGGCGGCGCAACCTGGCTGCGGTTCCCGGCCGAGCCGCTGGTGCTGGTGACGCTCGGCGCGATCGGGGTGGGCGGCGCGCTCGCGATCGCGTACGGGCCACCGGACCTGCGTGGGCTCGTCGTGTGGGGTGACCTCGGGCCGCGGGCGCTGCTGACCGCGCTCGGCGCGGCCGCGGTGCTGCTCGTCCCGCTGACGGCGCTGCTGTGGACGGTGCCGCTGGAGCAGCGCGGCGGCGCGGTGGCGGTGACCCTGCTTCCCGCGCTGGCGGTGCTCGCGTTCGGCGGGAACCTGCTGGAGGAGGTGCTGTTCCGCGGCCTGCTGCAGGGCTACCTGGGCGGGCCGCTCGGTTACCCGCCGGCGCGCACGATCCTGCTGTCCGGGCTGTTCTTCGCCGCCGGGCACGTCTTCCTGGCGAGCACGGTCACCGGGCTCGGATGGCCGGTGCTCGTGTTCACCCTGGCCGAGGGGCTGCTGTGCGCCTGGGTGCGGCACCGGCACGGGGTGCTCGCCGCGACGGTGACGCACGGGACGGTGATCCTGGTGCTGGCGTCGGGCTGGTGAGGTGCCGGGCGAACCCGGCCGGAGGGGTCCGCCCGGCGACGCTCAGGAACGCACCAGCGCCTTGTTCGTCCAGTCGGCGGTGACGTCGACCCCGGACCGCACGAACAGCTGGGTCAGCGGGCAGCGGCGGTTGACCTCGGCGACGAAGCGCTCGAAGGCGGCGTCGTCGAGGGCGGTCTCGACCTCGACGGTCAGCTTCAGCGAGGAGAAGTTCGGGTTGCCCTCGGCGCCGAAGACGAGCACCGAGTTGTCGAGCTCCGCCTCGACCCGGCCGTGGAACTCGCCGATCTCGATCTCGATCTCGATCTCCTCGCCGAGCGCGACGATCCGCGCGGTGACCTGGTTGCAGGACACGACGGCGGCCAGCGCGTAGTCCAGCGGGCTGGGGGCGCTGTCCGTCCCGCCGAACGCGGGATGCCCCTCGGCGCGCACGGTGTGCTCGCTGCCGGCGATGGACACCTCCTGCAGGACGCCCCGGCCCTCGCCCTTCAGGTCGAACTCGAGGACGGATCCTCTGTCGTGCAACGGCATGTCTGTCCCCTTGAGGTTGGGGTGTGCAGAGGACGCCGTCGCCGCGCCGGGGATCCCCGGTCGGCGCGCGCCCGCTGTCGCGGAGCCGGCCCCGGGGAGCGTCCGCGTGGCGGGTCGCTAGACGGTGCGACGAGAGCCGGGGACGACGACGGCGGGGGAGCCGGCACAGTGCGCACCCGCGATGCGCTGCAGGTCGATGTGCAGGCGCCGGACAGCGACGAACATCGGCGATGCCACCTCCCTCCCGTCGGTCGAGCCGACGGCACGTCCGGCCGTGACGACCGTCGAGACGGTGAATCAGCAGGTGGGACGGGGTGTCGTCCGGTCCGGACAGGTCGGCTCGTGGGCCAGCGGGATTCCTGCCGGTCGGATGCGTCGCCGGCGTCGCGCAGCTCCGGCTGCGGCACGCCGAGGGCGGACGGCGCGCCCGCCGGGACGAGGCTCCTACGGCCAGGCCGTCCAGCAGCGATTGTGGACCGTCCCGAGGAGCTCACCGGGTGCGGTTCCCGGTCGCGATCACGGCCGGGTTGCGCAAGATTCGTCAACGCCGGGGGCGGGAGTGGTCGTAGGCTCGCGCCGTGCCGCTCTCCGCCGACCTGCTGCGGCTGCTGACCACGGTCAACGGCCGGACGAGGGAGGACGTGTCCCTCGCCGCCGTCGCCGCGCTCGCCCACCGCTCCCGGTTCGACCTGCACCGCCGGTTCCGCGCCGCCGTGGGCGAGACGCCCAGGACGTACACGTCCCGGGTGCGGCTCAGCCGGGCCGCAGCCGAGCTGCTCGGCGGCCGGCAGCCGATCGCCGCGCTGGCGCGGGCGCACGGCTTCGCGGCGCACGAGACGTTCACCCGCGCCTTCACCCGCAGGTTCGGACTCGCACCCCGGCACTACCGGGCCCGCGGGCTGCACCCCGGTGGGCACGCCGTCGCTGCGGTCCATGCAGAGGCGGTGACGCGATCCGCGCCCTGCATCGGGCTGTACCGCGCGACGACCTTTTCGACCGAGCCCCACGACGAGGAGCACCGTCACATGAACAGCACCGTCTCCGTGCGTGAGGAGCAGGCGGTACACGCACTCGTCGTCCGGCGGCGGGTCACCCGGGACGCCATCCCCGCCGCCCTCGCCGAGATCCTGCCGCGGGTGTTCGAGCACGCCCTCGGCAACGGACTGGCGATGAGCGGGCCGCCGTTCACCCGCTACGTCGAGATCGGCATGGGCACGGTCCTCATCGAGGGTGGTGTGCCGCTCGCGGCGCCGCCCACCGGTGACCTGCCGGAGGGCGTCACCGCGGTCACCCTTCCGGCGGGGCCTGCTGCGGTCGCGGTGCACGTGGGCCCCTACGAGACGCTGACCGAGACCTACGGCGTACTCGAGTCGTGGCTGGCCGCGGAGGGGCGCGTGGCGAGCGGGCCGCCGTGGGAGACCTACCTCACCGACCCCGGCGAGAACCCCGATCCGGCGACGTGGCGGACCGAGGTCGTCCAGCCCGTCGGGCCGCCCGCCGGGTGACGCGCGCACGGCCCGGGGCGGTCGGTCAGCGGTAGTTGGTGAACTGCAGGGCGATCCCGAAGTCCTTGGACTTCAGCAGCGCGATGACGCCCTGCAGGTCGTCCTTCTTCTTGCCCGAGACGCGCAGCTGGTCGCCCTGGATCTGCGCCTGCACGCCCTTGAGCTTCTCGTCCCGGATGGCCTTGCTGATCTCCTTGGCCTTGTCCTGCGCGATGCCCTGCAGGATCTTCCCGGAGGCCCGGTACACCTTGCCGGAGATCGCGGGCTCGTCCGCCTCGAACGCCTTCAGCGAGATGCTCCGCTTGATCAGCTTCTCCTTGAAGACCTCGATGCCGGCCCGCAGCCGCTCCTCGGTGTCGGACTCGAACACCACCGACTCCTCGCCCGACCAGGCGACCGTGGTGTTCGTACCACGGAAGTCGAACCGCTGCGACAGCTCCTTCGCGGTCTGGTTCAGGGCGTTGTCGACCTCCTGGCGGTCGACCTTGCTCACGACGTCGAACGACGGGTCGGCCATCTCTGGGTTCCTCCTCGGGGTGGGGCCCCCTCGACGGGGCTCCTCGCGTGGTGTCGTATCCTCGTTCACGCACTGAGAGAGATCGACGTGCACCCCGGCTGGTTGCCCGAGCGGCCAAAGGGAGCGGACTGTAAATCCGTCGGCGTAGCCTTCCCAGGTTCGAATCCTGGACCAGCCACAGCAGGTGAAAGAGACCCCCGACCAGCGGAAACGCTGGAACCGGGAGTCTCTTTCGTTGTCCGGGTGTGTCCGGCTCCGGACGGCTCGTGACGGGTGTTCACGGACCATGCACGGACTGATCTTGGTCGCGGAGGGCGTCCTCCACGCGACGGCGAACCGCGTCGTCCTGACCGGCGATGCACTTGGCGTAGACCCGCAGCAGGACATCCACGCTGTGTCCGGCCCAGGACGCGACCTGCGGGGCGGGGACACCGTCGTTGAGCCAGGTGGACACCGCGGCCTCGCCGGTGTCCCTCGTGTCGAACGCGTGCCGCGTCACCAGGGGCTTCGCGTGCTCGCCGAACCGGTCCATGTCGAGGCCTCACTGTCGAAGCGTCTCGCCAGGCGGGCGACCGTCGAGTTCCGGCGTGTGACGGAGAACCGGCGCGGCACCGGACCTGTGTCACGTCAGGTGGGCCACAGATCGGCCGCGAAACGAAGGGTCTGCGCACGAAACGCAGGAGAGCCGCTGTTCCGGGGTACGTGCCGTGGCCCGTTCGGCGGAGGTGATCAGCCCGGTGGCGGGTATCGGGGGCGTCGTCGCCGATGGCCGCCCGTCACCGGCGCAGGGTCTCCCCGGGGGTGCGGCCGTAGACCTGCCGGTACTGCACGGCGAAGCGCCCGGGATGGGTGAACCCCCAGCGGGCCGCGATCGCCGCGACCGTGTCACCGCGGGTCGGGTCGGCGGCCTGCAGATCGACGTGTGCACGGTCCAGCCGCACCAGCCGCAGGTGCTCCATCGGGGTGCTGTCCCGGTGGCGGCGGAACAGCAGCTGCAGGCCCCGCACACTGACCCGGGCCGCAGCGGCGATCTCCTCGACGCCGATGTCCTCGCCGGCGTGCTCGTCGACATGGGCCAGCGCGCGTCGCAGCGCGGCCGGTTCCACCCGGCCCGGGGACCCGCTCCGGTCCCACCGGGTCAGCCCGGTGTTCGGGAACGTCACCAGCGCGGCCGTCGCCACCGACCGGAGCGCCTCGGCCAGGACCAGCGGCGAACCGGCGATCTCGGCGTGTGACAGCACGTCCTGCCGGACGTGCGTCGTCACGGCGTGCCAGTAGCGGGCCGCCGAGCTCGAGACCGGCGTCATCGAGGTGAACGACAGCTCGTCCGGCCCGATCTCGAACACCGCGGCGGCGGCACGGGCGAGGACCACCGGATCCACCGCGACGGTCTCGATCGTCAGGTCCTCCATCACGCAGGACCAGTCGGCGTCCTGCAGGGTGGTCAGGACCGGCTGCCCGATCTCCGGACGCACCACGTCGCGGCCGGACACGAAGTCGATCGGCCCGCTCCGGCGGGTGGCCACCATGAACAGGTCCGGGTTCGCCTCGACAGTGGACCGGACCCCCATGCTGTAGCGGAGCTCGGCGAACGCGACGCCCGGAGCCACCATGCCGGTCTGCCGGAAAGCGAAGTCCTCGGCGTTCCCGAACACGTCGACGGTGAAGTCGGCATAGGTCTCCCGCAGCGCCTCGTGCGCCAGATCCGGGTCCGTGGTCCTGAGCTCGACCCGTGACACCGGAGGTGCCGGCTCCGTCATCGCCTGCCTCCCGCCCCCGACGACAGCGATCCCGACGAAATTCGTGAGCGTAGCCAGCCGGGCGGGTGCTGTCCTGTCCCGCCGCCGGCCCCCGCGGTCCGGGCTAGCCGCGTGGGCGACCGCGGTGCTCGTCGATCACCGCCGAGAGCCGTCCGGCGTCGGTGAGCAGGTTCCCGGCCGCGACGTCCCCGTGGAACCAGACCGGCTCCCCGGCCCACCGCGATCCGCGGGCGGCCTCCCACACGGCGACCGCGTCGGCCGGGATCCGGTCGCCGAGCAGATCGATCGAGTGGCGGGTCTGCTCGTCGTAGACGGCGAGGTCGGATCCGCGGTGGAAGCTCTGCGGCCCGGCGGCCGGCCCGTCGGCGGCGTCGATGCGCTGCAACGCCACGAGGAACCGGGCGAGATCCCCGGCGAACCGAGGATCGGTGCCCACCGCAGCCGCGTACGCCTCGGCGCTGGGGAGGCGGACGCTCAGCTCGGTGCCCAGCCGGAACGTGCGGTTGTCCCAGCCGCTCTCGGCCACCTCGGTCACCGGCAGCTGCGCCCACCGCGGGAACTGCTCCGCGACCAGGCGGGCGGCCAGGGAGGCGTCGATGTCGGCACGCTGCATCCGGCCCACCCTGCCCGTTCCGGGCGTGGCCGACGACCGTGTTCCGCTACCGGTCCGGGATCAGCTCGCGCTCGAACCAGGTGCCCGGCTCGCCGTCGAGGACGGACGGGTCGGCCGGGCCCACCGGGACGAACCCGGCCTTGACCAGCACCCTCCGGGACGCGATGTTCGCGCTGGAGGTGGCCGCCCTCAGCAGCCGCAGCCGGTGGTGGTTCGCCGCGAGCCGGCACAGCTCCCGCGTGGCCGACGTCGCCACACCGCGGCCGGCCACGTTCCGCGCGACCCGGTAGCCCAGGTCCGCTGCGCCGTTCCGGAGGTCGTACAGGTTGAACCTGCCGACGACCGAGCCGTCATCGGCGACGAGCAGGTAGAAGGCGCAGATCCCGGCGTCCTGCTCCGCGAGCAAGGCGGCGTACCGGGTGCTGAACCGGGCGAAGTAGTCGTCACCGCGGTCGGGGACCGTGGCGGCGAAGTAGCCGCGGTTCGCGAGCTCGAACGCCAGGACCGCCTCGGCGTCACCGGTGTGCAGCAGCCTCAGCTCCGGCATGTCCGCCGCTGACTGTCGAGGCTGGAGGAGGCCGGCATCCGACGATGCTAACGCCGCCCCCCGGGGGGCGTGACCCCCGCCGACGCGGTGCAGCCGTGACCCGGCCCGCCGCATCGAGCGCGACATCGGCACGGCCTCCTCGGCGATCGGTCCTGATCCCGCCGGTCCGACGTGCTCACGTCAGGGCGGACCGGGCCACCGCGCCGGACTCATCGGCGCCGGGCCGTCACCGCGACTCGGGATCCTGGCCGCGCGCGGCCCGGCCGCCGTCCACCGGCAGCACCACCCCGGTGACGAAACCGGCCGCGTCGGACAGCAGGTACGCGATCGTGGCCGCCACCTCCTCCGGCCGCCCGACCCGGCCCAGCGGGTGGATCTCGGCCATCTCCCGCCTGGTCCTGGCCGCGGCCTCGGCGCCCTGGTCGTCGAGGAACGCCTGGTAGCGATCGGTGGTGACCGAGCCCAGCGCGACCGCGTTGACCCGGATGCCGTCCGGGCCGTGGTCCACCGCGGCGGCCCGGGTCAGGCCCTCGACCGCCGCCTTGGCGGTCGCGTACGGGAGCGCGCCGCGGACGGCGCGTCCGGCCTGGTGGCTGGACACGTTCACGATCGAGCCGGGCGTGCCCTGGGCGCGGAAGCGACGCACCGCGACGGCCGTGCCGACGACGGCCGGGGCGAGGTTCGCGGTGATCAGCGCGACGATCTCGGCCGCGGGTGCGCTGTGCAGCGCGGCGTCGCGGAAGACGGCGGCGTTGTTCACCCAGCCCGCCAGCGGCCCCATGTCCTGGGCGAGATCGGCGGCGCGCCCGGCGACGGCCGGATCGTCGGCGGCCCCGGTGACGGCGGCGATCCGGGATCCGGCGGGATGGCTGCCGACCCACCCGAGCGCAGCCGGGTCGCGTTCCAGCACGACGACGGCGTCACCGCCGGCGAGCAGCTTCTCGGCGACGGCGCGCCCGATCCCGCGCCCGGCACCGGTGACGACGTGCGAACAGGCCATGCACGCCCCAATCCCAAGCGAGTCCCAAGAATTCCGCCGTCCGATGGAGCGAACCACCGGCCACCGGGATTCTCCCAGAGCGGGTCGTGACTCGGGGGGAACGAATCATGGGCACTGGACCGACGGGACCGGCGTATCGCGTTCCGCGGAACGCGTGCCGGACCTCCCCCTCCGCCGATCGCGCCCGGCGCCGGTAATCGGCCCCGTCTCCGCCGACACGACGAGAGGGATCTTCAGTGACGAGGATGTCCACCAGTTCCGCATGGGTCCGAACGCGATCGTTCGTCGTACCCGCGGCAGCGAGCCTGATTCTGTTCTCCACCGCTGCCGCCTCCGCGCCGGACCACGATCACCGCCCCGTCGGGCTGGTCGCCCAGCAGGAACAGGACGAGCCGGTCCGGGACGAGTTCTTCTGGCTCGCCGAGATCAACAAGGCGACCACGGTCGTCAACAGCGAGGAGGGGCTGCTGGACCCGGCGATGGTGCCGGGCATCGCCGCCGCCCTGCAGAAGGTGATCGACGACGGCGCCGCGCCGGGTGCCGAGCGCCCGTCGTCCGTCGTCGCCTTCGAGCCGCTGCTCATCGAGGCCGGGTCCACCGACGTGACGCTGCTGCACGCCGGCCGGTCCAGTCAGGACATGCACGCGACCTACCGCGCGGCGATCCTGCGGGAGAAGCTGCTCGAGCTCGCCGAGCAGCTGAACACGACGTCCCGGACGCTGGTGGAGCTCGCCGCGAACCACACCGCGACGATCGTGCCGAACTACACCAACGGTGTCGCCGCCCAGCCGAACAGCTACGCGCACCAGCTACTCGGTCACGCCGCCGGTTTCGACCGGGACGCCCAGCGGATCCGCGAGGCCTACGCCCGCGTCGACCGCTCCGCGATGGGGACGACGGTCCTCAACGGCACCGGCTGGCCGCTGGACCGGCAGCGGATGGCCGACTATCTCGGGTTCGGCGCGCTCGTCGACAACGCCTACGACGCCTCGCAGATCTCGTCGATGGAACACCCGGTGGAGGTCGGCTCGATCGTCACCGCGGTGGCGCTGCACAGCGGGAACTTCGTCGAGGACGTCCTCACCCAGTACGCGCAGACCCGGCCGTGGATCCTGCTCGAGGAGGGCGAGGGGAACACGTTCGTCTCCTCGGCGATGCCGCAGAAGCGCAATCCCGGCCTGCTGAACGACACCCGCAGCGACGCCTCGCAGGCCGTCGCGCTCGCCCAGGGGCCGGTCTTCCAGACCCACAACATCACGCCCGGCATGCCCGACCCGAAGGAGGTAGACAACAACACCGAGGTGGTCGACGCCGGCATCGCGGCACTCGCCGGTCTCGACGAGGTCCTGAAGGCACTCGTCGTCAACCCCGAGCGGGCCGTCGAAGAGATCAACAGCGACTGGACGGCGTCCCAGGAGATCGCCGACATCCTCATGCGCGACCACGGGCTGCCGTTCCGCGAGGGGCACCACGTCGCGTCGGAGATCGTCACCTTCGCGCGGTCCAAGAACATCGGCCCGCTGGAGTTCCCCTACGTCGACGCCCAGCGCATCTACGCCGAGGCGGTCGCCGGGACGGACAACCCGCCGGAGCTCCCGCTGACCGAGGCCGAGTTCCGGGCGGCGCTCGATCCGGTCGCGATCGTGAACAACCGGACGACGTCCGGCGGGTCGCAGCCTGCCGAGGTGGAGCGGATGATCGGCGAGGCGCGGGAGCGGCTGACCGCGCAGGACGAGTGGATCACCCAGCGCCGCGAGCACGTCGCCGCCGCGCTCGCCGAGCTCGACGAGGACTTCGCCGAGCTCCGTGGCTGACGGGGCGACTCGCCGTTGTCGTCCAGACTGGTCACGACTGGGCTGGCGCCACGCGCTGATGCCTCCTTGACCCCGCGTGCGCGTCGACGGCTCGACCGGCTAGTCGTCGATCACGGCCCGACCTACGCCGCGGCCGCCACGATGGTCATCGTCTCCCCGCACACCGCCAAGAAGTGGGCCGACCGCTATGGGGATCGGTTCCCGACCTCGCACTGGTCCGGACGGCACGAACTGACCGGCGGCGCATCCGGCCTGCGACACCGACAACCGAGGGCCCGGGGCGGACTCCCGCACGGAGGTCTCATAGGCCGGATGCGTCACCTCACCGGAGCGATCCCACTTCCGGGCTGTGGCGTCGCTTCGTTCGTGGCTGGAAGGCGTCGGGCAGGGCCGTCGAGGGGGTGTCGATCCAGTACTCGTGCTGCCCCTCGGCCGAGACCGTGACCCCGTACCGGTCGGTGTCGGGTGAGCCGAGCTGCTGCCAGATGCCGGCCAGTGTCTCGACGCGGTCCCACAACCGGCGGGGCCCGCCCTGGGTGACGGTGGCATCCGAGGCGTCCAGCGTCGCCCACGAGCCGTCACCAGCGTGCAGGGACCGGGCCCCGGCGGCCGGGATCTCCACGTCGGGCATGTCGATCCCCAGCAGGGTCCGCAGGCCGGGCCGACCCAGATCGTCCGCACCGAAAGTAACCCTGCGGACGGTGCTCTGCCCGCCGCGGGCCGGTGTCCGTTGCCGTGTGTCCGGTTCGAGCGCGGAATGCCGGGGATCGGGGCGCATCCACATGAAGTGGCCCGGGTGACCGACGAACCTCCCCGACACGTGCTCGGGGTCGGCCAGCCGGTCCCGGGCCGCTGCAGCGCCCCCCGGATGCGGCTCGACGGTCGTCACCTGCTGCGCGCCGACCCGCTGCGAGAGCAGGGCGGCGTTGTAGCCGGTGCCGGTACCGGTCTCCAGCACACGATGCCCGTCGCCGAGGTCGAGCAGTTCCAGCATCCGTGCCATGAGTGACGGCATCGTCGACGACGAGATCGGGATCGGGTAGCCGTCGAGGACGTCCGGCGTCGACAGCAACTCGGTGGCCAGGCTGCGATCCGAGTAGATCGCTTCCGCCCACCGCTCAGGAGCGGTCTGCTCGGAGACGATCTCCCACCCGCTCTGATCCGGGCTCTGCTCGTAGAACCGTGGGACGAACGCGTGCCGCGGGACGGCCTGCAGGACGTCGGCCCAGTGTCGATCGGTCAGCGTCCCGCCGTCGGTCAGGACCTCGACCAGCCGGGCCGCTCGCTGTTCCCGGTCGATCATCCGATGGGACTTCTCTCCGGTCCATGGGCCAACTCCTGCGCCAGGGCGTCGGCGATCGGGAGCCCGGTCTCGTGCTCGATCCATCCGTACCGGCCACACGTGTTGGCCTCGGGTTTTCCGATCGTCGCCGCGTCCGCAATGCCTCTGATCTGCGGTTTCACGTCGCGTGCATGCGCGTGGCGTAAGAGATGTCAGACGGTTCCGAAGCTGGGCCGAGAGGCAGGCGGGTCGACGAGTTCGATGCCGATCGCGACGACACCGAGAGCTTCGCGCTCGGGTGGGTAGATCTGTCGGATGTTCGCGAGCTGCTCTTCGCGGGTGGCGGTGGGGTTGACGCTGGTCGGGGATTCGTGGTCGAACATGGTGTCGAAGTCGGGGTAGCGGTTCAGGCGGGTGACGCGGGTGAGGACTTCGTCGTCGCGGCAGCGGAACCGGATGAGGCTGCCGACGGTGAGCTTGGCGCGGCTGGAGTCGTTGACGCGGATCTCGGTGGTCTTGGTGCCGGCGGCGATGAGGTCGTAGTAGCGCTTGTAGATGCCCATGTCGTGGGCGCGGGGGCGGTCGGCGAGGTCTGCGGGGCGGGCGGTCATGAGGCGGCCGAGTTCCTTGACGGTGAAGGAGCGGAAGAAGTGCTTGGGGTCGGCGAGCAGTTCTCCGACGAGCCAGAGCAGCGCGTCGACGCCTTCCATCATCACGTGCAGCGTGGTGGTGTCGCGGCCCAGCGCGCGTCCTTTGACCAGGTTCCGATAGAGCGTGGCCAGGTCGAGGTAGGGGTCCGGGGCGGCGGGATCGACGTGGACGGCGTAGCGACCGTGGTCGAGGCAGACCGCGGTGAAGGTGGCGCCGTCCTCGTCGAGGGAGACCAGCCGGGTGCGGTCACCGCGTTTCTCGGCCCAGCCGCAGTCGGGGCAGGGCAGTCGGATGTGGACGACGCCGTGGGAGGGCGCCATCCACCAGCGGATCTCCTCGAGCCGTTCCAGGCTGCGCAGGAACTCCGCGCGGAACCCGGGGCCGGCCTGTTGCGTGGTGTAGGTCTCGACGAGGTAGTCGGTGCCGGTGGCTTCGGACAGCGAGTCGAAGAACGCCCGGTAGTAGCGCTGGATCAGCGCGGTGATCCCGTCGGCGCCCAGCGCGTGGTAGTAGGTCTGCTGGTAGGCGGTGTGGGTCTCGGGTCGAGCACGACCTCGTGCGGGGCGTTGTCCAGGGCGCCGAACCGGACGCGGGTGTCGATGGAGAACTCGCGGCGGGCGATCTTGGCCAGCAGGAACGCTGCGGTCTGGACCAGGTTGGTGCCCAGGTGCGGGGCGCCGTTGATCTGGGTGCCGACGACGAACTCGATCCGCTCGGGGCGAGCAGCGTGGATCCGCGGGCGCAGCACGTCGATCGAGCGCAGCAGCGCGTTGGCCAGCACGCTGTTCGGTGAGGTCAGCAAGGCCGGCGCGGCCCCCGAGGACGTGGCGGCCGTGGACGCGTCGCTGCTGACCCGTGTGGTGGCGGTCATCGTCGCTCCCGGCTGGGTTTGGGCAGGCGGAGGTTGGCGCAGATGAAGTCGAGCCGGCCGGCGGCCGCGTCGGGGGCGACGAATACCGGTTCGTAGCCGGCGTCGTAGTAGCCCTGCACGATCAGCTCGTGGACTCGGCGGATCTCGCGGTCCTTGGCCCAGACGATGTCGTCGGGATCTTCGAAGGTGTCCAGCGGGTCGAGCACGAAGATCGCGTCGTAGCGGAACAGCCGCGACGCCTCCTCCAGCTGCGGGGTCGGGCCGAGGCCGAAGAAGCTGTCCCAGCCGTAGCCGTCGGGGATGCCGCGGTTGTAGAACCTGATCCCGGTCTTGTGTGCGGTGAATTCGGAGATGAACGCCTGCAGGACCTCCAGCGAGCCGGCGGGAGGCACGCGCCGCGGGTCTCAGCCGGCTCGCAATCCGTCGTCCAGCACCGTCATCAGCCGCGCGACCCGGCTCCGCCCGGCCGGGGCGGGCGGGTAGCGCCGCAGCACGTCGACGAGCGCCGCGGGCGCCCGCCGCCGGGCCCGCTCGACCTGCCGGTCACCCACCGCCGGATCGTCGCCCGCGGCGAGCTCCACCGCCCGGGCGGCGTGCGCGGCCGCCCGCAGGATGTGCCCGACCTGGGTCGCCCGGGCGATCGGGTGCAGGTAGGCGGCGGCGGTCGCGTCCCCCGCGGCGTGCGCGGCGTGCCGGGCGGGCCCGGGGCCGGCGTCCTTCGCGGCGCGGTGCGCGTCCAGCGCGGTGACCCGCTGCAGCCGGGACCGCTCGGCGCCGCCGACGAAGACCCGGGCCGCCTCGACGGCGGCGCGCGGGCGCGGATCGCCGGGCTCGGCGTCCTCGAACAGCGGGAGCACCTCCTCGGCGCTCCCCAGGGCGTAGCGGGCGACCACCCGCAGCTCGTCCATGGACAGCGCGACGTCACCCGGCCCGATCCGTGCCACCGGCCGAGTATCCGCCGGTTCACCGCACCGGGGCGCCGGGACCCAGCGGGATCCCCAGGCCCCACCACACGAAGAACAGCGCGGTCCACGCCGTCGTCATGGCGAAGGCCAGCGGCAGCGTGAACGACACCAGCGTGCCGATCCCGGCGTCGGCCCGGTAGCGCTGCAGGAAACCCAGCGCCAGCAGGAAGTACGGGCTCATCGGGCTGATCGAGGTGGACCCGGAGTCGGCGATCCGGAACACCGCCTGGGCGGTCTCCGGCGGCACGTCGAGCAGCATCAGCATCGGGACGACGACCGGTGCGGTGATCGCCCACATCGCCGCCCCGCTGGTGATCACCACGTTCAGCACCAGCAGGAACGCGAGCACGGTCAGCAGCACCAGCCAGGTCGGCGCGCCGATCCCGCGCAGCAGGTCCGAGGTGCCCACCGAGATCAGCGTGCCGACGTTCGTCCAGCTGAAGTAGGCCAGGAACTGGGAGATCGCGAAGAAGAACACCAGCACCGGGGCCACCGTGACGATGCCCTTCGCCATGATCGCGGGCACGTCGTCGAAGGTCCGGATCGCGCCGGTCCGGACGCCGTACGCGATGCCGCCGATCCCGAACACGAGGGCGATCAGGAACGCCACCCCGGCCAGCAACGGTGACCCGGCGGGCCCGCCGTCCCCGCGCAGCGGCGCCCCGGCCGGCGCGGTCAGCAGCAGCGTGACGGTCAGCAGGGTGAGCACCGCGAGGAACGCCCGGCGCAGGCCGGACCGCTCGGCGGCGGACAGTGCCAGGCCCGGGTCGTCGCCGCCGGTGCCCCGGTCCGGTTCGAGCCCGTCGCGCCGGGTCAGCAACAGCTCGGTGACCAGCGTGATCACCCCGGCGAGCAGCAGCGCCGAGGCGATGTTGAAGTACCAGTTGCCCAGCGGGGTCAGGACGGCGCCGGGATCGACGATCCGCGCCGCCGCGGTGGTGATGCCGGCGAAGACCACGTCGTTGGGCGCCGGGACCGGGTTGGCGTCGTAGCCGGACGCGATGGCGGTGTAGGCGACGACCACGCCCAGGATCGGCGAGCGCCCGACCGCCCGGAACGCGATCCCGCCGAGCGGGACGAGGATGACGTAGGCGGCCGCCGACGCCACCGTCGACACCGTCCCCAGGAAGGCCAGCACGAACACGACCAGCGACGCCGGCACGTTCGCGATCGACGCGCGCAGCGCCGCCGCGAGCAGCCCGGTCCGCTCGGCCAGCGCCACCCCCATGATCACCACCATGATCGTGACCAGCGGCGGGAAGCTGCGGTAGGAGTCGAGCGCCGCGCTCACCGCGAGCGCCAGGCCGTCGCCGCTGAGCAGGTTCCGGACCGGCACCCAGCCGTCGCCGCCCGGATCGACGGCCCCGGCCCCGGCCGCCGCCAGTCCCAGGCTCAGCACCCCGAGCAGCGCCGACAGCACCCAGAACAGCCAGAACGGGTGCGGCAACCGGTTGCCGAGCCGCTCGACCACGTCGAGCGCGCGGACCACGGCGGGCAGCCGCCCACCGGTCCCCGGTGCTGCGGGCATCGGCGCTCCCCCCGGAAATCCGTACTCGCTCCGGCGTGGATCCTGGCACGATGCCGGGCACTGCCGGGCACTGCCGGGCCGCATCGGGGGAGGCGGGTGTCGTGGCCGCGAAGGTCGACCTGAAGCGGGAGCTGCCCTGCTACACCGCCGAGCGCGACACCCCGCGCCTGATCGACGTCCCCGACCTGCGGTACCTGATGATCGACGGGCACGGCGACCCGAACACCGATGTGTACGCCGAGGCGGTCGGCACGCTCTACCCGCTCGCGTACGCGCTGAAGTTCGCCGGCCGGGCGCAGCTGGGGCGCGATCACGTGGTGATGCCGCTGGAGGCGCTCTGGTGGGCCGACGACATGGCGTCGTTCACCTCGGCCCGGGACAAGAGCCGGTGGAGCTGGACCCTGATGATCCTGGTCCCGGACTGGATCGGCGACGACCTGTTCGCGGCGGCGGTCGACAAGGTCCGCGTCCGCTCGGCTCCCGCCCGGCTCGGCGACGTCCGGTTCGCGACGCTGTCCGAGGGCCGCTGCGTGCAGGCCCTGCACATCGGCTCCTACGACGACGAGGCCGGGCTGCTGCGCCGGATGCACGAGGAGTTCATCCCCGGCCACGGCCTGACGATGACCGGCCGGCACCACGAGATCTACCTGAGCGACCCGCGGCGGGTCGCCCCGGAGAAGCTGCGGACCATCCTGCGGCAGCCGGTCGCGCCCGCCGGTCCCGGTCCGTCAGCCGGCCGGTAGCGCCGGGTCCGCCTTCAGCCCGACCCCGGACAGCTTCAGCCGCTTCGCCTCGCTCATCAGCATCGCCAGCGTCGTCGCCGCGGCCGCGTACCCGGTGCCGTGCGGCGGCCGGATGTTCGACAGGCAGTTGCGTTCGGAGTCCCGCCGGCCGCGCCGGGCGTCGTAGGTGAAGTAGACGCCGAGCGAGTCGACCGAGCTCATCCCGGGCCGCTCGCCGATCAGCACCACCGTGCTGCGCGCGCCGACCGCGGCCGCGATCTCGTCGCCCAGCGCCACCCGGGCCTGGGTGGCGACGACCACCGGCGCGACCCGCCAGCCGTCCAGCCGGTTTAGGATCTCGGCGAGCATCCCGGGCGCGTGCTCCTGCACCGCACGCGGCGAGAGCCCGTCGGCGACGACCAGCACGACGTCGTGCTCACCGGCCGGCAGCTCGGTGCCCGCGGCGAGCAGCCGGCCGAGATCGGGCCGGGTCAGGTACTCGGCGCGGTCCCGCGGGGCGCCCGCCGCGCGCAGCGTGTCCACCCCGAGCGCGGCGACGGCGCCGACCAGCGCGTCCACGTCCAGCGGCGAGTGCACCGCGTCCCGGGCGGCGGCGTGCGCGGCCCGCAGCTCCAGCAACCGGGCGGTGGGCAGCGCGTCCCCGGCCCGGCCGAGCGCGACCCGGGCCCGGGTGGAGGCGCGCAGCACGTCCAGCGGATCGGTGCCGGTCACCGGACGCCCGCGGTCAACGTGCGGATGGCCGAGCCGGGCAGCTCCCGCACCCGGCCGTCCGGGGCGAGCATGTCCATCGTGGTCAGCCATTCCTCGAACTCCGGCGCCGGGCGCAGCCCGAGCACCTGGCGGGCGTAGAGCGCGTCGTGGAACGACAGCGACTGGTAGTGCAGCATCACGTCGTCGCCGCCGGGCACGCAGATCACGAACGAGCAGCCGGCGGCGCCGAGCAGGGTGAGCAGCGCGTCGGTGTCGTCGGCGTCGGCCTCGGCGTGGTTGGTGTAGCAGACGTCGACGCCCATCGGGACGCCCAGCAGCTTCCCGCAGACGTGGTCCTCCAGCCCGGCCCGGGTGATCTGCTTGCCGTCCCGCAGGTACTCCGGCCCGATGAACCCGACGACGGTGTTCACCAGCAGCGGATCGAACGCCCGCGCGACCGCGTAGGCGCGGGTCTCCAGGGTCTGCTGGTCGACGCCGTGATGGGCGTCCGCGGACAGCGCGCTGCCCTGGCCGGTCTCGAAGTACATGCAGTTCGTGCCGACGGCGCCGCGGTTCAGCGACAGCGCCGCCTGGTGCGCCTCCGTCAGCAGGTCCAGGGTGACGCCGAACCCCTCGTTGGCGGCCTGCGTCCCGGCGATCGACTGGAACACCAGGTCCACCGGGGCGCCGCGCTCCATGATCTCGATCGACGTCGTGACGTGCGCGAGCACGCAGGACTGGGTCGGGATCGCGTAGCGGCTGCGGACGTCGTCGATCAGGTGCAGCAGCTCGGTGGTGCGCTGCGGCGAGTCGGTGGCCGGGTTGATCCCGATCACCGCGTCGCCGCAGCCGAGCAGCAGGCCGTCGACGATGGAGGCGGTCACCCCGGCCGGGTCGTCGGTGGGGTGGTTGGGCTGCAGCCGGGTCGCCATCGTCCCCGGGCGGCCGACGGTGGACCGGAACGCGGTCACCACCGGGGTGCGGCGGCCGACCGCGATCAGGTCCTGCAGCCGCATCAGCTTCGCGGTGGCCGCGACCATCTCCGGGGTCAGGCCCGGCGCCAGCGGCGTGATGTCGGTCGACGGCGCGAGCAGGTGCTCCCGGAACCCGCCGACGGTCATCGACGAGACCGGCGCGAACGCCTCCGCCGAGTGGGTGTCGACGATCAGCCGGGTGACGTCGTCGTCCTCGTAGGGGACGACGTGCTCGGTCAGGAAGGTCGACAGCGGCAGGTCGGCGAGGACGCCCTGGGCGGCGACCCGCTCCTGCTCCGACGACGCCGCGACGCCGGCGAGCACGTCCCCGGACCGTTCCGGTGTCGCCGCGGCGAGCAGGGCCGCCAGGTCCCCGAACTCGTAGGTGTGTCCGCCGAGCGTGGCCCTGCGCCGCGTCATGTCAGTTCTTCCTCCGCCTTCGCCAGCGCCGCGAACTCCTCGTCCGGTGCGGCCGCCACCAGGTGGTGCCGCGAGTAGAGGCCGAAGTACAGCATGAACAGGGCGAAGGCGCCCAGGGTCGCGCCGGCCGCGACCGGATCGACCAGGAACGTCGCGATCACCGCCAGCACCGCGATGACCAGCGCGAACCCGGTGGTGACGGTGCCGCCCGGGGTCCGGTACGGCCGCGGCATGCCCGGCTCGCGGCGGCGCAGCACGATGTGGCTGACCATCATCAGCACGTACGACAGCGCGGCCCCGAACACCGCCATGTTCAGCAGCACCTCGCCCTGCCCGGTCAGCGACAGGCAGAACCCGACCGCGCCGGGCACCACCAGCGCGAGCACCGGGGCCCGCCGCGAGTTGGTCACCGACAGGACCCGCGGCAGGTACCCGGCGCGGGACAGCGCGAAGGTCTGCCGGGAGTAGGCGTAGATGATCGAGAAGAAGCTGGCGACCAGCCCGGCGAGGCCGACGTAGTTGACGACGACGCCCGCCGTGGAGCCGCCGAGCGCCTCGACCAGCGGGTTGCCCGACGCCGACAGCGCCTCGGCGCCGATCGCGCCGGTCGCCAGGACCAGCACCGCGGCACCGGTCACCAGCAGCACCAGCATCGCCGCGACGATCCCGCGCGGCACGTTCCGGGCCGGGTCGCGGGCCTCCTCGGCGGCCAGCGGGACGCCCTCCACGGCCAGGAAGAACCAGATCGCGAACGGCACCGCGGCCCAGATGCCCAGCCAGCCGTGCGGCAGGAACGGCGAGGCGCCCGCGGCGTCGGTGGGGGCGATGTCCACCAGGTTCGCCGGGTCGAACAGCGGGATCGCGGCGACCGCGAACACCACCAGCCCGGCGAGCGCGATCGCGGTGATCACGAACATCGCCTTGAGCGCCTCGCCGACGCCCGCGATGTGGATGCCCACGAAGATCAGGTACGCGGCCAGGTAGACCCACCAGCCGTCGGTGATGCCGAACAGGCCCAGCGACTCGACGTAGGCGCCGATGAAGGTGGCGATCGCGGCCGGCGCGATGGCGTACTCGATGAGGATCGCCGTCCCGGTGGCGAAGCCGCCCCACGGGCCCAGCGCGCGGCGGGCGAACGTGTAGCCGCCGCCGGCCGCGGGCAGCGCCGACGACAGCTCCGCCATGCCCAGCACCATCGCCAGGTACATGGCGGCGATCACGATCCCGGCGATCAGCAGGCCGCCGAACCCGCCCTCGGCCAGGCCGAAGTTCCAGCCCGAGTAGTCGCCGGAGATGACGTAGCTGACGCCCAGCCCGGCCAGCAGGACCCAGCCGGCGGCACCGGTGCGCAGACGCCGTCGTTCCAGGTAGTTCTCGGTCGACCCGGTCATGGACACGTCTCCGCTCCTCGAGGTGAGCGGATCGTAGGTGTGACCCCCGGTCGTGCGGGATACGCCGATGTGACGATCTGTTGCGTCCCGCAGCGGCGCCGGCAGGGCCCGGTGTCGACGCGACGGGGTGACCCGGCGACCCGGTCGTGCCGGGCCCCGATCACGGTGCGTGTTCCGGGAAAAGGGTACGCGTCCGTTCGGGTCCCGGCCGGTGACGGTCCGTCGCGGAATGCCGCCGGAAGCGACGGAACCGCGAGCGGCGGGCTGCCGGAAGAGAGCAGTATCCTCGCGGAAAGTAATGCCTGTCGTCCGATAGTGGTAAGGAATTCGTTGGAACGAGGGTCGACCGGATAGCGTTCTGTGCATCGGCGGGGCTCCCGAACCCACGCCGAACACGCCGGTCCGAAACGGACCCCGTACACAACGGAGAACTAACTGTGCTGAAGAAGGCTGGAATCGTCACCGCCGGCGTCACCGCTGGGCTGCTCGCCGTCTCGCCGCTGGCGTTCGCCGGCGACGGTGGTTGGGACCACGGCCACAAGCACGGCGACAAGACCGTCGTCAACGCCGACCAGGTGAACAACATCGACCAGAACCGCAACTCCGCGCAGCGCGGCCTGGTCAACGTCGGCGACGTGAACGCCCTGAACAACGCCAACGTGCTGTCCTGCTCGCTGAACAGCGCCGACATCGCCGCCAGCGTCCTGGGCATCCTCGGTGGCCAGGCCACCAACGGTGCCGACGCGCCGAGCATCTCCGAGTGCTCCCCGGGCTCGACCTCGCAGACCAACATCCAGGACTGATCTGCGCCTGAGGTCCGAACCGTCCACGCCGATTCCGCGGGCCGTCTCCCGCGGAACCGGGGTGGCCCGGCCGGTCGTCCGAATTCCCCGCTCCTGCGAACCGGAGCGGGGAATTCGGCATTTCTGCGGTCACCCGGTCGGAAGCGACCACGAATTACGGTCGCCGGATCGGGGGCCGGCCGGTCGCGAGTCCGGCCCCGAGCGGCAGCAGTGCCGCGATCAGCGCCACGTCCGAGGCGAGCACGAGCGGGCCGATCGTGCCCGGGCGCCCGATCACGAACAGGATCCCGGCGGCGACGAGCAGCCCACCCGGCAGCCGGGCGCCGGCCCGCAGCAGCAGCCATCCGGTGAGCGCCAGGCCGAGCGGGGCGAACCAGCCCCAGGGCAGGAACGCCAGCAGCGCGAGTAGCGGCACGCCGTCGCCGACCCGGTCCAGCAGGACGATCCCGGTCGCCGCGCCGTACATCGCCTGGATGTTGAACGCCGCCCCGGCGACGAACCCGATCGTGGCGACCAGTGCCACCCGGGGGGCGGCCCGCGGTGCCACCGGCTCCAGCGCGCGCAGCACGCCGGGCACCGCGACCGCCAGCGCGAAGCAGGACCACATCCCGACGGTGCCGCCGAGCACGCCGTCGTTGATGCCGTTCTCCACGAACAGGAACAGCAGGCTGCTGGCCACCAGCAGCAGCGGGCCCAGCACGGCGGCCGTGCCGGCGATCCGGTCCGCCGTCGTCGGGACGGTGTGCGTGGTCGTGTCGGTCACGACGGGTCTCCTCCCTCCCGGGGCACCCGCCCCGGGACCGCCGTCCACACTCGACCTGTCCGGGACGCCGGCCCAGCGTGCGGCCCGACCGGCAGGGGTGCGGACGGCCGCACCGCGGCCGGCCGGTCCACCCCCTGTCCGCGCGCGGCCGGGCGTGGCGATACTCGGCCGATGACCCCGCACCGGCGGCTGCCGACCGTGCTCGCGGTCACCGGGACGGTCGTGGTGCTCGTCGCCCTCGCCACGCTGCTGGCCCGGGGCCGTGGCGCCGAGGTGCTCTACGGACTGTTCTTCTGGCACAACGGCCCGTCCGCGGTCGTGCTGCTCTGGACCGGCCGGTTCGTGCTGAGCAGGCGCCCCGGGCACGGCTCCGGCGTGGTGCTGATGACGATCGGGTGGATCCACGCGGTGCACACGGTGCTCGCCGCGGTCGCGGACGCCGCGCTGGTCCGGGCCGGGCTGAGCGAGCCGCTGACCGTGGCCCTGACCGACGGCATCCTGGCGGTGACCCTGCCGCTGTCCGCCACCGTGCCGCTGAACGCGATGAACTGGTTCTGGGTGCCCGCCGCGGTGCTCACCGCGGTCGCGCTGCCGGCGCTGTTCCCGGACGGCAGGCTCGCCGGCCGGACCGGCCGGGTGGCCGCGGTGGCCGGGACGCTCGGTGCCGGGCTGCTGGTCGCCGCGTCCGCCTGGGACGCCTGGCCCACCGCGACCTGGGCGGTGGCGGACCGGCCCGCCGGGATCGGCCTGCTCCTGGCGCTCGGCGGCGCCGCGGTGCTGGTCGGTGCCGCCGCGGCGCTGGCCGGGCTGGCCGGGCGGTGGCGGCGGGCGGATCCGGTGCAGCGCGGCCCGTACCGGGTGATCGGCGTCGTGCTGGTGCTGTTCGCGCTGGTGGGGGTCCTGACCCATCCGTGGCGGGCACTGTGGATCCCGGCGATGCTGGTGCTGATCAACCTGCTGGTCGTCTGCTACGGGGTGGCCGCGGCCCGCTACCGGCTGCACGAGATGGAGCCGGTGCTCGGCCGCACCGCCGTCGCGGTGGCGCTGTCCGCGCTGGTCGCGGTGGTCTACCTGGCCGTCGTGGTCGGGGGCGGCGGGCTGCTCGTCCGGCTCGGCGGCGCCGCGCCGGACGGGGCGCTGCCGGTGCTGGCCGGGGCGGCGCTGGTCGCCCTGCTGGTCGAGCCGGTCCGCCGGTACACCCGCCGGGTGACCGACCGGCTGCTGTACCGGCGCGACACCGACCGGCTCGGCGTGATGTCCCGGCTGGCGGCCCGGGCGTCCGGGACGGCGAGCCTGCCGGAGGTGCTGCACGACGTCGCGAACCTGCTGGTGCGCAGCACCGGGGCCGCCCGCGCGGAGGTGTGGCTGGACGGCGCGCGGGTCGCCGGATCGGGCACCGCACCGGCCCGGCCCGCCGAGCTGCGGGTGCCGATCGAGGCCGGTCACGAGCTGCTGGGCGAGCTGCGGCTGCTCGCCGTCGCCCGCGCCGACCTGGTGCGCGACGCCCCGTCGCTGCTCGACGACGTCGCCCGCGCACTCGGCCCGGTGGTGCGCACCGCGCGGCTGGCCGACGAGCTGCAGGAACGGCTCACCGAGCTCGCCGAGTCGCGCCGGCGCCTGGTGGAGGCGCACGACGCGGCCCGCCGCGGGATCGAGCGCGACCTGCACGACGGCGCGCAGGCCCGGCTGGTCGCACTGCGGATGCGGATCGGTGCGCTGCACGCCGGGACCGGCGATCCGCGGCTGGCCGAGCTGGGATCGGAGGTCGACGCGGTGGTGCGCAGCCTGCGTGATCTCGCCCGCGGCCTGCACCCGCCGCTGCTCGACGAGCTCGGCGTCGCCGCCGCGCTGCGCGCCGCGACCCGGACCCTGCCGGTGCCGGTCACCGTCGGCGGCACCGGCTTCGGCCGCCGGGCCCGGGCGGTGGAGACGGCGGTCTACTTCAGCTGCCTGGAGGCCGTGCACAACGCGGTGCGGCACGGGTCGCCGTCGCGGATCGGGATCGAGCTGACCGGCTTGCCGGACGGGCCCGCCTTCACCGTCACCGACGACGGCGGCGGGTTCGGCCCCGGCCCGGCCGGCCCGGGGACCGGGCTGACCAACATCGCCGACCGGGTCGCCGCGCTCGGCGGCCGGGTCCGGATCGACGGCGGCGCCGGCGCGGGCACCCGGGTCGAGGGCACCCTGCCCGATCAGCCGGAGGTCGCGGAGAGGTAGACCAGCACGGCCCGCACCCGGCGGTGCACGGCGTCGTCGTCGGGATCGAGGCCGAGCTTGGTGAACACGCTGGTGATGTGCTTCTCCACGGCGCGGTCGCCGAGCCGCAGCCGGTCGGCGACCGCGCCGTTCGACAGTCCCTCCGCGACCAGCCCCAGCACCTCCCGTTCCCGCCCGGTCAGCCCGGCCAGCGGCGACGCGGCCCGCCCGGACCGGGCCGCAACCAACGCCTCCACCACCTGCGGGTCCAGCACGGTGCCGCCCGCGGCGACCGTGCCGATCGCGTGCCGCAGCGTGTCCAGGTCACCGATCCGTTCCTTCAGCAGGTACGCCCGCCCGGCGGCGCCCGGGGTGAACAGCCGCAGCGCCCAGTCCGGCTCCACGTACTGGGAGAGCACGACCACCCCGGTCGACGGGTGCCCGGCGGCGAGCTCCTCGGCCGCCCGGATGCCCTCGTCGCGCAGCCCCGGCGGCATCCGGACGTCGGTCACCACCACGTCCGGCCGGTGCTCGGCGACCGCCCGTTGCAGCTCGGGCAGCGTCGGGACGCGGGCCACCAGGTCGAGATCGGGATCGGCGTGCAGCAGCGCGGCCAGCCCCTCCCGGATGAGGTAGCTGTCCTCGGCGGCGACCACCCGCAGGACCATGCCCGGAACCTAGCGGGGATCAGGGATGGTGCGGGAGCACCACGTGCGACGGGTGGTCCGGGCCGTGCAGCACCTCGTAGCGGATCCGGCGGCCGGTCACCGCGGTCGCCATCCGCTCGCCGGTGCCGTGGTTGCGGGCGAACCGCGGGAACGCGGCCCCGGCGATCTGCACCCGGATCCGGTGCCCGGCCCGCACCCGGTACCCGGTCGGGCTCAGCGCCAGCCGGACGACCGTGGTGCCGTCCGGCGCCGTCGCCTCCCGGCCGGGGACGAGCCGGTGCATCGCGTCGGTGACGTTCAGCGACGTCCCGTCCGGGGCGACGTCGCAGACCCGCACGAACACGTCGCCCTCGGCCGAGTCGGTGCCCTCGGCCGCGGTCCGCACGTACACCACCGCCGACACCTGGCCGAGCAGGTCGAGATCGGTCTCCTGCGGCGGTCCGGTGTAGACGAGCACGTCGTCGCGGGCCTCGACGTCGCGGTTGTCGTGCTGCTTGGACGGGGGCTGCAGCATCGGCCCGCCGACCGTCGGCGTCGGGTCCGCCGGGTCGTAGACGAACGAGTCGGCCGCCGCCCCGGCCGACGGCGACTCGGGCAGCAGGCGCCCGCCCGGCGCCAGGTACCACTCGCTGGGCTGGGCGTCCGGCGGCGGCCAGCACGGCAGGTCGGTCCACCGGTCGGCGTGCTGGACGTAGGCACGCACCGGGGCCCGGCCGTCGTGCGGCCCGCCGTGCAGGTGCACGCCGAGCCAGTGCACCGACTCGTGCGCGATCGTCGACACCGACCCGGCGTCGCCGTGGTTCCACGGGCCGATCGTGATCCGGGCGGTCGCGCCACCCCGCTGCAGCGCGGTGAAGTCGACCAGCTGCCGGTCGACGAACAGGTCCCACCAGCCGGTGACCATGCAGACCGGGGGCATCGCGGCGGCGTCGAAGCCGTCGTGCTCGGCCGGTGCCCAGAACTCGCGCGGCCGCTCGGCGTGCTCGACGAAGTCCCGCCAGAACATCACCGGGGCGCCGGTGAGTGCGACGTCGGCGGCCTGCAGCGGCAGCGAGCGGACGGCGCGGCGCTTGCGCCTGCTGAACACCGGCGTCGCCAGGACGCCGGTGACGGCGCCGATCCGCTCCTGGCGGCCGATCTGGTTCACCCAGCCGGCCAGGTTCAGCAGCCCGGGGGCACCGCCCGGGTAGAACGTGCTGGTGAACTCGGACGCCGTGATGTCGGCGTTCATCGAGCACAGGCCCGGATCGGCGTAGGGGGCGACCGCCCACTGGGTGTGCCCGACGTAGCTGGGGCCGACCATCGACACCCGGCCGTCGCACCACGGCTGCGCGCGGACCCAGTCCAGTGTGTCCAGCCCGTCCGCGCTCTCGTGCAGGAACGGCCGGAACTGGCCGCCGGAGCCGAAGGTGCCGCGGGTGCTCTGCACCAGCACCTGGAACCCGCGGCGGGCCAGCAGCGAACCCATCAGCGAGCCGAGGCCGTCGCGGCCGTAGGGAGTGCGCACCAGTACCGTCGGGCGCGGCTCGACCGGGCCGGGACGGCGGAAGTGGTCGGCGAGCAGCACGACCCCGTCGGACAGCGGGACGCGCAGGTCCCGCTCCCGTACGTAGGGCACTGGCGGGCCGGTGAAGCCCAGTCGCCGGTCGATCAGACGCTCCGCGAGCGCGGCCATCGCCACCTCCCCCCTCGGGCCCGCGTGGCTGCGGGGCCCCGGCCGATCGTAGGAGAACCCGGTTGCCCGCTCAGGTCGGCGGCCGGTATCCACGGCGGATGGCAGTTCCGCAGACCGTCCCGCCGGTGCTCACCGACGGCGTGGTGACCCTGCGCGGCTTCGTCGAGTCCGATGTGGCCGAGATCGCCGCGATCTACCGGGACCCCGAGGTCCGGCGCCGCACCACGCTCGGGGCGCACCTCGGCACCGCCGACGCCCGGGCCCGGGCGGAGCTGGTCGCGGCGAACTGGGCGACCGGCGACGGCTCCGGCTGGGCGATCGAGGCGGCCGGGCCGGACGGCCGCCGGCTGGGGGTTCACCGGGGCCGGGTTCGAGGTGCTGCACTGGGCGTGCCGGGCCGGGCACGTCGCGTCCTGGCGGGTGGCGCACGCCTGCGGGTTCGCCTTCGACGGCGTCCGCACCCGCGCGCTGCCCGGCCCCGGCGGGCTGGTCGACGCCTGGACGGCCGTGCTGCTGCCGGACCCGGCGGTCCCGCCGGCGTCCCGGGAGCCGCGCACCACCTGGTGGCCGGTCCCGGTCCTGGGGTGCGGCCGGATCCGGCTGCGCCCGCCGTCGGGATCCGATGTGGACCGGCACCTGGCGACCTGCAACGACCCGGAGAGCCGCTGGTGGGACGGCACCCGCTCGCACGAGGCCGACGCCCACCGGTGGCTGCTGCACGACACCGAGCTGGCCCGGTCCCTCGGCGCGGCGGTGACCTGGGTGATCGCCGACCGTGACGACGACCGCTACCTCGGCACGATCACCGTGTCCGGGATGGACCGGCCCTACGCCCCGGCCGGCGGCGAGATCGGCTACCGCGCCCATCCGGACGCCCGCGGCCGCGGCCACGTCGCGGCGGCGCTGCGGCGGGTCACCCGGCACGCCTTCACCCCGGTCGCCGACGGCGGGCTCGGCCGGAACCGGCTGGCGCTGGGCACCGCCGCCGGGAACGGCGCGAGCCGGCGGGTGGCCGAGCGGGCCGGTTTCCGGCAGGCCGCGGCGTTCCGCGCGGACGGCGTGTGCGGCCTCGACGGCGGGATCGTCTCCGACGGCGTCTGGTACGAGCTCCTCGCGGCCGACCGGTGATCGACACGTCCCCGGCGGGCCCGGGACCGTCGGTGGTCCCGCGTAGCCTCCGCCGGGTGCAGGTGCTGCGGATGACGTGTTGTGACCGGGAGTGGGTCGGGGCGGACCGGGCCCACTGCTGCGGCCGTTTCGGCGGCTGCGGTGCCGTGTTCGACGACGCGGAGCTGTGGGACACCCACCGCCCGCGCGGCGCCTGCGTCGCCGATCCCGGCGAGCTCGGGCTGATCGCCACCCGCAACGGGATCTGGCTGCGGCCGCTCGACGCGGCCGGCTGAGCGGGATCCGGCCGGGGCGGCCCCGGCTCAGCCGGTCGCGCGGGTGATCCCGCGGAACACCGCGTCCTGCTCGCCGGGATTGCACACCAGCACCAGGTCCAGGCCGGTGAACCAGAGCACCGATCCGGCGCCGAACCGCCTGCTGCCGCCCGCCGCGCAGCGCAGCTCGATCACCCCGGCGTCCACCACGACCAGGGCGCCCCGCCACTCGTCCTCGTGGTGCGGGCGGGAGCCACCCGGCGGCAGCCGCACGGTCCGGGTGCGGAACGACGGCGAACCCGGCATGGCCCAGCCCCTTCCGCCGTCGGCACCAACGGGGGAGACCGGCCGGACCGCCGGAAGTCATCGGTCCGGCCGTGCTCAGGCCGCGATCGGGGGCGCCAGCACCTCGCTCACCGTCCGGTAGCCGACCCGGGCGGCGGCGGTGACCTTCGCCCGGTCGGTGGTCAGCCCGCGGACCCCGGTCGAGCGGTGCGGGGTCAGCGTCAGCAGGTGCGCGCCGCGCCGGTCCGGATGTGCCGCGTCGGTCAGCAGCGACAGGCACTCGCCGTGCCGGGCGGAGTCCTGCGCCATCCGGCCGAGCCCGGGGGCGAGCCGGTCCAGCGACCGGGCCCACAGCGGGACGCGGGCGTCGGCGGGTGGTGCGGTCAGCTCGTCGGCGGTGCGGGTCATCAGGGCGAGCACGTGGGTGGCGCCGCCGCGCAGCGCCCTGGCCACCGGCAGCGGATCGCCGACCGAGCCGTCGATCCACTCGTCGTCGCCGATCCGGACGGGCGGCCCGGCGAGCAGCGGGATCGTCGCGGTGGCCCGCATCGCGGCCTTCCAGCCGGCGCCGTCGGGCAGGTCGGTGAGCACGTGCGGGGTCAGGTCGCCGGCCCGGGTGACCAGCACCCGCAACGGCACCGGGCTGGTCACCAGCGACGACCAGTCGGTGGGCCGGGACTCCACCAGGATGTGGTCGAGCAGGTGGTCCAGCGACACCATCGGCCGCCGGGTGCCGAACCGGCGCGGGTCGATGAACTCCCGGCACGCCATGTCGTCGCCGAAGATCCGGGCGGCGTCGGCGCCGTGGCCGAGCACCAGCGCGGTCCCGACGAACGCACCGGCCGAGCTGCCCCACACCTCGTCGAACAGGCCGGCGGCGCCGAGATCGGCCAGCGCGTGCACCATGCCGCCCGCGTAGGCGCCGCGCATGCCGCCGCCGCCGACGACCAGGGCCAGCCGGTGCCCGTCGTCGTGCCGGCCGGGACCGCGCCCGGCCGCCAGGCGGGCCGCGAGCAGCCGCAGCACCTCGGTGTCGCCGTGGGCCCCGGGGGAGACGGGGGAGTGGCTCATGGCGGCCATCCTCGTCCCCGCCGCAGCGGCGGGTCGCCCGGGCCGGGCCGGGACCGTTCACGTGCCACCGGTCGCGGCCCGCCCACCGCCCACCGCCCCGTGGAGGGGCCGGGGCGGGGCCCTAGTAGGTTCGCGCGACCAGGGGGTACATCGTGACGCAACGACGCCAGCCGCAGTTGGGGGCGATCGAGTCGACGTCGCTTCCGGCTGCGCACGCCCGGGCCCGCGACGCCCGCCGGCGCCGTCCGGTGGCGGCCGACCCGGCGGCCGCCGGCCTGGCCGATGATCTCGACCTGGGGGCCGCGCCGGGCCGCGCCGACGCGCTGTGCACGCTGCTGCGCGCCGCCGTGCTCGACCACTGGGTCCGGGAGTTCGTGGGCCGGAACCCGGCGGGGACGGTGGTCGAGCTCGGCCCGGGCCTGGACTCGCGGGCCGGCCGGCTCGGCACCGCCGGTCCGGCGCACTGGGTCGACGTCGAGCTGCCCGAGGTCGCCGACCTGCGCCGCGAGCTGCTGCCCTCGCCCGCGCACCTGGTGGCCGGGTCGGCGCTCGACGAGGACTGGCTGGAGCTGGCCGGTGAGCTGCCCGGCCCGTACCTGGTGGTGTCCGACCAGGTGCTGTCGCTGCTCCCGGAGCAGGGCGTGCAGCGGATCGTGTTCACCGCGGCCCGGATGCTGCCCGGCGCGGAGCTGGTCACCGACGTGCTGTCCCGGGCCGCCGCCGGGCGGCTGGGCACCGGCCCGCTGCGCGCGCTGGAGGTCGACTGGACCTGCGAGGACCCGCGCGAGCTGGAGCCGTGGGGACTGCACCTGCTCGACGCCTGCGGGGTGGGTGACCCGCCCGCCGCCGTCGCCGGGCGGCTGCCGCGGACCGCCCGGGCGCTCGCCGCCGCGCTGCGCGCCACCCCGGCGCTGCGCGGGCACCGGCTCGCCCACTACCGGATCCGGCCGGGCTGACCGGATCGCCGGGGCCCGTCGTGGCCGGACCCGGCTCCCCAGTCGGACCGGCCACGACGTGACGGCGACCCCCGGGGCCGCCCACCCCGGCGCGCTGCGCCGGGCACGACCGGTACGACGAGCCGGAGCGCCTCCGGTGACGGCACGCGCGGCCGGATCATCAGAAGTGGGGAGCGGGCCCCGTGGGTAGGCTCGGCACCGTGACCGTTCCGAAGATCGAGGCGGATCCGGCGGAGGTCGGGCTCGACGCGGCCCGGCTCGGCCGGATCGACACGCACTTCCGCCGCTACGTCGACGAGGGCAAGCTCCCCGGCTGGACGATCGCGGTGGCCAGGGGCGACCGGCTGGTGCACCTGTCGCACCACGGCCGGCGCGACGTGGAGGCCGGGCTCCCGGTCACCGACGACACGATCTGGCGCATCTACTCGATGACCAAGCCGATCACCTCTGTCGCCGCCCTGATGCTCTGGGAGCGCGGGGCGCTCGAGCTGACCGATCCGGTGTCCCGCTACATCCCGGCGTTCGCCGAGCAGCGGGTCTACCGCGGCGGCTCCGCGCTGAACCCGGGCACCGACGCCGCCCTGGAGCCGGTCCGGGTGCACCACCTGCTGACCCACACCGCCGGGCTCACCTACGGCTTCCACCACGCGCACCCGGTGGACGAGATGTACCGGTCCAAGGGCTACGAGTTCGGCGCCCCCGAGGGCGTCGACCTGGCGACGGCGGCCGACCAGTTCGCGTCGTTCCCGCTGCTGTTCCAGCCCGGCACCGAATGGAACTACTCGGTCGCGACCGACGTGCTCGGCCGGGTCGTCGAGGTCGCCTCCGGGCAGCGGCTCGACGAGTTCCTGCGCACCGAGATCCTCGATCCGCTCGGGATGACCGAGACCACGTTCTCGGTCGCGCCCGGCTCGCCGGAGGCCGAGCGGCTGGCCACCCTCTACAACGCCCGGCCCGGCGGCGGGCTGGTCGTCAACAAGGTGCTCGCGCGCGCGGCCACCCGCGAACCGACCTACCTGTCCGGCGGCGGCGGGCTGCTGTCCACGGCGGGCGACTACCTGCGGTTCGCCCGGATGCTCGCCCGCGGCGGTGAGCTCGACGGCGTCCGGATCCTCGGCCCGCGGACGCTGGCCCGCGCCACCCGCAACCACCTGCCCGGCGGCGGCGACCTGGAGACGGTCGGGCGGCCGATCTTCTCCGAGTCGGCGTTCACCGGCGTCGGGTTCGGCCTCGGCTTCTCGGTCGTGATCGACGGCCCGGCCGGCAAGCAGCTCGCCAACGAGGGCACGTTCTCCTGGGGCGGGCTCGCCTCGACCGCGTTCTGGGTGGACCCGGTCGACGACGTCGTGGCGCTGTTCTTCACCCAGCTGGTCCCGTCCAGCACCTACCCGATCCGTTCCCAGCTCCAGACGCTGGTCCAGCAGGCGGTGATCGACTGATGAAGCCGGCTTCCCCCGCGCTCGCCTTCGCCATCCAGACGGTGGTCGTCGCGGCCTCGCTCTGGGTCGCGACCGTGCTGGTGAGCGGGATCGACCTGGCCACCGGGACGACCGGCGCCCGGATCGGGACGCTGCTCGGCGTCGCGCTGCTGTTCGGCGTGGTGAACGCCGTGGTCAAGCCGATCGTGGCGACGATCGGCTGCCCGCTCTACATCCTCACCCTGGGCCTGTTCGGCCTGGTCGTGAACGCACTGATGTTCATGCTGACCGGCTGGCTGTCCGGGGTGCTGAACCTGCCGTTCGTGGTCGACGGGTTCTGGGCGGCCTTCTGGGGCGCCATCATCGTCGCGATCGTGTCGTTCTTCCTGAACCTGGTGGTCCCGGACCGCTTCGACCGGAGCTGACCCGGCGGGGGCGGGCGCCGGCGCCCGCCCCCGGCCGCGGGTCAGACCGGCCAGGTCTCCTGGCGGTACGCGCCGTCCCAGAACATCCACTCGTAGCGCGACGTCGTGGTGAAGTGCGCCCGCATCCGGTCCAGCTCGGTGTCGGAGACGGTGCCGCCGATCCGGTCGGTCGCGTCCAGCACGGCGTCGACGACGGCACGGAACTCCTCGCCCGCGTACATGTCGATCCAGCGCTGGTAGAGCGGGTCCGGCGAGCCGGTGCCGACCAGGTGCTCGCCGACCTTCGCGTAGATCCAGTAGCAGGGCAGCACGGCCGCGACGCCCTCGGCGTACGAGCCGCCGTGCGCCGCCGCGAGGATGTAGCTGACGTAGGCGCTGGTGGCCGGCGCGACCGGGGTCGCCCTGGCCTCCTCGGAGGTGAGGCCGAGGCCGCCGAGCAGGTCGGTGTGCAGCTCGCGCTCGGCGGCGATCGCGCCGGCCGCGTGCTCGGCGAACATGACGGTGTCGTCGTCGTCCGGGGCCTTCGCCGCGCACACGGTCAGGGCCTTCGCGTAGCCGCGCAGGTAGTGCGCGTCCTGGATGATGTAGTGCCGGAACGCGTCGTGCGGCAGCGATCCGTCGGTCAGCCCGGTGACGAACGGGTGAGCCAGGATCTTCTCGTGGATGGGTTCGACGTCCGACCAGAGCAGGTCACGTGTGCGGTGCGCCATGACCGTCACCGTAGTGGCGGTGCGCGGCGGGCATCGGTGCCGGCGCGGTGCGGCGACCTGCACCGCGAGTGACCGTGACGGCCCCGTAATGCCTGGTCGACACGGTGTCAACCGGGCGGTGACACGACAGTGAGACGCTGAGCACTTAGCAGCGGAGATGGGCGGTGGGGCCGTCACCATGGGACGAGGCGGGCGGCTCAGCGCGGAGGGCGCGCCGATGTCAAGTCCCCCTATCGCGGAGGTGAGGGCATGAGCGCACCGGCGCCCATGGAGCACCACGAGAAGATGCGGATGCGGGCCGCCGCGTTCCGGGCCACCCGGGTCTACCCGGGCCCGGTCGGCGAGCTGATCTCCCGGGAGCTGCTGTCCTGGGAGGACTTCGGGTACCGCCTCGGCGGGAACCGCCTGGTGATGGACCTCGTCGACGACGTGCTGAAGTCCCAGCCCGCGTCGCGCTCCGACGCGGCCTGATCCCGCGGTCCCGGCGGCGCGCGCTCAGCGCAGCGTGCTGCCGGAGACCTCGGACGCCGGACCGGTCGGCGGGTCGCCGTCGGCCAGCCCGGCGACGGCCGCGGCCAGCACCACCATCGCGGCCAGCGTGGTCAGGCTCCCCAGCCGCGCGACGATCGTGAAGACCCGTGCCGCGGTACCGCCGCGCCGGGCGGCCTCCCGGGCCGGGATGCGGTCCCCGTTCGCCGGCGGGCCGGGCGCCGGCCTGCGCTGCTCCGGGGCGGCCGGCCGCAGTCCGGCCGGCCGCAGTCCGGCGGGCCGCAGTCCGGCGGGCCGCTGTGCGGTGGGTCGCTGCTCGGTGGGTCGCAGGCCGGCCGGCTGGGGGCCCGCGGGGCGCGGACCGGCAGCTCGCTGTGCGGCGGGCCGCTCCCCGCCCGGCCGCCCGCCGGTCGGGAACGGCGGCTCCGGGTGCGCCGCGGGCCTGCGGGTGGCGGACCGCTGCGCGGGCGGGCCCTGGGTGGGGCCCTGGGTGGGGTGCGGGGTGGGGTGCTGCTGCCCGGGCGCGCGGTGGGCGGCCGACCGCTGTGCGGGCGGGCCCTGGGTGCCGTAGCGCTGCCCGGGGGTCCCGTCGGTGCCCGGCCGCTGGACGCGCGGATCCCGGGGGGTGGGCTGCTGCGCCGCCGGGCCCTGCTCGGCCGCTCGGGGCGTGCCGGGCCGCGGGGCGGGGACGCCCGGCCGGTGCGTGAGGTCCAGGTGGCGGACGTCCCCCTCGGGCAGGACGCTCCTCGGCGCCTGCTCGGCGGCGCCGACGGGCCGGCGCGGGCTCGGGATGCGGATGACGGGCGCGGACATGACGATCACCACGATCTCGGGGGAGTCGATACGGGGTCTTCGGGATCCGGTGCGCGCCGCCGGTTCCTGCTTCTGCCCGTCTTGTCGTGTCAGGTGCTCACCCTGTTATCCGGTGACGGGTTAGGCCAATCGTCGGAGTGACTGCTCCACCCGACAGATGGAACAAAACACCCGTACGTCATCCGTAAGATCACGCAGGGTTGCTGGATGTCACTCCGTTGCGCGGGTCACCTGGTCCGGGCCGGGAGCGGGCCCAGCTTCAGCCGGCGCACCGCGGGCAGCCGGACCAGCTCGGCCAGGGTGCGCCGGAGCGGATGCCTGCGGTGCAGGTCGTCCGACCGGTAGGTGGCCAGCACCAGCAGCCGCTGCGAGCCGAGCCGGGCCAGCAGGTAGCCGAGCAGCTCGCGGCTGGACCGGTCGGCCCAGTGCAGGTCCTCCAGGACCACCAGCAGCGGCGCCTGCGCCGCGCCGGCCCGCAGCGCGCCGGCCACCCCGTCGAACACGGCCAGCCGGTCCAGCTCCCGGTCGGCTGCGGCCCGCTCGGGCGCCGGGGTGCCGCCGGGGAGCAGCCCGCGCAGCGCCGGACGTTCGGCGAGCAGCTCCCGGTCGGTGGCCTGAAACCCGGCCAGCACCTCGGAGAACGGCAGGTAGGGCAGCGGTGCCGAGCCGGTGTCCAGGCACCGGCCGACGACGACCCGCGCGCCGGCCGCGGCCGCGGCGGACGCCAGCTCTCCGGCCAGCCGGGACTTGCCGATCCCGGCGTCCCCGGACAGCAGCACCGCGCCGGCCCGGCCGCCGACCGCACCGGCGAGTGCGGCGCGCAGCGCGGCGAGCTCGGTCGCCCGGCCGAGCAGCACCGGCCCGGGGTCCGGCAGTGCGTCGCCGGGCCCCTGCGGGAGTGTCACCGGCCCGGCCACCGGGTCATCGTGGCACGCGGGTCCGACGATCCCGGCCGGATTCCGCGGCCGGCCGGGCCGGTGTCATCCGGAGCAGCCGGCGCAGCCGGAACCGGCGGCGGGCCGGACGGACGGACCGGGCCAGCCGGTCGGCGTCCGCCTAGGCCCGCAGCTGGTCCTGCTGCTGCCGGGCGAGCGCGGCGTGCAGGTCGGTGGGGTAGCGGGCGGTGCGGTCGTGGTCCGCGTGGGGACGGGGCATGGCCACGACACTCGGCCTGAGGCCCGGCCCGGCACATCGGGCGGTCACGCACCGCCGATGGCCGCCGGCGCGGCCGTCCGGGGGTAAGGGGCCCTCAGGACGGCGGCGCCAGCAGCCCGCGGCGGTAGGCCGCGACCAGGTGGTGCGGGACCAGGTGCCGCCTGCCCTCCAGGGTGACCGGCACCAGGTCCGGTGCCTGTGCCTTCCACTGCGATCGGCGGTGCCGGGTGTTCGCGCGCGACATCCGGCGCTTGGGGACTGCCATCAGCTCTCTCCTTCTCGTTCGGTCCCGACGGTCGGGTCGTTCCGGACGGGATCGGCGCACGGCTCGTCGTGTGCCCAGCCGAACGGGTCCGGCAGTCCGGCCCAGGCGGCCTCGCCCGCCGCGATCTCGGCGTCGGACAGCAGCGCACCGTGCAGCGCGGCGTCGATCCCGTCCGGATCCGCGTCGTGGCAGAGCACGACGAGATCCTGTGCGCGGTCCCCCCAGCGTGGGTGCCAGGCCAGCGCGGCCATCGCCCGCCGCTGGTCGCCCGCCTCGGTCCAGGCCTGCTCGTCCGCGCCGTCCAGCCAGTCCCCGGCGTGCCCGATCCGCATCCCGCCGCCCGCGCTCTCCAGCCACAGCACGGCGTCCGGCCGGGTGGCGAGCCAGATCCGGCCGCGGGCGCGCACCACGCCGGCGAGCAGGGTGTCGATCGCGTCGTGCAGCCGGTCCGGGTGGAACGGCCGGCGGGCCGAGAACAGCAGCGTCCGGACGCCGTCGGCGGCGTCCAGCGGCGGCGTGCCGCGCAGCAGCGGATCGTGCACCCCGCCGGGAACTCCGCGGCGGGACTCCTCGGGGACGCCGTCGCAGAACAGCCGGTGGTCGCCGCGGGAGGGGAGCAGCCGCGGGGCGGTCGGGGCGAGCCGGTCGAGCACGGCCGCGGTGCGCCGGTCGGCGGGATCGTCGCCCTGCAGCGCCCGGCTGGTCACGATCACGTCCGCGAACTCGGCCTGGCCGACGGCGAGCTGGGCGACGGTGCGCTCGTCGTCGGGCAGCGTGCTCAGGCCGCGCTCGGGCAGCGTCGCGTCGCCGGTGGCGTCGTCGAGCCAGCTGTCCGGATCGAGCACCGTGACCACACCGCGCAGGTCGACCAGATCGGTGACCAGGCGGGGTTCGGCGTCGCCGGACTCGTACAGCACCGAGCCGAGCGCCCAGCAGACCGGCTCCGGCTCGAGCCGCGGGTCCAGGTGCAGGACGACCCGGGACACCGTCCCGGCCAGCTGCACCAGGGTGGGCAGCACGTCCTCCCGGATGGTGCAGCTCACGCAGCCGTGCGCCAGCTCCAGCACGGTGTGCTCGTCGCGGCCGCCGGACCGGAACCGCCGGTGCACCCGGCCCTGGGCGAGGTGCCGCAGGTCGTGGTGCAGCACCACCAGTCCCGGGTCGAGCTCCCGCATCCGCGCGATCGTCCGCTCCGTCCCGTCGTGCGACGTGCCGCACAACACCACCAGCTCGGTCATGCCTTCCTCCCGGAGTCGACGTGGTCGCGGTCAGGTGTAGCCTAAACGAAAACGATTCCCATTGTTGGAGAGGAGGGTCCCGATGGCCAAGACGACGGACGTCCGGCCGATCGTCAAGCTGCGCTCGACGGCCGGCACCGGCACGACGTACGTCACGCGCAAGAACCGCCGCAACGACCCGGACCGGCTGGTGCTGCGCAAGTACGACCCGAAGATCCGCAGGCACGTCGAGTTCAAGGAGGAGCGCTGAGTGAAGCTCGCGAAACGACCGACCGCACCGGCGTCCGGTCGCGGCAAGCCGCTGCGCGCGGCGCGGCGCAAGCCCAATCCGCTGCACGCCCGCGGCATCGAGCACGTGGACTGGAAGGACGCGGCGCTGCTGCGCACGTTCATCTCCGACCGCGGCAAGATCCGGGCCCGCCGGGTCACCGGCCTGACCGGGCAGCAGCAGCGCCGGGTCGCCGTCGCGATCCGCAACGCGCGGGAGATGGCCCTGCTGCCCTACCCGCACGCGGGGCGGTGAGCGCGTGTCCCGTCGCTGTGACCTGACCGGGCGCGAGCCCGGCTTCGGCAAGAACGTCTCGCACTCGCACCGCCGCACCAGCCGGCGGTTCGATCCCAACGTGCAGCAGAAGCGCTACTGGTACCCGGCGGGCGGCCGCTGGGTCCGGCTGCGGCTCTCCGCGAAGGGGATCAAGACGGTCGACCGGATCGGCGTCGACGCCGCGGTCGACCGGATCCGGGCGAACGGGGTGCGTGTCTGATGGCCACCACCGGGCAGATCGCCAAGAACGAGCGGCGCAAGCGGATCGTCGCGCGCTACGCCGAGCGCCGGGCCGAGCTGAAGGCCGTCCTCGCGCGGCCGTCGTCGAGCGAGGAGGAGCGGGCCGCCGCCGCGGCCGAGCTCCGACGTCAGCCACGGGACGCCAGTGCGACCCGGGTGCGCAACCGTGACTCGGTCGACGGGCGTCCGCGCGGGCACCTGCGCAAGTTCGGGGTCTCGCGGGTCCGGCTGCGCGAGCTGGCGCACGACGGCTCGCTCCCCGGCGTCCGCAAGTCGAGCTGGTAGACCGGCTCCCACCTGCACGGATCCGGTTCCGGGGCCCCCGCTGCGGGGCTCCGGAACCGGTGTGTAAAGTTGGTCGCGCCGGTGAGCGGACGGCGCAGGATTGCTCCGCGGACCGGCGGTGTCGGCCCCCTTAGCTCAGTCGGCAGAGCGTCTCCATGGTAAGGAGAAGGTCTACGGTTCGATTCCGTAAGGGGGCTCTGGAAGTGGCCTCGCCGCACGGCGGCGGGGCTTCTTGCATGACGGTGTAGCTCAGTCGGTAGAGCAAGCGGCTCATAATCGCTGTGTCGCCGGTTCGAGTCCGGCCATCGTCACAGTATCGTCACAGTGCTGACGGAACACGTCCGCACACGACACGGAACACCTGCTGGGAGGCACCCGCGATGGCCAAGGCCACGGACGTGCGGCCGAAGATCACTCTGGCCTGCGAGGAGTGCAAGCACCGCAACTACATCACCAAGAAGAACCGGCGGAACGACCCCGACCGGCTCGAGATCAAGAAGTTCTGCCCGAACTGCGGCACCCACCGGGCACACCGCGAGACCCGCTAGTACCGGTGGTCGACCAGTCCTGGGTCGGGCGCACGCTCGACCCGGTCGGGCCGTACCAGGTCGGCCGGGAGAAGATCCGCGAGTTCGCCGTCGCCATCGGTGACGGCGATCCGCTGTTCCACGACGTCGATGCCGCCCGCGCGGCCGGTCATCCGGATCTGCTCGCCCCGCCGACGTTCCCGGTCTGCTTCACGATGCCGGTCATCGAGGCCTTCCTCAAGGACCCGGCCCTCGGCTGGGACTACACCCGCATGGTGCACGGCGACCAGCGCATCTCCTTCCACCGGCCGGTCCGCGCCGGTGACGAGCTGACCACGGTCGTGCACGTCGACGAGCTCCGCACCCGGGCCGGCAACCACATGCTGACCCTGCGGTGCGAGGTGTCCGACGGAACGGGCGAGCCGGTCGTGACCACGCACTCGATGCTGGTCAGCCCGGCCGGGGACGACGCGTGAGCGCCCCGCTGACGCCGGAGTCCGCCGCCGCGGTGGCGAAGGGCGACGCGCTGCCCACCTTCGAGGTGCGGCTGACCCGGGGCGATCTGGTCCGCTACGCCGGCGCCTCCGGCGACCTGAACCCGATCCACTGGAGCGACCGGGTGGCCACCGTCGCCGGGCTCCCCGGCGTGATCGCGCACGGGATGCTGTCGATGGCGCTGGCCGGCCGGGTGCTGACGGCCTGGATCGGCGACCCGGCGGCGGTACGCAGCTACGGCACCCGGTTCACCCGGCCGGTCGTGGTGCCCGACGACGACGAGGGCGCCACCGTCGAGCTCGGCGGCACGGTGGCCGAGGTGCGCGAGGAGGACGGCGTGCGGACCGCGGTGGTCGATCTCAAGGCGGTCTTCGACGGCCGGACCGTGCTCGGGCGGGCCCGGGCCGAGGTGGTCCTGCCGTAGTAGGACCCGGGGTGCGGGCCGCCTGCGGGGGGTGCCGTACACTTGTACCAGCCGGGCGCGCCGGATGATCGGTCGCGCCCGTCCCGCCGCCCTCAGGGGCGGTTCGGGGCATAGGGGTGTAGCTCAATTGGCAGAGCAGCGGTCTCCAAAACCGCAGGTTGCAGGTTCAAGTCCTGTCACCCCTGCCACGACGCCGCAGATCGCCGGACCGTCCGGTGGTGCGGTCGACGGCACGGACGACGAAGCAGAGCAGGTTCTCTCACACGGAGGACGTGACCGGCGGCGGGCGGGAGCCCACCGCGTGCGGAGGGCGAAGACGTGAGCGAGCTGGCGGGCGAACCTCTCGGCGCGGCGCGGACGCGACCGGCGAGCGTGGGCGAGGAGGGCTCGTGACCGACGAGAACGAGCCGGGCCGGCCCGAGCGGGAGCGCCCGAGCAACGCCGCCGACCGTCGTGGACGGCGGGCGTCCGGTGGCTCCGGGGCGGAGGACACCCCCGCCAAGGGGCGCGCCACCCCGTCCCGCGCCGCGGCCGCGGCGACCAAGGAGAAGAAGGTCTCGCCGATCGGCCGGGTCATCCGGTTCCTGCGCGAGGTCGTCGCCGAGCTCCGCAAGGTCATCTGGCCCAACCGCTCCCAGATGGTCAAGTACACCATCGCCGTTCTGATCTTCGTGTCGTTCATGGTGGCCCTGGTGTTCCTGCTCGACTCGGCGTTCGCCGAGGGCGTCGCATTCCTGTTCGGCAGGGACTGACACGAGCGGTGGACCGGGCCGACCGGTGACGACCGACATCGATAAGGAAGCGAGAAGGACGTGACCTCCGACAGCAACGTGCACGACGAGACGGCCGACGAGGCCGTGCTCGACGCGGTCGCCGAGCAGGCGGCCGACGAGACGCTGCCCGAGCAGTCCGTCCAGGACGCCGACACCGAGGCGGCGCACGGCGACGACGCGGTCTCCGGCGACTACACCGCCGCCGACGACGACTCGACCCCCGGTGCGGCCGCCGAGTCGATCGACGGCGAGTCGGGCGACGGCGAGCCGGCGGCCGAGGAGCCGGCGGCTGACGGCGCTGACAGTGCAGATGGTGCCGATGGCGCAGACGGTGCTGAGGGCGCCGCCGACGAGCCGGCCGAGGACGTCGACCCGGCCGAGGAGCTGCGCGCCGCGCTGCGCCGGGCCCCCGGCGACTGGTACGTCGTGCACTCCTACGCCGGCTACGAGAACAAGGTGAAGTCGAACCTCGAGACCCGGGCGCAGACCCTGGACGTCGAGGACTACATCTTCCAGGTCGAGGTGCCCACCGAGGAGGTCACCGAGATCAAGAACGGGCAGCGCAAGAAGGTCCAGCGCAAGGTGCTGCCCGGCTACATCCTGGTCCGGATGGAGCTCAACGACCAGTCCTGGGGCGCGGTGCGGAACACCCCGGGCGTGACCGGCTTCGTCGGTGCCACGTCCAAGCCGTCGCCGCTGTCCATCAACGAGGTCGTGAAGTTCCTGCTGCCCAAGACCGAGGCCCCGGAGAAGAAGACGGAGACCGGCAAGGCCGGCGCCGCCTCCGGTGGCTCGTCGTCGGGCGGCGGGACCGCGACCGTCGAGGTCGACTTCGAGGTCGGCGAGTCGGTCACCGTCATGGACGGGCCGTTCGCGACGCTCCCCGCGAGCATCAGCGAGGTCAACGTCGACGCCCAGAAGCTCAAGGTGCTCGTCTCGATCTTCGGCCGGGAGACCCCGGTCGAGCTCGGGTTCAACCAGGTCTCCAAGATCTGACCGGGTACCTGCGAGAGACGCCCGCGGCAAGGCAGGGCCGCGGCGTGTACATCGATCACTGAGGAACGGACATGCCCCCCAAGAAGCGGAAGCTCTCCGCGATCATCAAGCTCCAGATCCAGGCCGGCGCAGCGACGCCCGCCCCGCCGGTCGGCCCTGCACTGGGTCAGCACGGCGTCAACATCATGGAGTTCTGCAAGGCCTACAACGCGGCCACCGAGGCCCAGCGCGGCAACGTCGTGCCGGTCGAGATCTCGGTGTTCGAGGACCGCTCGTTCACCTTCGAGCTGAAGACCCCGCCGGCGGCCCGGCTGCTGCTGAAGGCGGCGGGCGTCGACAAGGGTTCCGGCGAGCCGCACAAGACGAAGGTCGCGACCGTCACCCGGGCCCAGGTCCGGGAGATCGCCGAGACCAAGTTCCAGGACCTGAACGCCAACGACCTGGACCAGGCGACGAAGATCATCGCCGGGACCGCGCGGTCGATGGGCATCACGGTCGAGGACTGAGCGAGGCTCGCCGAGCGAGCATCGGGACTGAGCGAGGCTCCGTCCACACACTTTCCGTACGCGTGGGAGAGCCGGGCGCGGCTCGGACCACGACCTGACCTCACAAGGAGCAGAGGACAGATGGCAAAGCGCAGCAAGGCCTACCGCGAGGCCGCCGCGAAGATCGACGCGGACCGCCTCTACTCGCCGCTCGCCGCGGCGACCCTGGCCCAGGAGACGTCCAGCAAGAACACCGACTCGACCGTCGAGGTCGCGCTGCGGCTGGGCGTCGACCCCCGCAAGGCCGACCAGATGGTCCGCGGGACCGTGAACCTGCCGCACGGTACCGGCAAGACCGCCCGGGTGATCGTGTTCGCCACCGGTGACAAGGCCGCCGAGGCCGAGGCCGCCGGTGCGGACGCGGTGGGCTCCGAGGACCTGATCGAGCGCATCCAGGGTGGGTGGCTCGACTTCGACGCCGCCATCGCCACCCCGGACCAGATGGCCAAGGTCGGCCGGATCGCCCGCATCCTGGGCCCGCGTGGCCTGATGCCGAACCCGAAGACCGGCACCGTGACCCCGGACGTCACCAAGGCGATCAACGAGATCAAGGGTGGCAAGGTCAACTTCCGGGTCGACAAGCAGGCCAACCTGCACCTGGTGATCGGCAAGGCGTCGTTCGAGACCGAGAAGCTGGTCGAGAACTACGGCGCCGCGCTGGACGAGATCCTGCGGCTGAAGCCGTCCGCCGCCAAGGGCCGTTACGTCAAGAAGATCACCGTCTCGACGACGACCGGCCCGGGCATCCCGGTGGACCCGAACCGCACCCGGAACCTGCTGGCTCCGGACACCGACGAGCAGGACTGACCTGCCCCGTCCGCACCACGCCGACGCCCCCGACCCCGGATCCGGAGCCGGGGGCGTCGGCGTGTGTGGGGTCAGGACCAGTCGGCGAGGACGGCGTCGACGTCCTCCGGGCCGGACCCGCGGGTCGCGGTCGCGGTGCCGGTCCGCGAGAAGCGCGGCGCCGGCGCGGCCTGGCGGACACCGTCGGCGGTGACGATGGTGCTGCGCGCCGCCAGGTGCGGGTTGTCGGCCGCCTCGGTGAACGACAGCACCGGTGTGGTGCAGGCGTCGGTGTGCTCGAACACGGCGGCCCACTCGTCGCGCGGCTTGGACGCGAACACCTCGGTGAACCGGGCCCGCATCGCGGGCCAGCCCGCCTCGTCGTACTGCGGGCCGAGCGCGTCGGCGTCGAGTCCGAGGCCGGCGATCAGCTGGGCGTAGAACTGCGGCTCCAGCGCACCGACGGCCATGTGGCCGCCGTCGGCGCACTCGTAGACGTCGTAGAAGGGCGCGTGCCCGTCGAGCAGATTGGCGCCGCGCTCGTCGGTCCAGGCGCCCTGGGCGAGGAAGCCCCGGAACATCTGGCTCAGCATGCTCACGCCGTCCACCATCGCGGCGTCGACGACCTGGCCCTCGCCGGAGGCGCGGGCCTCCCAGAGCGCGGCCAGCACGCCGATGACCAGCAGCATCGAGCCGCCGCCGAAGTCGCCGACCAGGTTCAGCGGCGGCACCGGGCGCTCCCCGGCCCGGCCGATCGCGTGCAGCGCGCCGGTCAGCGAGATGTAGTTGATGTCGTGCCCGGCGCGCGGCGCCATCGGGCCGTCCTGGCCCCAGCCGGTCATCCGGCCGTAGACCAGGCGGGGATTGCGGGCGTGGCACTCGGCGGGGCCGACGCCGAGCCGTTCGGTGACGCCCGGCCGGTAGCCCTCCAGGAGCACGTCGGCCTTCTCCACCAGCCGCAGCACGGTCTCCCGGCCCGCCGGGTCCTTCAGGTCGGCGGTGACCGTGCGGCGGCCGCGGACGGTGGGATCGGGCACCGAGTCCGAGCCGATCTGCAACCCGCCCGAGGGGCGGTCGATCCGCACCACGTCGGCGCCGAGATCGCCGAGGATCATCGCCGCGTGCGGTCCCGGCCCGATCCCGGCCAGCTCGATCACCTTCAGTCCGGCCAGCGGACCCCTGCCCCGTGTCACCGGCGGCCTCCCGTTGCTCTGCGTGTACCGGGACGATAACCGGCGCGGGTCCGTTACTCGTAGTCCCAGACGTCCTTGCCGAGGTCGCGGACCGGATGGTCGGTGCCGTCCCGTTCCTGGATCGTGTAGGTGTAGCGGCCGTGCTGCCAGCCGTCGCGCCGGGCGACCTCCAGCAGGCAGGCCTCGGCCCAGCCGTGCCACTCGTCGAACCCCTCGGGCAGCGGGTCCGGGACGTCGCACTCGATCTCGGTGATCGGGTGCAGGACGCCGCGCAGCGGCTGCCACATCTGGACGTCCAGCCAGAGGCTCGCCGGGCCGGTGCCGTCGTGGGTGGCACTGCTCATGGGGGACCTCCGGGACCGGGTTCCGGCCACGCCGGCGGTGTGGCCGCCGATCATGGTGACCGGACCGGCAGTATCGGAGAGCGCGTCCCGAATAGCTCGTCAGGAGGTACGACGACCACCTGATCGGGTGATCGTCAGGCCTTCAGGAGGTCGTCCCGGCCGGCCGTCTCGAGCTTCTGGCGGTACGGGCCGAACAGCCGCTTCGCGGTGGGCAGCAGCTTGAGCAGCTTCGACACCGGTCCCTTCGCGCGGACCTCGCCCTTGGCCATCGCGACCGGGAGCACCACCTTGCCCAGCCAGAACCGGTTGCCGGTGTCGGCGGACATGAACAGCTCGATGTTCGGTGCCGGGCCGTTGCCCGCCCCGGTGTGGATCTCGGAGTTGGGCATGTCGACGGTGAGCACGGCGTCCGGGTCGGTGTAGGTGATGCGCAGGACGATCCCGGTCGGCGCCAGCTTGGCGACCAGGTCCGGGTCCTCGAGGCCGAGCCGGAAGACCCCGCCCAGGTACTCGTAGACCTCGGCCTCGTCGGCGAACACGGCCATCAGCGCCTCCTCGCGAGATGTTCGGCGGTCGGACCGCCGTACGGCGCGGGCGAGTCTGCCCGGTGATCGACCGGGCCCGCACCCCGCGACCGGGCCAGCGCTGGCCCACGCGGGCCGGTTCGCCGGTGCCGTCAGTCGAGCAGACCGCAGCGGCCGGCCAGCGCGGCCGCCTCGATCCGGTTCGACGCCCCCAGCTTGTGCAGCAGCGAGGCGATCATCCGCTTCGCGGTCCGCTCGCTGACCAGCAGCGGCCGCGCGATGTCGGCGGTCTCCAGGCCGCGGGCGAGCAGCGTCCACAGCTCGATGTCCCGCTCGCCGAGCCGGTCGAGCAGGCCGTCGCCGGTCCGGTCGGCGGCGGTGAGCAGTGCGTCGAGCAGTTCGGCGCGGAGCACCCGGACCCCGGCGGCGATCGCCAGCAGCGGCGCCACCAGCACCTCCGGATCGGCCGACTTGCCGAGGTAGCCCTCCGCCCCGGCGCGCATCGCGGCCGCCGCGAGATCGAGGTCCTCGGTGCCGGACAGCGCCAGCACCCGGGTCGCCGGGTAGGCGGCCTTGATCCGCCGGATCGTCTCCACCCCGCCCAGCGGGGGCAGGGCCAGGTCGACGATCGCGATCCCGGCGCCGTGCCGGCCGACCAGTGCGACGGCGTCCTCGCCCGCGGTGGTGGAGCCGGCCACCCGGAAGGTGCCACCGGCCCGGGACTCGAGCAGGAGCGCGAGCCCCTGGGAGAACAGGGCGTGGTCGTCCACGATGACGACGACGTGCGGCTCGGCGGGCACGGCGGCGAGCCTAGTGTGGGCGCCGCCGACCATCCCGGGTGGCGCCGGGGGACGACGTCTGCGGTAGGGAGCGGGCCGACCCGATGATCAGCCGAACCTCGCCGGACGGTCCGCCGGGGGACCTCGCCGCGGAGCTCCCGGAACGGACCGCGGAGGAGCGCACCGCCGTCGTGCTGCGGCTGTGCGTGGTGGTCGCCGCGGTGGCCCTGCTCGTCGTCCGGCCGGAGCTCGCCCGGGGCGGGACCGCGCTCGCCGCCGGCCTGATCGGGCTCGCCGCGGTGTACGCGCTCGCGCTCGCCGCCGCCGCGGTCCGGCGCGGCACGCTGCCGGTCCGGCCGGCCGTCCTGACCGGTGTGGACGGTGCACTCGCGGTGGTCGCCCTGGGGCTGACCGGCGGTGTGCAGAGCCCGATGGTCGCCGCGCTGCCGCTGGTGGTCATCGCGATCGCGCTGCGCGGCGGCCCCCGGGTCGGCCGGGTCGCGGCGCTGGTGCTCGGGCTCGCCGCCGGGCTGGCCGGGCTGCTCGGCTCGGACCCGGCGGTGCCGGTCACCGAACGGGTCTTCGACGGCCTGTGGTGGACCGGCTTCCTGTTCGCGACCGCGGTGCTGGTCGGCGTCCTGGTCCGGCTGCTGGAGCGCCAGGTCGCCGACATCGCGACCACCCGGGCCCGCGCGGAGAGCGAGCACGAGCGCTACCTGTCCGAGCGGGCGCTGCGCGACCGGCTGGTGTCGCAGAGCCGGGCCCGGCTGGACGGCGCCCGGGTGGTGCTGCACGAGTTCCGCACGCCGGTGGCGTCGCTGTCCGCGCTGTCCGCCGATCTGGCCGCCGAGCGCCTCACCGGCGACGCCCGCCGGACCGCGGCGCGGCTGCTCGCCGATCACGCGGTGCACCTGCAGGACATGCTGGACGGGCTGGCTGATCTCGCCGTCGCCGACGGCAGCCCGCTCGGCCGGGACCGGCCCCGGCGGGTCGCGCTGGCCGAGCTGGCCGACGGGGTGCTGGACGCGGCGGGGATCGCCGCGCACCGGCGCAGGCCGATCGTCGAGGCGCCCGGTGCCGCCGTGCACTGCGATCCGCAGCGGCTGCGCCGGCTGCTCACCAACCTGGCCGAGAACGCGGCCCGGCACAGCGGCGACGAGCCGGTCGAGCTGTACCTGGCGCACGACGGCGCCACCCTGACCGCCGAGGTCCGCGACCGCGGTCCCGGCCTGCCGGCCGGCCAGGAGGGGGTGGTGACGGCGAAGGGGGTGGCGCTGGGGGAGCGGCGCGGCACCGCGGGCCTGGGGCTGTGGATCGCCGAGGCGCTCGCGTCGGCGATGGACGGCGAGCTGAGCCTGTTCCCGCGCGAGGGCGGCGGCCTGACCGCCCGGCTCACCCTGCCGCTGCCGGCCGCCTGACCCGGTGTGGCACCCGGGGGCCACGGCTGGCGCGGACGGCGGGTGTGCCGGTGGGCCGGGGGCGGCCAGGATCGTCCGCCATGCGGACGACGGCAGCGGTGCTGTGGGAACCGGGCGGCAAGTGGGAGATCGAGGAGCTCGATCTGGACCCGCCGAACGCCGGTGAGGTGATGGTCGAGCTCACGGCGTCGGGCCTGTGCCACTCCGACGAGCACCTGGTGACCGGGGACCTGCCGGCCGTGCTGCCGATGGTCGGCGGCCACGAGGGTGCCGGCCGGGTGATCGAGGTCGGCCCCGGGGTCACCGAGGTCGCGGTCGGCGATCCGGTGGTGATGACCTTCCTGCCGTCCTGCGGCCGCTGCCCGTACTGCGCCAGGGGCCTGCCGAACCTGTGCAACGACGGCGCCGGCGCCACGCTCGGCCCGCAGCTGGACGGCAGCTACCGGTTCCGCAGCGCGGACGGCACCGAGATCGGCCAGATGTGCCTGCTCGGCACGTTCGCCCGGCACACCGTGGTCCCGGTGAAGTCCGTGGTGACGATCGACGAGGGATTCCCGCTGGACCTGGCGGCGCTGGTCGGCTGCGGGGTCACCACCGGCTTCGGCTCCGCGGTGCGCACCGCCGAGCTGCGGGCCGGCGACACGGCGGTGGTCGTCGGCGTCGGCGGGATCGGGGCGAACGCGGTGCAGGGCGCCCGGATCGCCGGCTGCCGGTACGTCGTCGCCGTCGACCCGGTCGGGTACAAGCGCGAGCGGGCACTGGAGCTCGGCGCCACGCACGTCGCGGCGAGCATCGACGAGGCGTGGGAGACGGTCAGCGAGCTGACCCGCGGGCAGCTCGCGGACGCCGCGATCCTCTGCACCGGGGTGGCGGCGGGCGCCGACCTGCAGCCCGCGCTGCAGCTGGTCGGCAAGCGCGGCCGGGTCGTCGTCACCGCGCTGGCGAACGCCGACGAGGAGACCGCCACGCTGTCCCTGCTCGACCTGACGCTCTACGAGAAGCAGATCCGCGGCGCGCTGTTCGGCAGCTCCGCCGCCCAGCACGACGTGCCGCGGCTGCTGGAGATGCACAACCTGGGCCAGCTCAAGCTGCGCGAGCTGATCACCCGCGAGTACTCCCTCGACCAGGTCAACGAGGGTTACGAGGACATGCGGGCAGGGCGCAACATCAGGGGTCTCATCCGGTACTGACCCGGTACCGGCAGCACCGCTCCGACGGCGAGGGGGCCGCACGTTGAGCATCACCAGCACACCGATCACCCGGATCCGCCCGGACCGCTACCACCGGCGCGACGCGCTGGCCGCGCTGGACCCGGCCACCGACCACGTCGAGATCTACCGGGCGCTGTCCGGGCTGGAGTTCCCGTGGGACATCCAGCAGGCACTGTCGCTGGCGCTGTTCCGCACCTACGCGGTCCCCTCGATCGGCCGGTTGCTGGCCGCGACCGGGGAGTTCACCGAGCGCACCCAGAAGCGCTACGACGACACCGGACTGATCCTGGAGACGGTGCTGGCGAACGGCTTCGAGCACCCCGAGGGGCGCGCGGCGGTCCGCCGGATGAACCAGATGCACCGCTCCTACGACATCTCCGACGACGACCTGCGCTACGTGCTGTGCACCTTCGTCGTGGTGCCGCTGCGCTGGGTGCAGCGCTGGGGCTGGCGCCGGCACACCGAGGTGGAGAAGGTCGCCACCGCGAACTACTACCGCGAGCTCGGCAGGCACATGGGCATCCGCGACATCCCGGCGACCTGGCAGGAGTTCGAGTCGCTGCTCGACGCCTACGAGGCCGAGCACTTCGGCTACGACCCGGGCGGGCGCGCCGTCGCGGACGCGACCCTGGACCTGGCGACGACCTTCCCGCCGAACGACCGGGTGCCGGCGGCACTGAGCCGGACGTTCCTGCTGGCACTGATGGACGAGCCGCTGCTCGACGCGCTCGGCTACCCGTTCCCGCCGCGACCGGTGCGGATCGCGGCCGACGCGGCGCTGCGCGCCCGGGCCGCGGTGGTGCGCCGGATGGCGGTCCGGACCGAGCCGTTCTCGCTGCAGCAGTCGCCGAGCATCCGCAGCTACCCGGACGGCTTCGACGTCCGTGAGCTGGGGACCTTCCCGGCCACCTGCCCGGTTCCGCACGACGCGCGCCGGGCCGGCCCGGCCGCCTGACATCCCGCCCGATCGGGCGTCGCGACACCACCGTTTCGACCTGTACATGACATAAGTTATGTTATGGTCGACGGATGGGGCTGACCCGACGGACAGGGTGCCGGATCCGCCTGCGTGGCACCCTTGTCCGCGCACGGCGGACGAGGGGGGCGGAGTCGGGTGGCCAGACGAGTCGGCGGCCAGGTCGCCGCCGAGCAGTACTACGAGGCCGCCATGTCGATCCTCGCCCGGGACGGCGCGGCCGGGCTCAAGATCGGCCCCCTGTGCCGCTCGCTCGGCGTGACCAGCGGCTCCTTCTACCACCACTTCGGGGGCTGGGCCGGCTTCGTGCGCGGGCTGCTGCAGCACTGGGAGGCCGAGCAGACCGGCCGGGTGGTCGAGCTGGCCCGCGCGCACGCCGATCCGGTCGAGCGGATGACGGTCGTCAAGCGGCTCACCGTGGAGCTGCGGCACGACGCCGAGGCGGCGATCCGGGCCTGGGCGCAGATCGACGGCGAGGTCGGCCGGGCCCAGGCCAGGGTGGACCTGCAGCGCCGGATCGCGCTGGAGCAGGTCGTCGCCGACGTGGTCGCCGACCGGGCCGACGCGCACCGGCTCGCGGTGTTCGGCATCTCGCTGATGGCCGGCTTCCAGCAGACCTGCGACCCGCGCGACCGCGACCTGCTCCGGGACCTGTTCGACGACTTCCAGCGGCTGATCCTCACGCACGCGCCCGAGTCGATGCGGGCCGTCACGCCGCCGATCGGGTGATCATGCGACCGGATGGCGCCCGTCCGGTCTCGATCCGGGAACGGTCACCGTCCGGCCGTTCGGCCCAGCGGACTGCCCGCTCGGGAGTAACTGTTACCCACGGTCCGCAACATTCCGGCCCGAACGTCGACGCTGGGTGACCATAACGTAGTTCATGGTACGGAACTGGTGCCGGACCGGCCCCATACCTCGAGTAACCCCTGCCCTCCCGCCTCGTTGTGCCGTTCAGCACCGTCGAGTGGCCCGTGCTCCCCGCGCTCCCCGCGCCTCCTGGGTCCCCGGTGTCACCGAACGGTCGATTGCGCAAGGAGGCGGCACGTGACCGGTGTCGAGGTGAAGGTCGAGGGACTGACGAAGTCCTTCGGTCGGGCCAACATCTGGTCGGACGTGTCGCTGACGCTGCCGCCGGGCGAGGTGTCCGTGCTGCTCGGTCCCTCGGGCACCGGGAAGTCGGTGTTCCTGAAGACCCTGATCGGGCTGCTGAAGCCCGAGCAGGGGTCGATCGTGATCAACGGTGTGGACCTGGTCCGGTGCTCGGAGTCCGAGCTCTACGAGATCCGCAAGCTGTTCGGCGTGCTGTTCCAGGACGGTGCGCTGTTCGGGTCGATGAACCTGGTCGACAACATCGCGTTCCCGCTGCGCGAGCACACGCGCAAGTCCGAGGCGCAGATCCGCGACATCGTCGCGGAGAAGATGGAGATGGTCGGGCTGCAGGGCGCCGAGGGCAAGCTGCCCGGCGAGATCTCCGGCGGTATGCGCAAGCGGGCCGGGCTGGCCAGGGCGCTGGTGCTGGACCCGGCGATCGTGCTGTTCGACGAGCCGGACTCCGGCCTGGACCCGGTGCGCACGGCGTACCTGAACCAGCTGATCATCGACCTCAACGCGCAGACCGACGCCACGTTCCTGATCGTCACCCACGACATCAACTCGGCGCAGACGGTGCCCGACAACATCGGCCTGCTGTACCGCAAGCACCTGGCGATGTTCGGTCCGCGGGAGGTGCTGCTGACCTCCGACGAGCCGGTGGTGGCGCAGTTCCTCAACGGCCGCCGCGAGGGCCCGATCGGGATGTCGGAGGAGAAGGACGCGGCGCAGGCCGCGCGGGAGATGGAGGAGGCCGGCGAGCTGCAGGGCCTGCCGCCGATGAAGCCGCAGCTGGAGGCGTCCACCGGGATGCCCGACCGGGCCGCGGTGCACCGCCGCCGGGAGCGGGTCGACGCGATGCTGCACGAGCTCCCGCCGGCCGCCCGGCAGGCGATCCTGGAGGCCCGCGGCGAGAACCCCACCGCGCAGTGGGCGCCGGCCGGCGACGGCAGCACCCGCGAGTACGCCCGGGACGCCGCCGACACCGACGACCGGCCCACCGACATCCACCCGCGGATCACCGACGACACCCCGCCACCGGCCGGCCGGCACCAGCTCTCGGAGGGCGACCGGTGACCGCGCCCAGCCCGGTCGTCCGGGCGCTCACCCCGGTCGGGAAGTTCATCGGCCTGGGCATCGAGATCGGCAGGCAGTCGCTGCGCAGGCCGTTCCAGTGGCGCGAGCTGATCGAGCAGATCTGGTTCGTCACCAAGGTCTCGGCGCTGCCGACCGCGCTGTTCACCATCCCGTTCGGCGCGACGATCGCACTGCTGCTCGGTGAGCTGACCCGGCAGTTCGGCGCCCAGTCCCAGACCGGCGCCGGCGCGGTGCTCGCGATCGTCCAGCAGGCCGCCCCGATCGTCACCGCGCTGCTCATCTCCGGCGCGGGTGGGAGCGCCGTCTGTGCCGATCTCGGCGCGCGGACCATCCGCGAGGAGATCGCCGCGATGGAGGTGCTCGGCATCTCGCCGATCCAGCGCCTGGTCGTGCCGCGAGTGCTCGCGATGGGCATCTGCGCGGTCGTGCTGAACGGGCTGGCCACCGTCGTCGGGGTGTCCGGCGGCTACTTCTTCAACGTGATCATCCAGGGCGGCTCGCCCGGCGCCTACATCTCCAGCTTCTCGGCGATCGCCCAGGTCTCCGACATCGTCGTCTCGGAGGTCAAGGCCTTCCTCTTCGGCATCGTCGCCGGCGTCGTCGCCGCCTACCGCGGCCTCAATCCGCCGCCCGGTGCCAAGGGCGTCGGCGACGCCGTGAACCAGGCCGTCGTCATCTCCTTCGTCCTGGTCTTCCTGATCAACCTGGTCCTCACCGCCCTGTACCTCGAGCTCGTCCCGCCGAAGGGCTTCTGACACATGGCCACCACCCCACTCGGCGCCCGGGCCCGCAGGGCCGCGCAGGCCCCGCTGAACCAGCTCGAGGAGCTGGGCGAGCAGCTCTCGCTCTACATCCGGTCCATCCTCTGGATCCCGAAGACCGTCACCCGGTACAAGAAGGAGATCGGCCGGCTGCTGGCCGAGGTCTCGTTCGGCTCCGGCGCCCTGATCGTCATCCTCGGCACCGTCGGCGTGATGGCGTCGCTCTCGCTGTTCGTCGGGTCGCTGGTCGGGCTGCAGGGCTTCCGGGCCCTGGACGCGCTCGGCGTCGAGGCGATGACCGGCTTCATCACCGCCTACTTCAACACCCGCTCGATCGCCCCGCTGGTCGCCGCCGCGGCCCTCACCGCGACGCTCGGCGCCGGCTTCACCGCCCAGCTCGGCGCGATGCGGATCTCCGAGGAGATCGACGCGCTGGAGGTCATGGCGGTGCCGTCGGTGCCCTACCTGGTGACCACCCGGGTGATCGCCGGGATCATCGCGATCGTCCCGATCTACACCCTGGGCCTGCTCGCCAGCTACGCGGCGGCCCGGCTGAACGTCACGCTGATCAACGGGTTGCCGGGCGGCACCTACGACCACTACTTCAACCTGTTCCTGCCGGTCAGCGACGTGCTGCTGTCGTACCTCAAAGTGATCATCTTCGCCACGGTGATCATCCTGATCCACTGCCACTACGGCTACTCGGCCAAGGGCGGACCGGCCGGCGTCGGCGTCGCGGTCGGCCGGGCGGTGCGGCTGTCGATCGTCAGCACCGCGATCATGGACTTCTTCCTGACGCTGGTGATGTTCGGTACCTCGACCTCGGTGCGGGTGGCCGGATGAGGTCCACGAAGAGAGTCCTGCAGGGCCTGGCGTTCGTCACCGTGATCGTGGTGCTGATCGGCCTGGCGATCGGCCAGTACGCCGGCCTGTTCTCGGCCGGCGTGCCGGTCACGCTGAACATCTCCCGGGTCGGCACCCAGATGCAGGAGCGCGCCGACGTCAAGGTGCGCGGGCTGATCGTCGGCCAGGTCGACGAGGTCACCACCGACGGCGAGACCACCAGCATCCGGATGTCGATGAACCCGGACATGATCGACCTGATCCCGGAGAACGTCGAGGCGCAGCTGCTGCCCAAGACGCTGTTCGGCGAGAAGTTCGTGTCGCTGGTCCCGCCCGCCGCGCCGTCCACCGCCCGGCTGGCCGCCGGCGCGACCGTCCCGGAGGACCGCAGCCAGGCGGCGATCGAGGTCGAGCGGGTGCTCGACGAGCTGCTGCCGCTGCTGCAGGCGGTGCGCCCGCAGGACCTGGCGACCACGCTCGGCTCGCTGTCCCAGGCGCTGCAGGGCCGCGGCGACCAGCTCGGCGAGACGCTGGTCGCGCTGAACACGCTGACCGAGGGGCTCAATCCGGCCGTCCCCGACCTGCAGGAGGACATCCGGCAGCTCGCGACGTTCGCCGACAACCTCGACGCCGCCGCACCCGACCTGCTCGACGCGGTGGACGACCTGGCCGTCACCAGCGCGACGATCGTCGAGAAGCGAGAGGGGCTGCGCAACCTCTACCGGTCGATCACCGGCGCCTCCGACGACCTGCGCGCCTTCCTCGACGCCAACGGCGAGAACCTGATCGGCGTCGCGTCCGCCAGCCGGCCGACGCTGGAGACGCTGGCCCGGTACTCGCCGGAGTTCCCGTGCCTGACCAGCCAGCTCGTCGATCTGGTCCCGAAGATCAACGACGCGATCCGGCCGGGCACCGACCGGGTCGGCGTCAACATCACGCTGGAGATCGTCGCGAACAAGGGCAAGTACCTGCCGAACCAGGACGAGCCCGAGTACGCCGACGACCGCGGCCCGCGCTGCTACCCGATCCCGACCCCGGACGGCACACAGTACCCGCCGGACGGCCCGTTCCGGGACGGCTCGGTGCCCGGCCCGCCGCCCGCCGGGCAGCCGATGGGCAATCCGGAGGACTTCGGCGTCGAGACGTTCGGGACCTACGACGGGACGAACAGCTGGGACCTGGTGCAGGACCAGAGCGCGGAGAACTCGGCGGGCCTGCTGCCGCCGCTGACCGGCGCGCTCGGGCAGCTCGGCATCGAGCCGGCGTCGCACCAGGGATCGGTGGACATGGGCGTCGCGAACTCGGCCGGTGAGCAGGAGGTCGTGGCGCAACTGCTGGCCGCCCAGCAGGGCGGCTCGCCGCAGGCCGTCCCGGCGTGGAGCAGCACGATGGTCGGACCGCTGCTGCGCGGTGCGGAGGTGACGCTGACATGAGCCGCTCCCCGCTCTCCCCGCTGATCAAGTTCCTGGTGTTCGCGGTGGTCACCGCGCTCGGCACGACCGTGCTCGGCCTGACGATCGCGAACGCCCGCGGCGGCGACACGGTCGAGTACACGGCCCGGTTCACCGACGCGAGCGGCCTGCTGCGCGGCGACGACGTGCGGATCGCCGGCGTCGTCGTCGGCTCGATCACCGACGTGCGGGTGGTCGACCAGCGGATCGCCGAGGTCGCGTTCAACGTGGACTCGACCACCCCGCTGCCCGCCTCGGTGGGCGCCGGGCTCAAGTACAAGAACCTGATCGGGCAGCGCTACCTGGCGCTGGAGCAGGGCCCGGGCCCGACCGGCGAGACGCTGCCGGCCGGCGGCCAGATCCCGCTCGACCGGACCCGGCCGGCGCTGAACCTGACCGTGCTGTTCAACGGCTTCCAGCCGCTGTTCCAGGGCCTCGACCCGGAGCAGATCAACCGGCTCTCGATGGAGATCGTGCAGGTGCTGCAGGGCGAGGGCGGCACCGTGCAGAGCCTGCTCGCGTCGACCTCGTCGCTGACCAACTCGATCGCCGACCGGGACCAGGTGATCGGCCAGGTGATCGACAACCTGAACGCCGTGCTGGCGACGGTGAACGAGAACGACGAGGGCCTCAACGAGCTGATCAGCTCGCTGCAGGCGCTGGTCTCCGGGCTGGCCCAGGACCGGGAGCCGATCGGCGAGGCGATCGAGTCGATCGGGACGCTGACCCAGGTCACCGGCTCGTTCCTGGAGGACGCGCGGCCGCCGCTGCGCGACGACATCCGCAACCTGGGCGACCTGGCCGCCGAGCTCGACGAGGGCCGCCCGACGATCGAGCGGTTCCTGGAGTACGCGCCGTTCAAGCTGAACCGGATCGCCCGGGTCGGCTCGCACGGCAGCTGGTTCAACTTCTACCTCTGCGGGCTGGACGGCCAGGTCGGGCTCTCCCCGATCATCCCGCCGACCTCGCTGGAGGACCTCGGCCTCGACGGGCTCGCGCAGAACCCGGAGCGCCGCTGCGGCCCGGACCCGTCCGGCATCGGCGCGGGCAACACCGTCCCGACCGACGGCTCGGCGCCCGGCGGCGAGCACGGCGACAACCGCGCCCAGCCGGAGTCGAACCCGCTGATGCGCGACCCGGGTACCGAGTCGGTCGGCACGCTCCTGGAGCCCGCCGCGCCGACCGGGCCGGGCGGCGTCGGCGACGGCGACCCGACCGCGCTGCTGGCGCCGGGAGGAAACTGATGGCACAGGCAGGGCAGAAGCGGCCCGTCCTGGTCGCCACGATCGGGCTGGTGACCGTCGTGGCGCTCACGCTGGCCGCGTTCAACTTCGAGACGCTGTTCTCCGGCGCGACCCGCTACACCGCGCAGTTCCCGGAGGCGGCCGGCCTGCAGGCGCAGGACCGGGTGACGATCGCCGGCGTCGAGGCGGGCCGGGTGCAGAGCGTCGAGCTGGCCGGCGATCACGTGCTCGTCGCGTTCACCGTCGACGACGCCTGGGTCGGCAACCGCACGACCGCCTCGATCGAGATCGCCACGCTGCTCGGCTCGAAGTTCCTCGCGCTGGACCCGCGCGGGGACGCCGAGCAGGACCCGGGCGAGCCGATCGGCCGGGACCGCACGAAGTCCCCGTTCGACGTCGTGGACGCCTTCAACGAGCTGTCCGGCACCATCGACCAGCTCGACACCGACCAGCTGGCGGCCAGCCTGGACACGCTCTCGGACACCTTCCGGGACACCCCGCCGGAGATCCGCGGGGCGCTGGACGGCCTGTCCCGGCTGTCCACCACGATCTCCAGTCGGGACGCCGAGCTCAAGCAACTGCTGGCCAACACCCGGCAGCTCTCGACGACGCTGGCCGACCGCCGCGGCGACGTCGTGAAGCTGGTCGAGGACGGCAACCTGCTGCTCGCCGAGCTGCAGCGCCGCAAGGACGCGATCTCCGCCCTGCTCGACGGCGTCCGGACGCTGTCGGTGCAGCTGCGCGGCCTGGTCGCGGACAACTCCGAGCAGCTGCGGCCGGCCCTGGAGACGCTGGACCGGGTGCTCGCCGTGCTGGAGGAGAACCGGGACAACCTCGGCGAGATCCTCGACAAGGAAGCGGTGTTCATCCGGGTGTTCGGCAACGCGCTCGGCAACGGCCGCTGGTTCGACAACTACCTGTGCGGGCTGCTCCCGCCGGCGATCCCGCTCGGGGGTGACTGCTGATGGCCTCCTGGGCCAACGACCGCCGCGCGATCCAGCTCGGCGCGCTGGTCGCCGTGGTCGCCGTGCTCGCGGCGACCGGCGTCTGGATGATCACCTCCGGCGGCGGCCGCCCGGTCACCGCCTACTTCACCAACGCCGCCGCGCTGTTCGAGGACAACGACGTCCGGGTGCTCGGCGTGCCGGTCGGCAAGATCGACCGGATCACCCCGGAGGGCGACCGGGTGCGGGTCGACATGACCATCACCGACGACGAAGTCCGGCTCCCCGCCGACGTCCGGGCCGCGGTGATCTCGCCGAGCCTGGTCACCGGCCGCTACGTGCAGCTGACCCCGGTCTGGACCGGCGGCCCGGAGTGGGACGGCTCGCCGATCCCGCTGGAGCGGACCGCGTTCCCGCTCGGGGTGGACGACCTGACCCGGACCGCGACCGAGCTGTCCCGCGCGCTGGGGCCGCAGGGCGCCAACGCCGACGGCTCGCTGAACGACGTGCTCGACGTCGCCGCGGAGAACCTGGACGGCAACGGGCGCGCCCTGAACGACACGATCCGCAACCTCGGCGGGCTCTCGGCGACGCTGAGCGGCTCCAGCGAGGACCTGTTCGGCACCATCACCGAGCTGCAGAAGTTCGTCGCCACCCTGCGCGAGAACGATCCCGGGGTGCGCGAGCTGAACGAGCGGCTCGCCGACGTCACCGGCTTCCTCGCGAGCCAGCGGGGCGAGCTGGGCGGGGCGCTGCACGAGCTGTCGTTCGCGCTCGGCGAGGTCTCCGACTTCGTCGAGGACAACCGCGGCACGCTGCGCTCCAACGTGGACAAGCTCGCCAACGTGACCCAGGAGGTCGTCGACCACCAGCGCGCGCTGGCCGAGATCGCCGACTCCGCGCCCGCCGCGCTGGGCAACCTGGCGAACATCTACAACGGCTCGTCGGAGACCCTGGACACCCGGGCGAACATCAACGAGCTGGCCTACCCGGCACCGGTGATCGTCTGCGAGCTGCTGCGGCGGACCGGCGCGACGATCCCCGGTGACCTGCTCGAGCCGGTCACCGGACTGTGCGGCGATCTCGCGCCGATCCTGGACGGGATCGTGCCGCTGCCCTCGCCGCAGGAGATCATCACCCAGCTCCAGCAGGGCGGCCCGGCGGCGAACCCGGCGGTGCCGCAGCTGATGCCCGGCTCGCCGCTGTCGCTGACCGATCCCGGCTCGCAGCTGCGCGACCCGGGCACCGCGCCGCCGCCGGCCCCCGGCCCGGCGCCGGCGGAGGCCCCGTCCGGGACCGCGCCCGCGAGCCCGACCCCGGCGCCGTCGTCGTCCCGGCAGGCGACGCCGACTCCGGTGCCCGAGCCGCAGGAGCGCAGCGGCGGCCTGTTCGGCGGCCTGTTCGGAGGTGGATCGTGATGGCCCGGACCGGCCGGACCGGCCGGGTGGCCGCACTGCTCACCGCGGTCGCGGTCACCGCGAGCGGCTGCGGCGTGATCAACGGCGGGCTCCGCGGGGTGCCGCTGCCCGGTGGTGCGAACCTCGGCGACGACCCCTATCCGGTGCGCATCGAGTTCCCGGACGTCGTCGATCTCGTGCCGCAGTCGATCGTGCGGGTCGGCGACGTGCCGGTCGGCGCGGTCGAGTCGGTGTCGGTCGAGCCGGAGCGCTGGAACGCCGTCGTCACCGTGCTGGTGAACGGCGACGTGCAGCTGCCCGCGAACGCCACCGCCCGGGTGCGCACCACCTCGCTGCTCGGCGAGAAGTTCGTCGAGCTCGCCTCGCCGGACGGCCCCGGGCAGGGCGATCTCGCCGAGAGCGGGCAGATCGCGCTGGCCGGCACCAGCCGGGCCGCCGAGGTGGAGGAGGTGCTCGGCGCGCTGTCGATGCTGCTCAACGGCGGCGGCGTCGCGCAGATCCGGACCATCGCCACCGAGCTGAACAACGCGCTGTCCGGCCGGGAGCCGGAGGTCCGCGCGCTGCTGGGCAACCTGGACCAGCTGGTCGGCTCGCTCGACGACAGCAAGGACGACATCAACCGCGCGCTGGACAGCGTGAACCGGCTGTCCGCGACGCTGGCCGAGCGCCGCGGCCAGATCCGCACCGCGCTCAACGACATCAGCCCGGGCCTGCGCGAGCTGGAGGCCCAGCGCGCCCAGCTGGTCGGCATGCTGCAGGCGCTCGACCGGCTCTCCGGTGTCGCGACCGACGTGGTCAACCGCTCCCGCGACGACCTGATCGCCGACCTGGAGGCGCTGCGGCCGATCCTGCGCAACCTGGCCGACTCCGGGCAGGACCTGCCGGACTCGCTGGAGCTGCTGCTCACCATCCCGTTCACCGACGCGGCGACCGACGCCGTGGCCGGTGACTACGCGAACCTCTACGTGACGCTCGATCTCGACCTGGGGTCGGTGCTGCGGAACATCCTGAACACCCGTCAGTCCGGCCTCCCGCTGGACCCGGGCCGGCTCGCCGAGCTCCCGCCGACCGCGCAGCTGCTCACCCCGCTGCTCGGCGGCGGGGCGCCGGCCGCGCCGCCCGTGCCGGGCGTCCCGCAGCTGCCGCTGCTCGGACCGGAGCAGCAGACGCCGGAGCCCGCCCCGGAGGGCGGCGCCGCGACGCCCGCGCCGCCCGGTTCGACCCCGCCGCCGACCCCGGCCCCGACCCCGGCTCCCGAGCCGGGACGCGGCGGCCTGCTCGGCGGACTCTTCGGAGGTGGATCGTGATCACCAGGACCGTCCGCTGGCAGCTGATCGCGCTGGCGATCGTCACGGTCGTCGGGGTCGGCTACGCCGGCTTCCGCTACGCCGGGCTGGACCGGATCTTCGGCGCGACGACCTACCCGGTCACCGTGCAGCTCGCCGAGTCCGGCGGGATCTTCACCGGCGCGAACGTGACCTACCGGGGCGTGACGGTCGGCCGGGTCGGCCCGCTGACGCTCTCCGACGCCGGCGTCGACGTCCAGCTGGACATCGACAACGGCGCGCCGGAGATCCCGGCCGACGCGACCGCCGTCGTCGGGAACCTGTCGCCGATCGGCGAGCAGTTCGTCGACCTGCAGCCGGTCGCCGACGGCGGCGAGACGCTCGCCGCGGGCACCGTCATCCCGCAGGAGCGCACCCGCACCCCGATCGAGATCAACACCTTCCTCACCGAGCTGGACCAGCTCGTGTCCACGGTGCCGCAGGACTCGCTGCGCACCGTCGTCGCCGAGCTCGGACAGGGCTTCCAGGACACCGCCCAGCCGCTGCAGCAGCTGCTCGACACCTCCGGCGAGTTCACCCGGGCCGCCACCGAGGCGCTGCCCCAGACGACCGCGCTGATCCGGGACGCCCGCCCGGTGCTGACCACCCAGAACGAGGTCGCGCCGCAGTTCCGCGAGTTCGCCGGCGGACTGCGCGAGATCGCCGAGCAGCTGCGCGAGTCCGATCCGGACATCCGCCGGATCATCGACGACGGCCCGCGCACCGGCGAGCAGGTCAGCGCGCTGCTCCGGGAGAGCGGGCCGGGCCTCGGCGAGTCCGTCGCGAACCTGCGCACGGTCGCCGAGCTGCTCGAGCCCCGGCAGGCCGGGCTCCGCCAGATCCTGGTCACCTACCCGGGGCTGGTCGCCATCGCGCCGAAGGTGGTGCCCGGCGACGGGACCGCGCACCTCGGCCTGGTGGTGAACCTGTTCGATCCGCCGGTGTGCACCCGCGGCTACGAGGGCACCGCCAACCGGGGCGCGCTCGACGTGAGCGAGACGCCGGTCAACGAGGAGGCCCGCTGCGCCGAGCCGCCCGGCAGCCCGACGTCGGTCCGCGGGATGCAGAACGCGCCCCGGCCGGAGCCGCTGGAGGTGCCGGACTACTCCGGGAACTCCGGGCACCCGAGCTTCGGCGGCGGACCGGTGGACCGGCCCCGTGACTTCGGGCCCGCGCCGCGGCCGAACGCCGGCTCGCTCGGCGACGACGCGGTCCGCCGGACGAGCGGGCCGGACCTGGTCACCGACGCCGCACAGATCCTGCTGGGCGGGTGAGCGCGGTGCGCACCGCACGCCGCCCCGCCCGCACCGCGGTCGCGTCCCGCACGGGACGCGGCAGCCAGCACGACCGCGGGAACCGCGGCCGTCCACCCGGACGGCCCGCCCCCCGGCCGGTCCACCGGTCGCCCTCCGGCGCGACCACCGAGCGGCTGTGCCCCCGCAGCCGGGAGGAGGAACGCTCCCCATGAACACCGAACTCGACGAACGCCCGGCCTCCGGTGCCGACTCCGGTGCCGACTCCGGTGCCGATCCCGGTGCCGGGGCGGCCGCGCCCGGCCGCTGGGCGCGCGCGCTGCCGCTCGCGGCGGTGGCCGCGGCCGTGGCGGCGCTGCTGCTCGGCGCGCTGTGGCTGTTCGCGCTGAACAGCGACGCGGTGCAGGTCGCGCAGGCCCGCGACGAGGCGCTGCGCGACGCCCGGCAGGCCGTGGTCAACCTCAACACGCTCGACCACGCCGACCCGCAGCGCGGGCTGGACCTGTGGATCCAGTCGTCGGCGGGATCGGTGCGCGACGAGTTCGTGCAGAACCGCGACGCCTACGCGCAGCTCGTCAGCGAGCAGGGCCGCACCACCTCGGCCGAGGTCACCGACGCCGCCGTCACCGAGGTCGATCCGCGGGCCGGTACCGCGCGGGTGCTCGCCGGCGTCGACGTGACCGTCACCGCGGAGGGCGGCGAGCCCGCCGTGACCCGCCAGCGCATCGAGCTCGGCATGTTCCGGACCGACGACGGCTGGAAGGTCGACGCCCTGGAACCGCTCGTCACGCCCGGCGCAGGCGGCTGACACCGCGCGCCCCCGGGCGTCCACCCACCGGCGGCCCGACCGGCCGCCCCCGCTCCCAGGTCGACCACCCCAGGAGGTCACCGCATGTCCACCCCCCGTCGCCGCCCCGCGGGTGGCATCCGCCGGCCGCAGGTCGCCGGGCGGCCGCGCACGGCCCGCCCCGGATCCGAGCACGACGAGCACGGCGAGCCCGGCGAGCACGGCGGTCTCGCCCTCGACGACCGCGCCGCCGATACCGCCCCGGCCGGCCCCGGCGCCGCCCCCACTGCGCCGGCCCGCCCCGCCGACACCGGCACCGGACCCGGCGGCCCCGGTGGCCGCGCCGCCGAGGGCAGCAGCGCCGCCGGGGACAGCAGCGCCGCCGGGGGCAGCAGCACCACCGGGGGCCCTGCCGGACCGGGCAGCACCGGCCCGGCCGACACCGCGGACGACCCGCCGGCCTCCCGGGCGCGCGGCCGGGCCGCCGCCCTGCTCACCGCCCCGGCGACCACCCGGGGCGCCGCGGCGCTGCTCGCGGTCACCGTGCTGCTGACCGCGGCGGCGGTGTTCTTCGGCGTCTCCTGGTACCGCACCGCCTTCACCGGCTCGGCCGGGAACACCGCACTCACCGACGTCGGTGCCACCGCCCAGGTCAGCGAGCAGGTCACCGAGGCCGTCACCAAGGTCTACTCGTTCGACCACGCCCGGCTCCAGCAGGCCGAGGACGACGCCCGCGCCGTCATCACGCCGGAGTTCCAGCCCGAGTTCGACCGGATCTTCGGCAGCGTCCGGGAGCTCGCGCCGCAGCAGAACGCCGTCGTCACCGCGACGATCCCGAAGTCAGCGGTCGCCCGCATCGACGGCGACGACGCGTCGGTCTACGTGTTCGTCAACCAGGTCATCCGCCGCGAGGACGACGCCGGCGTGCCCCAGGAGGGCGCCGCGGCCGCCCGGCTGCGGGTCGACGCCCAGTTCGTCGACGGCCGCTGGAAGATCTCCGCCATGAACCCGGCCTGAACCCGGCCCGGGCCCGTCCCACACCCCCGGTGCACGGGGGTGCGGGACGCAGGCGTACCGTTGTCGTCGATCCACCGAAGACCGCAGGTCTGCCCCCCGGACTCGTCCGGAGGCACGAAGGTCCCGGAGCACCGGGCGACCCGCGCAGGAGGACGAGGCGATGCAGGGCGCTCGGCGCCCGCACGATCTTCACGCCCCGTGCCCTGCGCACGGGGCGTTCGTCGTCTCTCGGGGTCCGGGCGGTGGCACACCGCAAGAGCACGAGGACCAACCACCCGAGAGGAGGGCAGCGATGGCACGACCCGACAAGGTCGCGGCGGTCGACGAGATCGCCAACCGGTTCCGCGAGTCATCCGCGTCGGTCGTCACCGAGTACCGCGGGCTCAGCGTCGCCAAGCTGACCCAGCTGCGCCGGGACCTGGGTGCGACCGCGAACTTCCGCGTCGCGAAGAACACCCTGGTCAAGCGTGCGGCAGCGGACGCCGGGGTGCAGGGTCTGGACGACCTGCTCGCCGGCCCGACCGCGATCGCGTTCATCCAGGGCGAGCCCGTCGACGCGGCGAAGGCGATCAAGACCTTCGCCAAGGAGAACCCGGGCCTGTCCATCAAGGGCGGGTACATGGACGGGCGCGCCCTGTCCACCGCCGAGGTGGAGCAGCTCGCGGACCTCGAGTCCCGCGAGGTGCTGCTCGGCAAGCTCGCCGGCGCGATGAAGGCCAACCTGTCGAAGGCGGCGACGCTGTTCAGCCAGCCGGCCTCGCAGGTCGCCCGGCTCGCCCAGGCGCTGGCCGACAAGAAGGCCGACGGCGAGCCCGCCCCGGCCGCGGCCGACGGCGACTCCGCCGAGAGCTGATCTCCACCACCCCCAGTCTGCTGTAGAGAAAGGACGCCATCATGGCGAAGCTGTCCACCGACGAGCTGCTCGACGCCTTCAAGGAGCTCACCCTGATCGAGCTCTCGGACTTCGTGAAGAAGTTCGAGGAGACCTTCGACGTCACCGCCGCCGCCCCGGTCGCCGTCGCGGCCGCCGGCCCGGCCGCCGGTGGCGCCGCTGCTCCCGTCGAGGAGGAGAAGGACGAGTTCGACGTCGTCCTCGAGAGCGCCGGCGACAAGAAGATCCAGGTCATCAAGGTCGTCCGCGAGGTCGTCTCCGGGCTGGGCCTCAAGGAGGCCAAGGACCTCGTCGAGTCCGCCCCGAAGGCGCTCCTGGAGGCCGTGGGCAAGGACGCCGCCGAGGCCGCCAAGACCAAGCTCGAGGAGGCCGGCGCGAAGGTCTCCCTCAAGTGACCTCACGCTGAGCCGGGCGTGCCGCGCACGCCCACTCGCCCGGAGGGGCGGGACCCGCACCGGGTCCCGCCCCTCCGTCGTTGCCGGGCCGTCCGCCCGGTCGGCGCCCGGCCGGTGGCGACGATCATGAAAATCGCCCGGAACGGGCGGGGGGCTACCGGTCGTCCCGGGCATTCGACCGCTCATCGACGGATCGGGGCTTGACTCGGTGCGCCGCGCAGGTCACTCTTGGACAACGATGGTTGCCTGAGTGCTGGAATCGGCGACCTGTCTCGACAGCTGCGTCCTGAGCAGCTATAGTCATTCTTTGCGCTGCCTGCGGCCAGGCTCTGCGCGCTTGCTACCGGGAAGTATCCGGGCCGGGACTGGTTCTGCCAGGCCGACCGCCGGAGAGGGTCCGGCGGAGCGCGTGTGGGGCCCGACCGCGTTCAGCAGTGCCTGACAACAGACGGCGTGCGACGTGGGCCCGCTATCGACCGTCGGTCCGGGGGAGACCCGATCGGACCGAGGGAGACGGTAGCGCTCGCCACCGGCGTACGCCAGACGAGAAGCGCAGTTCTCGGAAGGACGCATCTTGGCTGTCTCCCGCGCCGCCGCGACCACCTCGACCCTCTCCGCTTCGGCGAACCCGAACTACCCCGGCGCACCCACCCGGGTCAGCTTCGCGAAGATCGCCGAGCCGCTGGAGGTCCCGGACCTGCTCGACCTGCAGATCCAGTCCTACGAATGGCTGGTGGGCAGCGAGGCCTGGTTCCAGCGCCGGATCGAGGCCGGCGACGACCTTCCGGTCAGCGGTCTGGAGGAGATCCTCACCGAGATCTCCCCGATCGAGGACTTCTCCGGGTCGATGTCGCTGTCCTTCTCCGATCCCCGCTTCGACGAGGTCAAGGCCTCCGTCGAGGAGTGCCGGGACAAGGACATGACCTACGGGGCCCCGCTGTTCGTCACGGCGGAGTTCACCAACAACACCACCGGCGAGATCAAGTCCCAGACGGTCTTCATGGGCGAGTTCCCGGTGATGACCGGCAAGGGCACCTTCATCATCAACGGCACCGAGCGTGTCGTGGTGTCCCAGCTCGTCCGGTCGCCCGGCGTCTACTTCGACCACGCGATCGACAAGACGACCGAGAAGGACGTCTACTCCGTCAAGATCATCCCGAGCCGGGGTGCCTGGCTGGAGTTCGACGTCGACAAGCGCGACACCGTCGGCGTCCGGATCGACCGCAAGCGCCGGCAGCCGGTCACCGTGCTGCTCAAGGCCCTCGGCTGGACCGCCGAGCAGATCGGCGAGCGCTTCGGCTTCTCCGAGACGATCATGACCACGCTGGAGAAGGACAACACCGCGGGTCAGGACGAGGCGCTGCTCGACATCTACCGCAAGCTGCGCCCCGGCGAGCCGCCGACGCGGGAGAGCGCCCAGGCCCTCCTGGAGAACCTGTTCTTCAAGGACAAGCGCTACGACATGGCCAAGGTCGGGCGCTACAAGGCCAACAAGAAGCTCGGTCTGGACATCGACAACTCGGTCGGCACGCTGACCGAGGAGGACGTCGCGACGACCATCGAGTACCTCGTCCGGCTGCACGCCGGCGAGACCACGATGACCGTCGGGGAGAACGAGATCCCGGTCGAGACCGACGACATCGACCACTTCGGCAACCGGCGCCTGCGCACCGTCGGCGAGCTGATCCAGAACCAGGTGCGGGTCGGCCTGTCCCGGACCGAGCGGGTGGTCCGTGAGCGGATGACCACGCAGGACGTCGAGGCCATCACGCCGCAGACCCTGATCAACACCCGGCCCATCACGGCCGCGATCCGGGAGTTCTTCGGCACCTCGCAGCTGTCCCAGTTCATGGACCAGCACAACCCGCTCGCGGGCCTGACCCACAAGCGCCGGCTCTCGGCGCTCGGCCCGGGCGGTCTGTCCCGGGAGCGGGCCGGCATGGAGGTCCGCGACGTCCACCCGTCGCACTACGGCCGGATGTGCCCGATCGAGACCCCGGAGGGCCCGAACATCGGCCTGATCGGGTCGCTGTCGTCGTTCGCCAGGGTCAACCCGTTCGGCTTCATCGAGACGCCGTACCGCAAGGTCGTCGACGGCGTGGTCACCTCGCAGATCGACTACCTGACGGCCGACGAGGAGGACCGCTTCGTCGTCGCCCAGGCCAACGCCCGGCTCAACGACGACGGCTCCTTCGCCGAGGACCGGGTGCTCGTCCGCCGCAAGGGCGGCGAGGTCGACCTGATCTCGCCCTCGGGCGTCGACTACATCGACGTCTCGCCGCGCCAGATGGTGTCGGTCGCGACGGCGATGATCCCGTTCCTCGAGCACGACGACGCGAACCGCGCGCTGATGGGCGCGAACATGCAGCGCCAGTCCGTGCCGCTGCTCCGCTCCGAGTCGCCGCTGGTCGGCACCGGCATGGAGCTGCGCGCCGCGGTCGACGCCGGCGACGTCGTGGTGGCCGAGCAGGCCGGTGTGGTCGAGGAGCTGTGCGCCGACTACATCACCGTCATGGACGACGAGGGGCAGCGTCAGACCTACCGTCTGAACAAGTTCCGCCGCTCGAACCAGGGCACCTGCAACAACCAGAAGCCGATCGTCGACGAGGGCGCGCGGGTCGAGGTGGGCCAGGTGCTCGCCGACGGTCCGTGCACCGAGAACGGCGAGATGGCGCTGGGCAAGAACCTGCTCGTGGCGATCATGCCGTGGGAGGGCCACAACTACGAGGACGCGATCATCCTGTCGCAGCGCCTCGTGCAGGACGACGTCCTCACCTCGATCCACATCGAGGAGCACGAGGTCGACGCCCGGGACACCAAGCTGGGTGCCGAGGAGATCACGCGGGACATCCCGAACGTCTCCGAGGACGTGCTCGCCGATCTCGACGAGCGCGGCATCATCCGGATCGGTGCCGAGGTCCAGCCCGGCGACATCCTGGTCGGCAAGGTCACCCCGAAGGGCGAGACCGAGCTGACCCCGGAGGAGCGGCTGCTGCGCGCGATCTTCGGTGAGAAGGCGCGCGAGGTGCGCGACACCTCGCTGAAGGTGCCGCACGGCGAGAACGGCAAGGTCATCGGCATCCGGGTCTTCTCCCGCGACGACGACGACGAGCTGGCTCCCGGCGTCAACGAGCTGGTCCGCGTGTACGTGGCCCAGAAGCGCAAGATCTCCGACGGCGACAAGCTCGCCGGCCGGCACGGCAACAAGGGCGTCATCGGCAAGATCCTCCCGGTGGAGGACATGCCGTTCCTCGCGGACGGCACGCCGGTCGACATCATCCTGAACACCCACGGTGTGCCGCGCCGGATGAACATCGGCCAGATCCTGGAGACCCACCTCGGGTGGATCGCCAAGACCGGCTGGGAGATCGAGGGCACGCCCGAGTGGGCCTCCCGGATGCCCGAGGAGCTGTACTCGGTGCCCGCCGACACGAAGACCGCGACCCCGGTCTTCGACGGCGCCCGCGAGCACGAGATCACCGGCCTGCTGGGCAGCACGCTGCCCAACCGGGACGGCGAGCGGATGGTCGGGTCGGACGGCAAGGCGAACCTGCTGGACGGCCGCTCCGGCGAGCCGTACCCGTTCCCGGTCGCGGTCGGCTACATGTACATCCTGAAGCTGGCCCACCTGGTGGACGACAAGATCCACGCCCGGTCCACCGGCCCGTACTCGATGATCACCCAGCAGCCGCTGGGCGGTAAGGCGCAGTTCGGTGGCCAGCGCTTCGGTGAGATGGAGTGCTGGGCGATGCAGGCGTACGGCGCGGCGTACACCCTGCAGGAGCTGCTGACGATCAAGTCCGACGACGTCGTGGGCCGGGTCAAGGTCTACGAGGCGATCGTCAAGGGCGAGAACATCCCGGAGCCGGGGATCCCCGAGTCGTTCAAGGTGCTGCTGAAGGAGCTTCAGTCGCTCTGCCTGAACGTCGAGGTGCTCTCCAGCGACGGTGCGGCGATCGAGATGCGGGACGCCGACGACGAGGACCTCGAGCGCGCCGCGGCGAACCTGGGCATCAACCTGTCCAGCCGCCCCGGCTCGGAGTCGATGACCGTCGACGACGTCGTCAACTGACCCTGCCGTTCGACTAGCCGACCTTAAAACGAAGAAACAGAGGACTTACGTGCTCGACGTCAACTTCTTCGACGAACTGCGCATCGGCCTGGCCACCGCCGAAGGCATCCGCCAGTGGTCGCACGGTGAGGTCAAGAAGCCCGAGACCATCAACTACCGCACCCTGAAGCCGGAGAAGGACGGGCTCTTCTGCGAGAAGATCTTCGGTCCGACCCGGGACTGGGAGTGCTACTGCGGCAAGTACAAGCGCGTCCGGTTCAAGGGCATCATCTGCGAGCGCTGCGGCGTCGAGGTCACCCGCGCCAAGGTGCGGCGTGAGCGGATGGGCCACATCGAGCTGGCCGCGCCGGTCACCCACATCTGGTACTTCAAGGGCGTCCCGAGCCGGCTGGGCTACCTGCTCGACCTGGCTCCCAAGGACCTCGAGAAGATCATCTACTTCGCGGCGTACGTGATCACCTCGGTGAACACGGAGCTGCGGCACAACGACATGTCCACGCTCGAGAACGAGATGAGCGTGGAGCGCCGGCGGATCGAGCAGACCCGCGACGCCGACCTGGAGGCCCGGGCCCAGAAGCTCGAGGCCGACATCGCCGAGCTCGAGGCCGAGGGTGCCAAGGGCGACGTCCGGCGCAAGGTCAAGGACGGCGGCGAGCGGGAGATGCGCCAGCTCCGCGACCGGGCCCAGCGCGAGCTGGACCGGCTCGACGAGATCTGGACCACCTTCACCAAGCTGGACGTCCAGCAGCTGATCGCGGACGAGTCGATCTACCGCGAGCTGTACGACCGCTACGGCGACTACTTCACCGGTGCCATGGGTGCCGAGGCGATCCAGAAGCTGCTGGAGAACTTCGACATCGAGGCCGAGGCCGAGAAGCTGCGCGAGATCATCCGGTCCGGCAAGGGCCAGAAGAAGCTGCGCGCGCTCAAGCGGCTGAAGGTCGTCGCGGCGTTCCAGTCCACCGGCAACTCGCCGATGGGCATGGTGCTCGACTGCGTCCCGGTCATCCCGCCGGACCTGCGCCCGATGGTGCAGCTCGACGGTGGCCGCTTCGCGACGTCGGACCTGAACGACCTGTACCGCCGGGTCATCAACCGGAACAACCGCCTCAAGCGACTGATCGACCTCGGCGCGCCCGAGATCATCGTCAACAACGAGAAGCGGATGCTGCAGGAGGCCGTCGACGCGCTGTTCGACAACGGCCGCCGCGGCCGGCCGGTGACCGGGCCGGGCAACCGCCCGCTCAAGTCGCTGTCCGACCTGCTCAAGGGCAAGCAGGGCCGGTTCCGGCAGAACCTGCTCGGCAAGCGCGTCGACTACTCCGGCCGTTCGGTCATCGTCGTCGGCCCGCAGCTGAAGCTGCACCAGTGCGGCCTGCCCAAGCAGATGGCGCTGGAGCTGTTCAAGCCGTTCGTGATGAAGCGCCTGGTGGACCTCAACCACGCGCAGAACATCAAGTCGGCCAAGCGGATGGTCGAGCGCGGCCGCTCGCAGGTGTGGGACGTGCTGGAGGAGGTCATCTCCGAGCACCCGGTGCTGTTGAACCGGGCGCCCACGCTGCACCGCCTGGGCATCCAGGCCTTCGAGCCGCAGCTGGTGGAGGGCAAGGCCATCCAGCTGCACCCGCTGGTCTGCGAGGCGTTCAACGCGGACTTCGACGGTGACCAGATGGCGGTGCACCTGCCGCTGTCGGCCGAGGCGCAGTCCGAGGCCCGGGTGCTGATGTTGTCGTCGAACAACATCCTGTCCCCGGCGTCCGGCCGCCCGCTGGCGATGCCGCGCCTGGACATGGTGACGGGTCTGTTCCACCTGACCCGCCAGCGCGACGAGGCCGAGGGCGCCGGCAATCACTACGGCTCGTCGGCCGAGGCGATCATGGCCTACGACCGGAAGGTGCTGCACCTCCAGGCGCCGATCAAGATCCGGCTCCCGCAGGTCGTGCCCACCCCGGGTGCCGCTGCCGAGTCGGTCACCGAGGAGGGCGTCTGGACGGCGGAGACGACCCTGGGCCGGGTCCTGTTCAACGAGCTCCTGCCCGCGGACTACCCGTACGTCAACGAGCCGCTGCCCAAGAAGCGCCAGGCCGCGATCATCAACGACCTGGCCGAGCGCTACTCGATGACCGAGGTCGCGCAGGTCCTGGACCGGCTCAAGGACGCGGGCTTCTACTGGGCGACCCGCTCCGGCGTCACCCTCGCCATCGACGACGTCGTGGTCCCCCCGCGCAAGCAGGAGATCCTCGACTCGTACGAGGCGAAGGCCGACCAGATCAACAAGCGCTACCAGCGTGGTGCCCTGTCGCACCAGGAGCGCAACGACGAGATGGTCAAGATCTGGTCGCAGGCCTCCGAGGAGGTCGCGCGGGCGATGGAGGAGAACTTCCCCCAGGACAACCCGATCCCGACGATCGTGCAGTCCGGTGCCGCGGGCAACATGGCCCAGGTCCGCCAGCTGGCGGGCATGAAGGGCCTGGTGGCGAACCCCAAGGGCGAGTACATCCCGCGGCCGATCAAGTCGAACTTCCGCGAGGGCCTGTCCGTGCTGGAGTACTTCATCTCCACGCACGGCACCCGGAAGGGTCTGGCGGACACCGCGCTGCGGACCGCCGACTCGGGTTACCTGACCCGGCGGCTGGTCGACGTGTCGCAGGACGTCATCGTCCGCGAGGTCGACTGCGGCACCGAGCGCGCCATCCCGATGGCGGTCACCGAGGAGACCAGCGACGGGCGGCTCATCCCGCACCGTTACCTGCGCACCTCGGTCTACGCCCGGACCTCCGGCGAGGAGGTCACCGCGCCCGACGGCACGGTCATCGTCCGCAAGGGCGACGACCTCGGTGACCCCGCACTGGACGCGCTGGTCGAGGCCGGCGTGAAGACGATCCGGGTGCGGTCCGCGCTGACCTGCGCGTCGGCCACCGGCATCTGCGGCATGTGCTACGGCCGCTCGATGGCGACCGGCAAGCTGGTCGACGTCGGCGAGGCCGTCGGCATCGTCGCCGCCCAGTCGATCGGTGAGCCGGGCACGCAGCTGACGATGCGTACCTTCCACATCGGCGGCGTGGCCGGCGACGACATCACGACCGGTCTGCCGCGTGTCACCGAGCTCTTCGAGGCCCGGGTCCCGCGCGGCAAGGCGCCGATCGCCGACGTCGACGGCCGCATCCGCATCGAGGACGGCGACCGCTTCTGGAAGATCACGCTGATCCCGGACGACGGCGGCGAGGAGATCGTCTACGAGAAGCTGTCCAAGCGGCAGTGGCTCGGGATGACCTCGGTCGACGGCGTCGAGCGGCCGCTGGCCGACGGCGACCACGTGACGGTCGGCCAGCTGCTCCTCGAGGGCACGGCGGACCCGCACGAGGTGCTGCGCGTCATGGGCCCGCGCGAGGTGCAGCTGCACCTGGTGCGTGAGGTGCAGAAGGTGTACCGCACGCAGAGCGTGGACATCCACGACAAGCACATCGAGGTCATCGTCCGGCAGATGCTGCGCCGGGTCACGATCATCGACTCCGGTGCGACCGAGTTCCTGCCCGGCGCGCTCGCCGAGCGGGGCGAGTTCGAGTCGGAGAACCGGCGCGTGGTGGCCGAGGGCAACGAGCCGGCCTCCGGCCGTCCGGTCCTCATGGGCATCACCAAGGCCTCGCTGGCGACGGAGTCGTGGCTGTCCGCGGCCTCGTTCCAGGAGACCACCCGGATCCTCACCGATGCCGCGATCAACGGAAAGCGCGACAAGCTCGTCGGGCTCAAGGAGAACGTGATCATCGGCAAGCTGATCCCGGCCGGCACCGGCATCAACCGGTACCGCAACATCCAGGTCCAGCCGACCGAGGAGGCCCGCGCGGCCGCCTACGCGCTGCCGAGCTACGACGACGGCTTCTACAGCCCCGACGTGTTCGGCACGGGCACCGGTGCCGCGGTGCCGCTGGACGACTACGACTTCGGCCGCGACTACCGCTAGGTGGTCGCACGCCCCGGGCCCGCGACGGCGGGCCCGGGGCGCCGGAGAGGTCCCGGAGGGGGCCGGACACCGCTCTCCCGTGGTGGTGTCCGGCCCCGTTCGTGCGTCCGGGCCCCGGTGCATCCCGCCCGCGGCGCACCCCGGCACCAGGCGTGCGGCGCGGCGACGGGTGGGCGGCGGATCAGCGGGTGCAGTCGGCGCGCAGGGCGAGGCCGAGCGTGCGGAGCGCGTCGTCGGCCTCGGCGAGGAGGCCGGCGAGGACCGGGAAGGCGTGCCACATCCCGGCCACCCGGGAGTACGTCACAGGCGTGCCGGCGGCGCGGGCCCGCTCCACCAGCGCGTCCGCGTCGTCGACGAGCACCTCCTCGGCGCCGGCCACCACGTGCAGCGGCGGGAGCCCGGCGAGATCGGCGTCGAGCGGGCTGAGCTCGGGCGCCCCGGCGCGGCTGCCGGTGTAGTCGGCGACCGCCGACGCCAGCCACGACGGGTCCAGCATCGCGTCGCTGGACGCGTTGCGGGACAGCGCATCCGCGGTCAGGGTGAGGTCCAGCCACGGCGAGATGAGCCCGACCGCGCCGGGCAGCTCCTCGCCCTCGGCGCGCAGCCGCAGCAGCAGCGACACGGCCAGCCCGCCCCCCGCGGAATCACCGGCCACCGCGATGCGTTGTGCAGGGTGTCCGGCGGCACGCAGCGCGTGCCAGGCGGCCAGCGCGTCGTCCAGGGCGGCCGGGAACGGGTGCTCGGGCGCCAGCCGGTACGCGGGCACGTGCACCGGCGTCCCGGTGGCCCGGGCCAGGCCGGCCACCAGCGGCCGGTGCGAGGCGGGCGAGCCGACCAGATAGCCGCCGCCGTGCAGGTAGATCACCCGGTGCGGGCCGAACGGCCCGGCCGGCGCGATCACCTCGGTGCGGACACCACCGAGCTCGCCGTGCGCGCGGCGGGTGCCGCGGGGGAGGGGGAGCGAGGCGCCGACGAGGTCGAGTCCGGCACGCCGGACGGCTACCGGTAGGGTCGGCGACAGGAGCGGCGCGACGAGCGCACGCGTGGCGAATCGGTTGACGGCCGTCGGCAGATGCATACCGGACGGTAACCGGAGTCGCGGGCGGCCGAGAGGCGGCCCGCATCCGGTGCGGCACACCGATCGCCCATCTCCGGCCCGGACGCGCCGAGCGGCCGACGATCTGCGACGAGCGGGTGAGTCCGCTTGCCAGGGACCGTCGTGTACGGCAGGGTCCGGGTCAGCAGGTCTCCTCCGGAGCTCATCTCCGGTGGATCAGAGGTCTTCCGAAGCCCCCGGAGGACCCGGAGCGGTGTCCGTGAGGGACCCGCTTTGACCGCCTTCAAGAGGGCCGAGTATCCTCGTGTCTTGCGCTCGACTCCGGTCGGGCGAGTCCGCGTGCCCCGTGGCGTACAGGTCCGAGCCGGTTGTCCCGGCCGGGCCGGCACTGCGTCCCGGTGACGGGCACGGTGGACGTCCCGACAGCCTCCGCGGGGCCCTTCCGGCTCCGAGCGTGCCCGGGGCGACACGCCCGACCTCGGGGATCGGAGCGACGGGCGGCCCGCGAGCAGCGACTCGCCGGAGCCGCTCCGGCGCCCGCCCCCCGGGGCACCGGCAGGGCCGGCAGTGCGAACACAGATGCGAACACAGAACAGCGACGAGCGAGACAGTCGAGCCACCGACGGGAAGAAGCAGACGGTTCATGCCCACGATCCAGCAGCTGGTCCGAAAGGGCCGTGAGGACAAGGTCTCGAAGACCAAGACGGCCGCGCTGAAGGGGAGCCCCCAGCGCCGCGGCGTCTGCACGCGCGTCTACACGACCACTCCGAAGAAGCCGAACTCCGCGCTGCGCAAGGTCGCCCGCGTGCGCCTGTCGAGCGGCATCGAGGTCACCGCCTACATCCCCGGTGAGGGCCACAACCTGCAGGAGCACTCGATCGTGCTGGTGCGCGGCGGGCGAGTGAAGGACCTCCCGGGTGTGCGGTACAAGGTGATCCGCGGATCGCTGGACACCCAGGGCGTCAAGAACCGCAAGCAGTCCCGCAGCCGCTACGGCGCGAAGAAGGAGAAGAGCTGATGCCCCGCAAGGGCCCCGCCCCGAAGCGTCCGCTGGTCTCGGACCCGGTCTACGGCTCGCCGCTGGTCACCCAGCTGGTGAACAAGGTGCTCAAGGACGGCAAGCGTTCGCTGGCCGAGCGGATCGTCTACGCCGCCCTGGAGGGCACCCGCGACAAGACCGGCACCGACCCGGTCGTCACGCTCAAGCGCGCGCTGGACAACGTGAAGCCGGCCCTCGAGGTGCGCAGCCGCCGCGTCGGTGGCGCCACCTACCAGGTGCCGGTGGAGGTGCGCGCCTCCCGGCAGACCACCCTGGGTCTGCGCTGGCTGGTGACCTACTCGGCCCAGCGCCGCGAGAAGACCATGATCGAGCGGCTGATGAACGAGCTGCTCGATGCGAGCAACGGCCTCGGCGCCAGCGTCAAGCGGCGCGAGGACATGCACAAGATGGCGGAGTCGAACCGCGCCTTCGCCCACTACCGCTGGTGACCGGCCGACCGTCGGGCGCCAACTCGCGATCGAGGGAGAGCTGAGCAGTGGCAGCACAGGATGTGCTGACGGACCTCACGAAGGTCCGCAACATCGGCATCATGGCCCACATCGACGCCGGTAAGACCACCACCACCGAGCGGATCCTGTACTACACCGGGATCAACTACAAGCTCGGTGAGGTGCACGACGGCGCCGCCACCATGGACTGGATGGAGGAGGAGCAGAAGCGCGGCATCACGATCACGTCCGCCGCGACGACCTGCTTCTGGAAAGACCACCAGATCAACATCATCGACACCCCCGGGCACGTCGACTTCACCGTCGAGGTGGAGCGGTCCCTGCGGGTGCTCGACGGCGCCGTCGCGGTCTTCGACGGCAAGGAGGGCGTCGAGCCCCAGTCCGAGCAGGTCTGGCGCCAGGCGACCAAGTACGACGTCCCGCGGATCTGCTTCGTCAACAAGATGGACAAGCTGGGCGCGGACTTCTACTTCACCGTCCGCACCATCAAGGACCGGCTGAACGCGACCCCGCTGCCGCTGCAGATCCCGATCGGCTCGGAGAACGACTTCATCGGTGTCGTCGACCTGGTCCAGATGCGCGCGCTGACCTGGCGCGGCGAGGTGGCCAAGGGCGAGGACTACGCGGTCGAGGAGATCCCGGCCGACCTGCAGGAGCGGGCCGAGGAGTACCGCACCATGCTGGTCGAGGCGGTCGCCGAGACCGACGACGAGCTCATGGAGCTCTACCTCGGCGGCGAGGAGCTGACCACCGAGCAGATCAAGACCGGTATCCGGGCACTGGTGACCAACCGTGCCGCGTACCCGGTCCTGTGCGGCTCGGCGTTCAAGAACAAGGGCGTCCAGCCGATGCTGGACGCGGTCATCGACTACCTGCCGTCGCCGTACGACGTGCCGCCGGTCGAGGGCTTCCTGACCGACGGCGAGACCGCGGCGAGCCGCAAGCCGTCGAAGGACGAGCCGTTCTCGGCGCTCGCGTTCAAGATCGCCGCGCACCCGTTCTTCGGCAAGCTGACCTACGTCCGGGTGTACTCGGGCCGGGTCGCCGCCGGCGCGCAGATCATCAACTCGACCAAGGACCGCAAGGAGCGCATCGGGAAGCTCTTCCAGATGCACTCCAACAAGGAGAACCCGGTCGACGAGGCCATCGCGGGCCACATCTACGCGGTGATCGGCCTGAAGGACACGACCACCGGGGACACGCTCTGCGACCCGCAGAACCCGATCGTCCTCGAGTCGATGACCTTCCCGGACCCGGTCATCCAGGTGGCCGTCGAGCCGAAGTCGAAGGCGGACCAGGAGAAGCTCTCCCTGGCGATCCAGAAGCTGGCCGAGGAGGACCCGACGTTCCAGGTCTCCCTGGACGACGAGACCGGCCAGACGATCATCGCCGGCATGGGTGAGCTGCACCTCGAGGTGCTGGTCAACCGGATGAAGTCCGACTTCAAGGTCGAGGCGAACATCGGCAAGCCGCAGGTCGCCTACCGGGAGACCATCCGGCAGCCGGTCACCAAGTACGAGTACACGCACAAGAAGCAGACCGGTGGCTCGGGCCAGTTCGCCCGCGTCATCATCAGCCTCGAGCCGCTCACCGGCGGCGACGGTGCGCTGTACGAGTTCGAGAACAAGGTCACCGGTGGTCGCATCCCGCGGGAGTACATCCCGTCGGTCGACCAGGGTGTCCAGGACGCCATGCAGTACGGCATCCAGGCCGGCTACCCGGTGGTCGGCGTGAAGCTGACGCTGCTGGACGGGCAGTACCACGAGGTCGACTCCTCGGAGATGGCCTTCAAGGTCGCCGGTTCGATGGCGTTCAAGGAGGCGGCCCGCAAGGCGAGCCCCGCCATCCTCGAGCCGATGATGGCCGTCGAGGTCATGACGCCCGAGGACTACATGGGCGACGTCATCGGCGACCTCAACTCCCGCCGCGGCCAGGTCCAGGCCATGGAGGAGCGGGCAGGCGCCCGCGTCGTCAAGGCGCTCGTGCCGCTGTCCGAGATGTTCGGCTACGTCGGCGACCTGCGGTCGCGGACCCAGGGCCGGGCGAACTACACGATGGTCTTCGACTCCTACGCGGAGGTGCCGCAGAACGTGGCCAAGGAGATCATCGCGAAGGCGACGGGCGAGTAAGCATCGCAGCGAGCGCCAGCGAGCGAGGAACGCAGTAACGAGTTCCCCCGGGGCGGGCTCCGGCCCGACCTGCTCGGAGGGTGCGGTCCGCGGATCGGTAAGGTCCGCGGCCCGCACCTCACACCACCAGACCTGCCGTCAGCTCGGCGGAGAACAAGACAGTCCAGGAGGACCCAGCAGTGGCGAAGGCGAAGTTCGAGCGGACCAAGCCGCACGTCAACATCGGCACCATCGGTCACATCGACCACGGCAAGACCACGCTGACGGCGGCCATCACCAAGGTTCTGCACGACAAGTTCCCGAACCTCAACGAGGCTTCGGCGTTCGACATGATCGACAAGGCGCCCGAGGAGCGCCAGCGCGGTATCACGATCTCCATCGCGCACGTCGAGTACCAGACCGAGAAGCGGCACTACGCCCACGTGGACTGCCCCGGTCACGCCGACTACGTCAAGAACATGATCACCGGTGCCGCCCAGATGGACGGCGCGATCCTGGTGGTCGCGGCGACCGACGGCCCGATGCCGCAGACCCGTGAGCACGTGCTCCTGGCCCGCCAGGTCGGCGTGCCCTACATCGTCGTCGCGCTGAACAAGGCCGACATGGTCGACGACGAGGAGATCATGGAGCTCGTCGAGATGGAGGTCCGTGAGCTGCTGTCGGCTCAGGACTACCCGGGCGACGACCTCCCGATCGTCCGCGTCTCGGCGCTGAAGGCGCTCGAGGGCGACGACACCTGGGCCGAGGCCATCGTCCAGCTGATGGACGCGGTCGACGAGGCCATCCCGGAGCCGGAGCGGGACATCGAGAAGCCGTTCCTCATGCCGGTCGAGGACGTCTTCACGATCACCGGTCGCGGCACGGTCGTCACCGGCCGCATCGAGCGGGGCATCGTCAAGGTCAACGAGTCGGTCGACATCGTCGGCATCCGGCCCAACAAGACCTCGACCACCGTCACCGGTGTCGAGATGTTCCGCAAGATCCTCGACGAGGGCCGGGCCGGCGAGAACGTCGGTCTGCTCCTGCGCGGCATCAAGCGTGAGGACGTGGAGCGCGGCCAGGTCGTCGTGAAGCCGGGTTCGATCACCCCGCACACCGAGTTCGAGGGCCAGGTGTACATCCTGGGCAAGGACGAGGGCGGCCGTCACACTCCGTTCTTCAACAACTACCGTCCGCAGTTCTACTTCCGGACGACCGACGTGACCGGCGTCGTGACCCTCCCGCAGGGCACCGAGATGGTCATGCCGGGTGACAACACCACCATGAGCGTTCAGCTGATCCAGCCGATCGCCATGGAGGAGGGCCTGCAGTTCGCCATCCGTGAGGGTGGCCGGACCGTGGGTGCCGGACAGGTCACCAAGATCAACTCCTGAGGTGGCGGGGGCGGCCGGCCGGACCCGATCCGGCCGGCCGCCCTCCGATCCACCCCCGGTCGAGGGCGCTGCACGAGCGTGTGGCATCCTTGACGGGTTGCACGATGAGCATGGCGCGCGGAAGCGCCGCCCCTGTTCCCGGACCTCCGGTAGTCCAGGTGTCGCGCCCCACGCGCCATGTTCCTTGTGACCCCCCGGCCGCGAGGCCGGGATAACCGAGCGACATGCCCGCCCCAAGGGGGTGGGACGCGGTGACCCGGGCACGACCATGGGAACCGGGCGCGACACGCCCGACCTCGTGGACCGGAGAGCCCCGGCAGGAGCGAGGTCCCGGAGCACCGGGACCACTCCGGGCCGACAGACCTGAACAGAGCACGGGCCGTAGCCGGCCGCAGACGGTGGAGAGCTCGCGCCGTGCTGTCTCGAACGGGGCCGACACCGCGCAACCCCCGCGGCAGGAAGAAGAGGACGACCGACGACCATGGCGGGACAGAAGATCCGCATCAGGCTCAAGGCCTATGACCACGAGGCAATCGACGCGTCTGCTCGCAAGATCGTGGAGACCGTGACGCGTACCGGTGCCCGGGTCGTCGGCCCCGTGCCGTTGCCGACCGAGAAGAACGTGTACTGCGTCATCCGCTCGCCGCACAAGTACAAGGACTCGCGCGAGCACTTCGAGATGCGCACGCACAAGCGGCTGATCGACATCCTCGACCCGACGCCGAAGACCGTCGACGCGCTCATGCGCATCGACCTCCCGGCGAGCGTCGACGTCAACATCCAGTAGGCGTGGGGGCGAAGACGATGAAGACGACTGCGACCAAGCAGACGAAGAAGGTCACCGGGATCCTGGGCACCAAGCTCGGGATGACCCAGGTGTTCGACGAGAACAACCGCGTCGTGCCGGTCACCGTGGTTCAGGCCGAGCCGAACGTCGTGACCCAGGTGCGCTCCGAGGAGACCGACGGCTACACCGCCGTCCAGCTCGCCTACGGCGCCATCGACCCGCGCAAGGTGAACAAGCCGGAGACCGGCCACTTCGCCAAGGCGGGCGTCACGCCGCGCCGGCACCTGCTGGAGCTGCGCACCTCCGACGCCGCCGACTACACGCCGGGCCAGGAGGTCACCGTCGAGGCGTTCGCCGAGGTGGCCGAGGTCGACGTGGTCGGCGTGACCAAGGGCAAGGGCTTCGCCGGTGTCATGAAGCGTCACGGCTTCCACGGCCTGGGCGCCTCGCACGGCACCCAGCGCAAGCACCGTTCGCCGGGCTCCATCGGCGGCTGCGCCACCCCGGGCCGCGTGTTCAAGGGTGTGCGGATGGCCGGCCGGATGGGCTCGAACCGCCAGACCACGCAGAACCTGAAGGTTCACCGGGTGGACGCCGAGCGCGGCCTGCTGCTCATCAAGGGCGCGGTCCCCGGTCCCCGCGGTGGGCTCGTCGTGGTGAAGACCCCCGCGAAGGGTGATGGCAAGTGAGCACCGTGCAGATCAAGACCCCCGAGGGCACCGCGAAGGGCAGCGTCGAGCTGCCGGAGCACGTCTTCGACACGACGGCGAACATCGCGCTGATGCACCAGGTGGTGACCGCGCAGCTGAACGCGGCCCGCCAGGGCACGCACGACACCAAGGGCCGCGGCGAGGTCCGCGGCGGTGGCCGCAAGCCGTACCGGCAGAAGGGCACCGGCCGCGCCCGTCAGGGCTCGGTCCGCGCGCCGCAGTTCGCCGGCGGTGGCATCGTGCACGGCCCGACGCCGCGCGACTACTCGCAGCGGACCCCGAAGAAGATGAAGGCCGCCGCCCTGCGTGGCGCCCTCTCCGACCGGGCCCGCGCCGGCCGCGTGCACGTCGTGACCGAGTTCCTGGCCGAGGGCACGCCCTCGACGAAGGCGGCCCGCAAGGTCCTCGAGACCGTGCTGCCCGAGGCCGGGACCAGCCGGGTGCTGGCCGTCGTCGAGCGCGGCGCCGAGACCACCCTGCTGAGCCTGCGCAACCTGCCGCAGGTGCACCTGATCGCGCCGGACCAGCTGAACACCCACGACGTGCTGATCAACGACGTCGTGCTGTTCACGCAGGTGGCACTGGACGAGTTCCTGGCGGGCCCGGTCGCGAAGCCGAAGGCCGCCGGCCGGCGTTCCGCCGGCACCGCTGAGGAGGCCGACAAGTGATCACGGACCCGCGGGACGTGTTGCTGCGTCCGGTCGTCTCGGAGAAGAGCTACGGGCTGCTCGACGAGCGCCAGTACACCTTCATCGTCGCGCCGGACGCGAACAAGACCCAGATCAAGATCGCCGTGGAGAAGGTGTTCGGGGTCAAGGTGACCAGCGTGAACACGCTGAACCGCCCGGGCAAGCGCAAGCGCTCCCGCACCGGCTACGGCAAGCGCAAGGACACCAAGCGCGCGGTCGTCACGCTCTCCCCGGAGAGCAAGACGATCGACGTCTTCGGTGGCCCGGCGAGCTGAGGGAGCGAGCAGACCGATGGCCATTCGTAAGTACAAGCCGACGACGTCGGGCCGCCGTGGCTCGAGCGTCTCGGACTTCGCCGAGATCACCCGGGACCACCCGGAGAAGTCGCTGCTGCGCCCGCTGCACAACCGTGGCGGCCGCAACGTGCACGGGCGGGTCACCGCCCGGCACCAGGGTGGCGGCCACAAGCGTGCCTACCGCCTGATCGACTTCCGTCGCAACGACAAGGACGGGATCCCGGCGAAGGTCGCGCACATCGAGTACGACCCGAACCGCACCTCGCGGATCGCACTGCTGCACTACGCCGACGGCGAGAAGCGCTACATCATCGCGCCGGCCCGGCTGAAGCAGGGCGACCCGATCGAGAACGGCCCCCGGGCCGACATCAAGGTGGGCAACAACCTGCCGCTGCGCAACATCCCGACGGGCACCGTGGTGCACGCGATCGAGCTCCGCCCCGGTGGCGGCGCCAAGATCGCGCGCTCGGCCGGTGCCGGCGTCCAGCTGGTCGCCAAGGACGGGCCCTACGCGCAGCTGCGGATGCCCTCCGGCGAGATCCGCAACGTCGACGTCCGCTGCCGCGCGACGATCGGCGCGGTCGGCAACTCGGAGCACGCCAACATCAACTGGGGCAAGGCAGGCCGGATGCGGTGGAAGGGCAAGCGCCCGACCGTCCGTGGTGTCGCCATGAACCCGGTGGACCACCCGCACGGTGGTGGTGAGGGCAAGACCTCCGGTGGCCGCCACCCGGTCAACCCGGCCGGTACCCCCGAGGGCCGCACCCGCAAGAACAAGCCCTCCGACAAGTTGATCGTCCGCCGGCGCCGTACCGGCAAGAAGCGCTGAGCAGGGAGGTAAAGATGCCGCGCAGCCTGAAGAAGGGCCCCTTCGTGGACGACCACCTGCTCAAGAAGGTGGACGCCCTCAACGAGTCCGGCAAGAAGACCGTCATCCGCACGTGGTCCCGTCGGTCCACGATCATCCCGGACATGATCGGTCACACCATCGCGGTGCACGACGGCCGCAAGCACGTGCCGGTGTTCGTGTCCGACTCGATGGTCGGGCACAAGCTGGGCGAGTTCGCCCCGACCCGGACCTTCCGGGGACACATCAAGGACGACCGCAAGGCGCGTCGGCGCTAGAAGCCGGCCCGAGTAGCGACTAGGAGAGGTGGAGAAAGATGGCTGATGCTGTGAAGACAGCAGCCGACACCACCGGCGCTGCGCTCGAGCCGACTCGTGCGCGCGCCGTGGCAAGGTTCGTCCGCAGTTCGCCGATGAAGACCCGTCGTGTCGTGGACCTGGTCCGCGGCCTGCCGGTCGACGAGGCGCTCGCGATCCTGCGGTTCTCGCCGCAGGCTGCGGCCGAGCCGGTGGCGAAGGTCGTGGCGAGCGCCGCGGCCAACGCCCAGAACAACCTGGACCTGAACCCGGACACCCTCGTGGTGGCCGTGGCGATGGTCGACGAGGGCCCGACGCTCAAGCGGATCCGGCCGCGCGCCCAGGGGCGCGCCTACCGGATCCGCAAGCGGACGAGCCACATCACCATCGAGGTCGAGTCGGTCCCGAAGCGGACCCAGCAGGCCGGCCGTCGTGGTGCGAAGGGGAGGGCCCGCTGATGGGGCAGAAGATCAACCCGCACGGCTTCCGCCTGGGCATCACCACGGACTGGAAGTCCCGCTGGTACGCGGACAAGCAGTACTCGGAGTACGTCAAGGAGGACGTCGAGATCCGCCGCATGCTCTCCAAGGGCATGGAGCGGGCCGGCATCTCCAAGGTCGAGATCGAGCGGACCCGGGACCGGGTGCGGGTGGACATCCACACCGCCCGTCCGGGCATCGTGATCGGCCGGCGTGGCGCCGAGGCCGACCGGATCCGGGGCAACCTCGAGAAGCTGACCCGCAAGCAGGTCCAGCTGAACATCCTCGAGGTCAAGAACTCGGAGTCGGACGCGCAGCTCGTCGCCCAGGGCGTCGCCGAGCAGCTGTCGAACCGGGTCGCCTTCCGGCGGGCCATGCGCAAGGCCATCCAGTCGGCCATGCGCAGCCCGCAGGTCAAGGGCATCCGGGTCCAGTGCTCGGGCCGCCTCGGCGGTGCCGAGATGTCGCGGTCGGAGTTCTACCGCGAGGGCCGGGTCCCGCTGCACACGCTGCGCGCGGACATCGACTACGGCCTGTTCGAGGCCCGGACCTCCTTCGGCCGGATCGGCGTGAAGGTCTGGATCTACAAGGGCGACGTCGTCGGTGGCCGCCGCGAGGGCGCGCCCGCCGCCGAGGCGCCGGGCCGTGGCCCGCGCCGCGAGCGTCCGGCCCGCCGCCGGTCGGGTGCCTCGGGCACCACCGCGACCAGCACCGAGGCCGGGCGTGCCGCGCAGAGCGGCCAGGGCGGCGCGGCCACCGCGACCGTCGAGGCCCCGGCGTCCACCGACAACCAGAGCAACGGTGGGGAGAGCTAGAGATGCTGATCCCACGCAAGGTCAAGCACCGCAAGCAGCACCGGCCGAAGCGTAAGGGCATGGCCAGCGGCGGCACGGCGGTCACCTTCGGCGACTGGGGCATCCAGGCGCTGGAGCCGGCCTACGTGACCAACCGGCAGATCGAGTCCGCGCGTATCGCGATCAACCGGCACATCCGTCGTGGCGGGAAGATCTGGATCAACGTCTTCCCGGACATCCCGATGACGAAGAAGCCGGCCGAGACCCGGATGGGTTCCGGCAAGGGCTCGCCGGAGAAGTGGGTCACGAACGTGAAGCCGGGCCGGGTCCTCTTCGAGATGACCTACCCGAACAAGGAGACCGCTCACGAGGCGCTCCGCCGGGCCATCCACAAGCTGCCCATGAAGTGCCGGATCGTGTCCCGTGAGGGTGGTGACATCTGATGGCGAGCAGTGGCAACACCAAGGCTGCCGAGCTGCGCGAGCTCTCCGACGAGGAGCTGGTCGTGCGCGTCCGGGAGGCCAAGGAGGAGCTGTTCAACCTCCGCTTCCAGATGGCCACCGGGCAGCTGGACAACAACCGGCGGCTGCGGGCCGTCCGCCACGACATCGCGCGTTGCTACACGGTGATGCGTGAGCGTGAGCTCGGCCTGTCCGCCGCCCCGACCGAGAGCGAGGGCGCGGCGTGACTGAGCAGGCCAGCACCGAGCAGAACACCCAGCGCGGGGAGCGCAAGGTCCGCGAGGGCCTGGTCGTGTCCGACAAGATGGAGAAGACGATCGTCGTCTCCCTCGAGGACCGCGTGAAGCACCCCCTGTACGGCAAGGTCATCCGCCGGACCAACAAGGTCAAGGCGCACGACGAGGGGAACACCGCCGGCGTCGGCGACCGTGTTCGCCTCATGGAGACCCGCCCGCTGTCGGCGACCAAGCGCTGGCGGCTGGTGGAGATCCTCGAGAAGGCCAAGTAGGAGTCACAGTGATCCAGCAGGAGTCGCGGCTGCGCGTCGCCGACAACACCGGTGCCAAGGAGATCCTGTGCATCCGGGTGCTGGGCGGCTCCGCGCGGCGCTACGCCGGGATCGGCGACGTCATCGTCGCCACGGTCAAGGAGGCCATCCCCGGCGCCGGCGTGAAGCGCGGTGACGTCGTCAAGGCGGTCATCGTGCGCACCAAGAAGGAGAAGCGCCGTCCCGACGGCAGCTACATCCGTTTCGACGAGAACGCCGCTGTCCTGATCAAGCCGGACAACGGACCTCGGGGGACCCGAATCTTCGGCCCGGTCGGGCGCGAGCTGCGCGACCGCAAGTTCATGAGGATCATCTCCCTCGCTCCGGAGGTGCTCTGATTCATGAAGGCGAAGATGAAGGTGAAGAAGGGCGACACCGTGCTGGTGATCGCCGGTAAGGACAAGGGCGCCAAGGGCAAGGTCATCGCGGCCTACCCGGAGCGTCAGCGCGTGCTGGTCGAGGGCGTGAACCGGATCAAGAAGCACACCCGGATCAGCCAGAACCAGCGTGGAGCCGAGAGCGGCGGGATCGTCACCCAGGAGGCGGCCATCCACGTCTCGAACGTGATGGTCGTCGACTCAGACGGCAAGCCGACCCGCGTCGGCCGGTCGACCGTCGAGGGCGAGGACGGCACGTCCCGCCGGGTCCGGATCTCCAAGCGCAACGGGAAGGAGATCTGAGATGACCACCGCAGAGAAGACCCTCCCGCGCCTCAAGCAGCGCTACCGCGACGAGATCCTCGACAAGCTCCGTGAGGACTTCGGCTACACCAACGTCATGCAGATCCCCGGCCTGACCAAGGTCGTGGTGAACATGGGTGTCGGTGACGCCGCCCGGGACTCGAAGCTGATCGACGGTGCCCTGCGCGACCTGGCCATCATCACCGGCCAGAAGCCGCAGCTGCGCCGCGCGACCAAGTCGATCGCGCAGTTCAAGCTGCGCGAGGGCATGCCGATCGGCGCCAAGGTGACCCTCCGGAACGACCGCATGTGGGAGTTCCTGGACCGGCTGCTGACGATCGCGCTGCCGCGTATCCGGGACTTCCGGGGTCTGTCCGGCGACCAGTTCGACGGGCGCGGCAACTACACGTTCGGCCTCACCGAGCAGTCGATGTTCCACGAGATCGACCCGGACACCATCGACCGCCCGCGGGGCATGGACATCACCGTGGTGACCACCGCGACCACGAACGCCGAGGGCCGGGCGCTGCTGCGTCACCTGGGCTTCCCGTTCAAGGAGAACTGAGCGAATGGCGAAGAAGGCGCTCATCAACAAGGCGAACGCGACGCCCAAGTTCGCGGTTCGCGGTTACACCCGCTGCCAGAAGTGCGGCCGGCCGCGTGCGGTCTTCCGCAAGTTCGGCCTCTGCCGCGTGTGCCTGCGCGACATGGCACACGCCGGCGAGCTGCCGGGTGTGAGCAAGTCCAGCTGGTGATCCGAGAGGTCCCGCGCCGCGGGGCCCGGGTCGACCCGATCGCCGAAGGCCCGCACCGGCACGGCGCCCCGAGCAGGGGCGCCGCGCCGGTACGCGGAACCACGGTGGGAAAGAGACAGACACCATGACGATGACCGATCCGATCGCAGACATGCTCACCCGTCTGCGGAACGCGAACTCGGCCTACCACGACCGCGTGGTGATGCCGCACTCCAAGCTGAAGGTCTCCATCGCGGAGATCCTGCAGAAGGAGGGCTACATCGCCGCCCACCACACCGAGGACGCCGAGGTCGGCAAGGCCCTGGTCGTCGAGCTGAAGTACGGCCGCAACCGGGAGCGGAGCATCGCCGGCCTGCGCCGCGTCTCCAAGCCCGGTCTGCGGGTCTACGCGAAGTCGACGAACCTGCCGCGGGTCCTCGGGGGCCTCGGCGTGGCGATCATCTCGACCTCGCGGGGTCTGATGACCGACCAGCAGGCCTACCGGAGCGGCGTGGGCGGGGAAGTCCTCGCCTACGTCTGGTGAGAGAGGGGTAACGAACGATGTCTCGCATCGGAAAGCTGCCCGTCACCGTCCCGTCCGGCGTGGAGATCACCATCGACGGCCGCACGGTCACCGCGAAGGGCCCCAAGGGCACCCTGTCGCACACCGTCGTCGAGCCGATCTCGGTCGAGCGCGACGACGACGGTGCGGTGCTGGTGAAGCGCCCGAACGAGGAGCGCGAGGTCCGGGCCTTCCACGGCCTGTCCCGCTCCCTCGTCAACAACATCGTGGTCGGCGTCAGCGCCGGGTACGAGAAGAAGCTGGAGATCCACGGCGTCGGTTACCGGGTCCAGCTCAAGGGCTCGAACCTGGAGTTCGCCCTGGGCTACTCGCACCCGGTCGTGATCGAGCCGCCGGAGGGGATCACCTTCGCGGTCGAGTCCCCGACCCGGTTCTCGGTCTCCGGTATCGACAAGCAGCTGGTCGGCGAGATCGCCGCGAACATCCGGAAGCTGCGCCGCCCGGACCCGTACAAGGGCAAGGGCGTGCGGTACGCCGGCGAGCAGGTCCGCCGCAAGGTCGGGAAGACGGGTAAGTGATGGCCGAGAACGACACCGTGTCGGGTGCCGCCCGGCGGCGGATGGCGTCGCAGGTGGCGCGTGCGCGCCGCGACTCGCGCCTCCGCCGGCACGCCCGGCTCCGCAAGAAGATCTCCGGGACGCCGGTGCGCCCGCGCCTGGCGGTCAACCGCTCGTCGCGGCACATCACCGTGCAGCTGATCGACGACCTGGCCGGGCACACCCTGGCGCACGCGTCGACGCTGGACACCGAGGTGCGCGGCGTGGACGGCGACAAGAAGGCCAAGGCGGCCAAGGTCGGCGAGCTCATCGCCGCCCGCGCCAAGGAGGCCGGCATCTCCGCGGTCGTGTTCGACCGCGGCGGGCTGCGCTACCACGGGCGGATCGCCGCCCTGGCCGACGCCGCCCGCGAGGGGGGCCTGGAGTTCTGATGAACCAGACCGAGAACACTGAAGGGATCGTCTGATGCCGGGACGTACGCGGCGTGACGGCGGAGGGCCCGGCGGCGGTAGCAATGACAACCGCAACAGCCGGGACCGCCGCGACGGTGGCCGTGGCGGGGCGGCCCAGGACAAGACCCCGTACATCGAGCGGCTGGTCACGATCAACCGCGTGGCCAAGGTCGTCAAGGGCGGCCGCCGGTTCAGCTTCACCGCGCTGATGATCGTCGGCGACGGTGACGGCCTGGTGGGCGTCGGCTACGGCAAGGCCAAGGAGGTGCCGGCCGCGATCGCCAAGGGCGTGGAGGAGGCGAAGAAGAACTTCTTCCGCGTCCCGCGCATCGGCGGCACGATCGTGCACCGCGTGCAGGGTGAGGCCGCCGCGGGCGTCGTCATGCTGCGCCCGGCCTCGCCGGGTACCGGTGTCATCGCCGGCGGCCCGGTCCGCGCGGTGCTGGAGTGCGCGGGGATCTCGGACATCCTGTCCAAGTCCCTCGGCTCCGACAACGCGATCAACATCGTGCACGCCACGGTGGCCGCGCTGAAGGCGGTGCAGCGTCCGGAGGAGGTCGCGGCCCGCCGCGGCCTGCCGCTCGAGGACGTCGCCCCGGCCAGCATGATGCGTCAGCGCGCCGAGGCCGACGCGGCGAGGGTGTGAGCGACATGGCCACGTTGAGGATCACCCAGGTGAAGAGCCGGATCGGGGCGAAGCAGAACCAGCGCGACACGCTGCGTTCGCTGGGCCTGCGCAAGATCCGGCAGACGGTGGAGCGCCCGGACACCCCGCAGAACCGCGGGTACGTCCACACGGTGCGCCACCTCGTGACCGTGGAGGAGGTGGCGCAGTGAGCACTGCGGACGAGAACTCCGGCAGCGGCGTGATCAAGCTGCACGACCTGCGTCCGGCCCCGGGCTCGAAGACCGCCAGGACCCGGGTGGGTCGCGGCGAGGGCTCGAAGGGCAAGACCGCGGGCCGCGGCACCAAGGGCACCAAGGCCCGCAAGACGGTGTCGCCGCGCTTCGAGGGCGGGCAGATGCCGCTGCACATGCGGCTGCCCAAGCTCAAGGGCTTCAAGAACCGGTTCAAGGTCGAGTACCAGGTCGTGAACGTCGGCGACCTCGCCACCCTGTTCCCGCAGGGCGGCGAGATCGGCCCGGCCGAGCTGGTCGAGGCCGGTGCGGTGCGCCGCAACCAGCTGGTGAAGGTGCTCGGCGAGGGTGAGCTCTCGGGCGTCGCCCTCACCGTGAAGGCACACAAGTTCTCCGCCTCCGCCCGGGAGAAGATCTCGGCGGCGGGCGGCTCGGTCACCGAGCTCTGACCCGGACCGAGCACAGAACACCGCCACGGCGCCGTCCATGTGCCCGTGACCCGCTCCGCCGGGTCGGGGCCCGTGGGCGGCGCCGAGGCGTTTCCGGGCCGCTGTTAGAGTCACGATCGGGCCTCGGGTCCACGTGCAGCGGGAGCGGCGCGGCCACGGCCGGGTCCCCCGCAGGGAGGGACCGTTCGGTCCCCACCCGGCCCGGGAGGCGCGGAACGCGCCCCCCATCCGGCCGACCCCGTCCGGGGCCGGCGCAGGCGGTGTCGGGCCGCCGACGTCGTAGGAGGATCACCGAGTGCTCAGCGCAGTCCGGTCGGCCCTGACCACGCCGGATCTCCGCAAGAAGATCCTCTTCACGCTGGCGATCGTGGCGGTGTACCGGCTCGGGGCGAACATCCCCTCGCCGGGGGTGTCCTACCCGAACATCCAGGAATGCGTCCGCCAGGTCGAGGGCGGCGACAATGCGAGCGTCTACTCGCTGATCAACCTGTTCTCCGGCGGGGCACTGCTCCAGCTGTCGATCTTCGCGCTGGGCATCATGCCCTACATCACCGCGAGCATCATCGTGCAGCTGCTGCAGGTCGTCATCCCGCGGTTCGAGCAGCTGAAGAAGGAAGGCCAGTCCGGCCAGGCGAAGCTGACGCAGTACACCCGGTACCTGACGATCGGCATCGCGATCCTGCAGGCGACCGGGTTCGTGGCGCTCGCCGAGCGCGGGCAGCTGTTCCAGGGCTGCGCGCTGCCGATCATCCCGGACTCGTCGGTCTTCACCCTGGTCGTCATCGTGACCACGATGGTCGCCGGCACCACGCTGGTGATGTGGCTGGGCGAGCAGGTCACCGAGCGCGGCGTCGGCAACGGCATGTCGCTGCTCATCTTCGCCTCGATCGCGCACCGGATCCCGGCCGAGGGCCGGCTCATCCTGGAGAACTCCGGCGGCCTGGTCTTCGCCGGTGTCTGCGTGTTCGGCCTCGCCATCATCGCGAGCGTCGTGTTCGTCGAGAACGGCCAGCGCCGGATCCCGGTCCAGTACGCCAAGCGGATGGTCGGGCGCCGGATGTACGGCGGCACCTCGACCTACCTCCCGCTGAAGGTCAACCAGGCCGGCGTCGTGCCGGTGATCTTCGGCAGCTCGCTGCTGTACCTGCCCGACCTGGTGGCCCGGCTCGCCGGGAACGAGGGCGGCTGGTTCCAGCAGTTCGTGCAGACCTATCTGGTCGATCAGTCCAGTCCTGTGCACATCGCCATGTACATGGCGCTGATCATCTTCTTTACGTACTTCTACGTCGGGATCACGTTCAACCCGGACGACCGCGCCGAGGACATGAAGAAGTACGGCGGCTTCATCCCGGGCATCCGGCCGGGCCGCCCGACCGCCGAGTACCTGAACTTCGTGCTCAGTCGCATCACCCTGCCGGGATCGCTCTACCTCGGCATCATCGCGGTGCTCCCGAACTTCTTCCTCGGCATCACCGGCACCGGGCAGAACCAGAACTTCCCGTTCGGCGGGACGGCGGTTCTGATCATGGTGACAGTGGGCCTCGACACCCTGAAGCAGATCGAGAGCCAGCTCATGCAGCGGAACTACGAGGGTTTCCTGCGTTAGGCTCGCCCGCAGCGTGGCCGTGCGGGAACCCCGGTCGGGGCCCCGGCCTCGGATCGGGTGCCGTGGCACCGTGGCGCCGGCGGCGATGCCGGTGCCGAGCAGATGAGACTTCAGGAGGTCGGGTTCGCGTGCGACTCGTTCTGGTGGGACCGCCCGGCGCGGGCAAGGGAACGCAGGCTGAGCAGATGGCGAAGCGGCTGGACGTCCCGCACATCTCGACGGGCGACCTGTTCCGCGCCAACCTCCGCGACGAGACCGAGCTCGGTCGCGAGGCGAAGCGGTACATGGACGCGGGGGACCTGGTCCCCGACGAGGTGACCGTGGGCATGGTCCGCGACCGCCTCGGCGACGCCGACACCGCGAAGGGCTTCATCCTCGACGGGTTCCCGCGCAACACCGCCCAGGCGGCGTCGCTCGGCGAGATCTTGGACGAGAAGGGCCTCCGGCTCGACGCGGTCGTGCAGTTCGACGTCGAGGACGAGGTCGTCGTGCAGCGGCTGCTCGGTCGCGGCCGCAGCGACGACAACGAGGACACCATCCGCAACCGGCAGCGCGTGTACCGCGAGGAGACCGCGCCGCTGCTGGACCACTACCGTGACCAGCTGGTCACCATCGACGCGGTCGGCGAGGTCGACGAGATCACCGACCGGGTGCTCGCGGCGCTGAAGAAGTACGGCGCCTGACACCCGGCCGCCGGCGTCGGCCGGCACCGCGAGGAACCGAGGGAACGCATGAACGGACGGGGCGGCCTCCGCGGCGCCATCGCCCGCTACCGGGGCCGGGACATCGAGCTCAAGACCCTGCGCCAGCTGGAGGCGATGCGGGAGGCGGGCGCGCTGGTCGCGGCCACCCTGGCCGCGGTCACCGAGCAGGCGAAGCCGGGCGTGAGCACGGCCGAGCTGGACGCGCTGGCCGAGCAGACCATCCGGGACGGCGGAGCCGTCCCGTCGTTCCTCGGCTACCACGGCTTCCCGGCGAGCATCTGCGCGTCGGTGAACGAGCAGATCGTGCACGGCATCCCGTCGTCGTCGCAGGTACTGGCCGAGGGTGACCTGCTGTCGGTGGACTGCGGCGCGATCCTGGACGGCTGGCACGGCGACTCGGCGGTCACGATCGCGGTCGGCGACGTGGCGCCCGCCGATCTCGCACTGTCCGCCGCCTGCCGGTCGGCGCTGGACGCCGGCATCCTCGCGGTGCAGCCCGGCGCCCGGCTCACCGACATCTCCTACGCCGTGCAGGAGGCCTGCCGGGCGGCGGCCGAGGCGGACGGCGCCGACTACGGGATCGTGGCCGAGTACGGCGGGCACGGCATCGGCACCTCCATGCACATGGACCCGTTCCTGCCCAACCACGGCGAGCCGGGCCGCGGCCCGCGGCTGCGGCCCGGGATGGCACTCGCGGTCGAGCCGATGCTCGTCGCGGGCGACCCGGAGACCCTGGAGCTGCCGGACGGCTGGACGGTCGTCACGGCCGCCGGCGGCCGCGCCGTGCACTGGGAGCACACCGTCGCCGTCACCGAGGACGGGCCCTGGCTGCTGACCGCGCCGGCCGGCGCGCCGGACCGGCCCCGAGCCTGAGCCCACCGCCGGATCGACGCCGTCCGGATCGATCCAGGCGATCGATCAAGCACTCACCGGGCGGGTAGTCCGCGTCACGTCGCGGGACCACGGACCGTTGCGGGTGGACTAGGTTCCCGGCATGGGCGAAGAGGCCGGGCGGGACGACCCGCAGAAGACGGTCACGGTCGGTGTGCCGACGGAGATCCGGGCGGGCGAGCGCCGGGTGGCGCTGGTACCGAAGGTGATCGGAAAGCTCGGCGGGCGTGGTGCGACCGTCGTGGTCGAGGCCGGGGCCGGCGCGGGTGCGCTGATCCCGGACGAGGAGTTCACGCAGGCGGGCGCCTCGATCGGCGATCCCTGGGCGTGCGACGTGGTCGCGGTGGTGAACCCGCCGACCACCGAGCAGATCGGGAAGCTCCGCCGGGACCAGGTCCTGGTCGGGTTCCTGTCGCCGCTCACCCACCCGGAGACCGTGCAGCAGCTGCGCGACGCCGGAGTCACCGCGTTCGCGATGGAGTCGATCCCGCGGATCTCCCGGGCGCAGGGCATGGACGCGCTGTCGTCGCAGGCGAACGTGGCGGGCTACAAGGCGGTGCTGGCCGCGGCCGAGCACTCCACCCGCTTCTTCCCGATGCTGACGACGGCGGCGGGCACCGTGAAGCCGGCCACCGCGCTGGTGCTCGGGGTCGGCGTCGCCGGACTGCAGGCGCTGGCCACCGCGAAGCGGCTCGGGGCCCGGACCACCGGCTACGACGTCCGGCCGGAGGTCGCCGACCAGGTGCGCTCGCTGGGCGCGCAGTGGCTCGACCTGGGCATCGACGCGGCCGGTGAGGGCGGCTACGCCCGCGAGCTCACCGACGAGGAGCGGGCCAAGCAGCAGCAGGCCCTGGAGGACGCGATCACCGGCTTCGACGTGGTGATCACTACCGCGCTGGTGCCGGGCCGGACCGCGCCGCGACTGGTCAGCGCCGCCGCGGTGGAGGGCATGCGGCCGGGCAGCGTGATCGTCGACCTGGCGGGCGAGGCGGGCGGCAACTGCGAGCTGACCGAGCCGGGGGAGACCGTCGTCCGGCACGACGTGACGATCGTGTCCCCGCTGAACCTCCCGGCCGCGATGCCCGAGCACGCGTCCGAGCTGTACGCCCGCAACGTCACCGCGCTGCTGGAGCTGCTGGTCACCGACGGTGAGCTGTCCCCGGACTTCTCCGACGAGGTACTGGCGAAGTCCTGCGTCACCCGTGAGGAGGAGGTGTCCTGATGGACTCCGGACTGCTGGCGAACATCGCCATCCTGGTGCTGGCCGGCTTCGTCGGCTTCGCGGTGATCTCGAAGGTCCCGAACACCCTGCACACCCCGCTGATGTCGGGCACCAACGCCATCCACGGCATCGTGCTGCTCGGCGCGATCGTGGTGCTCGGGCGTGAGGAGGTCGGCGTCGTGGACGCGATCATCCTGGTCGTCGCGATCGTGTTCGGCGTGATCAACGTGGTCGGCGGCTTCCTGGTCACCGACCGGATGCTCGGCATGTTCAAGGGCAAGCAGCCGGGCCGGGCCGGCACCGGCGCCGAGAAGAACGGGAGCGGCTCGTGAGCGGCCACACGGAGATCCTCGCCGCCACCGACACCCTGGTGACCGGTCCGCTGGCCGTGATCGTCCCGGTGCTCTACATCATCGCGTTCGCGCTGTTCATCTACGGCCTGTCGGGGCTGACCGGCCCGAAGACCGCGGTGCGCGGCAACTGGACCGCCGCGGTCGGCATGGCCATCGCGGTCGGCGCCACGCTGCTGCTGGTCCAGGCGAACTGGCTGCTGATCATCCTCGGCCTGGTGGTCGGCACGATCCTCGGCGTGCCGTCCGCGCGCAACGTGCGGATGACCCAGATGCCGCAGATGGTCGCGCTGTTCAACGGTGTCGGCGGTGGCGCCGTCGCGCTGATCGCCTGGGCCGAGTTCCGCAACACCGATGGCTTCGTCGACACCGCGCTCTACGTCGTCATCGCCACCATGTTCGCGGCGATCGTCGGGTCGATCTCGTTCTGGGGCTCGCTGATCGCGTTCGGCAAGCTGCAGGAGATCCTGCCCGGCCGCCCGATCGGCCTCGGCCGGGCACAGCAGCCGCTGAACCTGCTGCTGCTGGTGCTCGCGGTGGCCGCGGCCGTCGTCGCCGGGCTCGGCGGGGCGGGCGAGATCTGGGTGATCGCGGTGCTGCTGCTGGCCGCGGCGGTCGGCGTGCTCGTCGTGCTGCCGATCGGCGGCGCCGACATGCCGGTCGTCATCTCGCTGCTGAACGCCATGACCGGCCTGTCCGCCGCGGCCGCCGGGCTCGCGCTGAACAACACCGCGATGATCGTCGCCGGCATGATCGTCGGCGCCTCCGGCTCGATCCTGACCAACCAGATGGCCGTCGCGATGAACCGGACCATCCCGGCGATCGTCGCGGGCGGGTTCGGCGGGACGCAGGCCGCGGCGGCCGACGACGGGGTGGAGCGGACCGTCAAGTCCACCTCCGCGGCCGACGCGGCCATCCAGATGGCCTACGCGTCGCAGGTGATCGTCGTCCCCGGCTACGGGATGGCGGTGGCCCAGGCCCAGCACGCGGTCAAGGACATGGCCAAGCTGCTGGAGAGCAAGGGCGTCGAGGTCAAGTACGCGATCCACCCGGTGGCCGGCCGGATGCCCGGGCACATGAACGTGCTGCTCGCCGAGGCCGACGTCTCCTACGACGCGCTCAAGGAGATGGACGACATCAACGACGAGTTCTCCCGCACCGACGTGACGCTGGTGATCGGGGCGAACGACGTCACCAACCCGGCCGCCCGCAACGACCCGTCCAGCCCGATCCACGGGATGCCGATCCTGAACGTCGACGAGTCGCGCAACGTCATCGTGCTCAAGCGCTCGATGGGCTCCGGCTTCGCCGGCATCGACAATCCGCTGTTCTTCCAGGACAACACCTCGATGCTGTTCGGTGACGCGAAGAGCTCGGTGGAGAGCGTCAGCGAGGAGCTGAAGGCCCTCTAGCCGCCCGGGCCGCACACGCGCGAGGGAACCCACCGGTCCGGTACCGTCGACGGTGCCGACCCGTGGGTCACCCCGCGTGCACCCGCCCCGCCCGACCTCCGTACACTGGACAGCCGGTGCGCTCTGTGGCGCCGGTTCCGTCGTGTTCCCACACCCGGCCCGGGCCCGTTCGTGCGCATCCGCCGCCCCGCCGGTCAGGCCGGCAGGGTGGAGCAACCGACACCTGTCACGGATAGCGGAGGACATGGCCAAGAAGGACGGGGCGATCGAGGTCGAGGGCCGGGTCGTCGAACCCCTGCCGAACGCGATGTTCCGGGTGGAGCTGGAGAACGGCCACCGGGTTCTCGCGCACATCAGCGGGAAGATGCGCCAGCACTACATCCGGATCCTTCCGGAGGACCGGGTGGTGGTCGAGCTGTCGCCCTACGACCTCAGCCGCGGCCGCATCGTCTACCGCTACAAGTGACTGCCGTGCACGTCACGGTCGGTCGCATGCCCCAGAAGAACAACGGACAGAGGCAGACGACGTGAAGGTCAAGCCGAGCGTCAAGAAGATCTGCGACAAGTGCCAGGTGATCCGCCGCAACGGCCGGATCATCGTGATCTGCTCGAACCTGCGCCACAAGCAGCGCCAGGGCTGATCACCGCCGGACCCGGCGGGCAGCTGTCGTGATCGTCTGATCGCTTCAGAAATGCTTCAGAGAAGCCCCCGACGTACCCGTCGGGCCACGAGGGCCCGGAGGCACCCCCGGAACCAGGCCGGGGCCCGCATCGCAGCGGCGGAGCGGGACGGACGTCGGGAAGACCTGGCACGAGAACCGAACGGAGACAACGCCGCATGGCACGTGTTGCCGGCGTCGACCTCCCCCGCGACAAGCGGATGGAGATCGCGCTCACCTACATCTACGGGGTCGGACGAGCCCGGTCCAAGGAGATCCTCGAGGGCACGGCGATCAGCCCTGACCTGCGGTCGAAGGACCTGACCGACGAGGACGTCACCAAGCTCCGCGACTACATCGAGGAGCACCTGCGGGTCGAGGGTGACCTGCGCCGCGAGGTGCAGGCGGACATCCGCCGCAAGATCGAGATCGGCTCGTACCAGGGCATCCGCCACCGTCGCGGTCTCCCGGTCCGCGGCCAGCGCACGAAGACCAACGCGCGCGGCCGCAAGGGCCCGAAGAAGACCGTCGCCGGTAAGAAGAAGGCAGGTAAGAAGTAATGCCGCCCCGCGCACGCCAGGGCACCGGACCCAAGAAGGTCCGCCGTCGCGAGAAGAAGAACGTCGCGCACGGGCACGCCCACATCAAGAGCACGTTCAACAACACGATCGTGTCGATCACCGACCCGACCGGCGCCGTCATCGCCTGGGCCTCGTCCGGCAACGTCGGCCTCAAGGGCTCGCGCAAGTCGACGCCGTTCGCCGCGCAGCTGGCCGCCGAGAACGCGGCCCGCAAGGCCGCCGAGCACGGCATGAAGAAGGTCGACGTCTTCGTGAAGGGCCCGGGCTCGGGCCGCGAGACCGCGATCCGCTCGCTGCAGGCCGCCGGCCTCGAGGTCGGCACCATTTCCGACGTCACCCCGCAGCCGCACAACGGCTGCCGTCCGCCCAAGCGGCGCCGGGTCTAGGGGAAGGGGACTACACCATGGCTCGCTACACCGGCCCCATGACCCGCAAGTCGCGCCGACTGAAGACCGACCTCGTCGGCGGCGACCAGGCGTTCGAGCGTCGTCCCTACCCGCCCGGCCAGCACGGCCGGATCCGGATCAAGGAGACCGAGTACCTCCTGCAGCTGCAGGAGAAGCAGAAGGCGCGCTTCGGCTACGGGCTGCAGGAGAAGCAGCTCCGCAGCTACTACGAGGAGGCGCACCGCCGGGAGGGCAAGACCGGCGACGAGCTGCTGCAGATCCTCGAGTCGCGCCTGGACAACGTCGTGTACCGGGCGGGTCTCGCCCGTACCCGGCGGATGGCCCGCCAGCTGGTGAACCACGGCCACTTCCTGGTCAACGGGAAGCGCGTGGACATCCCCAGCTACCGGGTCTCCCGCTACGACATCATCGACGTCCGCGACAAGTCGCGGAACACCGATCCGTTCGTGATCGCCCGGGAGACCCAGGGCGAGCGTCCGGTTCCGGCGTGGCTGCAGGTCGTTCCGTCGACGCTGCGCATCCTGGTCCACCAGCTGCCCGAGCGCGCTCAGATCGACACCCAGGTCACCGAGCAGCTCATCGTCGAGTTCTACTCGAAGTAGCTCGACATCCCGCCGCCCCGCAGGGAGGGGCGGCGGTGCACTGCGGCGTCAAATAGCGGTCGTCGCAGGTGTCGTAAGGAGGCACACACCCATGCTGATCTCTCAGCGACCCGCCCTCACCGAGGACGTCGTCACCGAGACCCGGTCCCGGTTCGTCATCGAGCCGCTGGAGCCGGGCTTCGGCTACACGCTCGGCAACTCCCTGCGCCGGACGCTGCTGTCGTCCATCCCCGGCGCCGCCGTCACCTCCATCCGGATCGACGGCGTCCTGCACGAGTTCACCACCGTGCCGGGGGTCAAGGAGGACGTCACCGACATCATCCTGAACCTCAAGGAGCTCGTCGTGAGCTCCGAGGAGGACGAGCCGGTGACCATGTACCTGCGCAAGCAGGGCCCGGGCGCGGTCACCGCCGGCGACATCGTGCCGCCGGCCGGTGTCACCGTGCACAACCCGGACCTGCACATCGCCTCGCTGAACGACAAGGGCCGGCTCGAGGTCGAGCTCGTCGTCGAGCGCGGCCGCGGGTACGTCCCGGCGATGCAGAACAAGGCCACCGGTGCCGAGATCGGCCGGATCCCGGTCGACTCGATCTACTCCCCGGTGCTGAAGGTGACCTACAAGGTCGAGGCCACGCGAGTCGAGCAGCGCACCGACTTCGACAAGCTCGTCCTCGACGTCGAGTCGAAGCCGTCCATCACCCCGCGGGACGCGCTGGCCTCGGCCGGCAAGACCCTGGTCGAGCTGTTCGGCCTGGCCCGCGAGCTGAACGTGGACGCCGAGGGCATCGAGATCGGCCCCTCCCCGCAGGAGGCGGACACCATCGCGGCGTTCGCGATGCCGATCGAGGAGCTGGACCTCACGGTCCGGTCCTACAACTGCCTCAAGCGCGAGGGCATCCACACGGTCGGCGAGCTCGTCGGCCGCAGCGAGGCGGACCTGCTCGACATCCGCAACTTCGGCGCCAAGTCGATCGACGAGGTCAAGATGAAGCTCGTCGGTCTCGGCCTGGCCCTCAAGGACAGCCCGCCCGGGTTCGACCCGTCGGCGGCGGCGAGCGACTACGGCGCCGACGGTGACAGCGGGTTCGACCCCGGCACCTTCGGTGACGACGGTCAGGACTACGCAGAAACGGAGCAGTTGTAGCCATGCCCCAGCCCACCAAGGGGGCCCGCCTCGGCGGGTCACCCGCGCACCAGCGGCTGATCCTGGCCAACCTGGCGACCTCGCTGTTCGAGCACGGCCGGATCACCACCACCGAGGCCAAGGCCCGGCGGCTGCGTCCGTACGCGGAGCGGCTGATCACCAAGGCCAAGGCCGGCGACCTGCACAACCGTCGCCAGATCATGAAGGTGATCCGCGACAAGTCGGTCGTGCACCGCCTCGTCACCGAGATCGGCCCGTTCTTCGCGGACCGCAACGGTGGCTACACCCGGATCACCAAGACGATGCCGCGCAAGGGCGACAACGCCCCGATGGCGGTCATCGAGCTGGTCCAGCAGAAGACGGTCACCGACGAGGCGAACCGCGCCCGCCGCGCGGCCGCCGCGCAGGCCGCCGACTCCGCCCCGGCGGAGGAGGCCACCACCGAGGAGACCGTCACCGAGGAGAGCACCTCCGCGGAGACGGCCACCGAGGAGACCGCCGAGGCCCCGTACGGCGAGGGCAGCCACGCCCCGCTGGACGACCCGGCGCAGGCCCCCGAGGGCTTCGAGATCAAGGGCAACGCCGACTCGATGCTCTACCACGTCCCCGGTTCGTCGCACTACGACCGCACCGTGGCCGAGGTCTGGTTCGCCAGCGAGGAGGCCGCCGAGGCCGCCGGTTTCGCGAAGCCGGCGTCCCAGCAGGAGTCCGACTCCTGAGCCAGCCGCACCACCCCGCCGGGCCCGCCGTCGACTCCGACGGCGGGCCCGGCGGCGTTGCCGCCCCGTTCCGGGTGCGGCTCGACATCGCCTACGACGGCACCGGCTTCTCCGGCTGGGCCGCGCAGCCCGACCGGCGCACCGTGCAGGGCGTGCTGACCGACGCGCTGTCCACCGTGCTGCGGGTCCCGCTGCGGCTGACCGTCGCCGGGCGCACCGACGCCGGGGTGCACGCCTCCGGGCAGGTCGCCCACGTCGACCTGCCGGGCGAGCTCGACACCCGGGTCGACGGGCTGCTCCGGCGGCTCAACCGGCTGCTGCCCGCCGACGTGCGGGTCCGCGCCGTCGGCCGGGTGCCGGACACCTTCGACGCCCGGTTCTCGGCGCTGCGCAGGCACTACCGCTACCGGGTCAGCACCGCGCCGTACGGCGCCGAGCCGCTGCGCGCGCGGGACACCGTCGCCTGGCCGCACGACCTCGATCCGGAGCCGATGAACGCCGCCTCGGCGCTGCTGCTCGGGGAGCACGACTTCGCCGCGTTCTGCAAGCGCCGCGAGGGCGCCACGACCGTACGCGCGCTGCAGCGGCTGGACTGGGCGCCCGCCGACGGCGAGCCCGGGGTGCTGGTCGCCTCGGTGTCGGCGGACGCGTTCTGCCACTCGATGGTGCGCAGCCTGGTCGGCGCGCTGCTGGAGGTCGGGCGCGGGCACCGCGATCCCGGCTGGCCCGCTGCTCTGCTCACCCGGACCGCGCGGGCGTCGGAGGTGCTGGTGGCGCCGCCGCACGGGCTGTCGCTGACCGGCGTCGACTATCCGGCTGACGACGAGCTCGCCGCGCGCGCCGACACCACCCGCAGGCTGCGGGTCGCGGGCGGCTAGCGACCCGGGACGCTAGGTTCGCCGGCATGGACCCGAGCTGGCTGGACGTCGCGATCGCCGAGGCCCGGACCGGGCTGGCGTCCGGCGGGATCCCGATCGGCGCCGCCCTGGTCGGGCCGGACGGCGAGGTGCTGGGCCGCGGGCACAACCGCCGGGTGCAGGACGACGACCCGTCGGTGCACGCCGAGACCGCCGCCTTCCGGGACGCGGGCCGGCAACGCGACTACCGGGCGACGACGATGGTGACCACGCTGTCGCCCTGCTGGTACTGCTCGGGTCTGGTCCGCCAGTTCGGCATCGGCGCGGTGCTGGTCGGCGAGGCGCGCACCTTCCACGGCGGGCACGACTGGCTCGCCGGGCACGGCGTCCGGATCCGGGTGCTCGACGACGAGCGCTGCGTGGCGATGATGACCGCATTCGTCGCCGAGCGTCCCGAGCTGTGGAACGAGGACATCGGGGTCGCCCCGGGGTGATCTAGGCTGCCGCACGTGACGACCTTCGCCGTGCTCTATACCTACACCGACGACGACGACCGCCGGTTCGCCGCCCGTCCCGACCACCGCGCCTACCTGGAGGCGCAGCCCGGCCTGCTGGTCGCCGGGGCGTGGGCGCCGGACGAGCCCGCCGGCGGGCTGCTGGTGTTCCGGGCGGAGGACCGGGCCGCGGTGCAGGCCGTCGTCGACAGCGACCCGTACACCCTGGCCGGCGTGATCGCGGACGTGCAGATCCGCGAGTGGGCCCCGCCGCTCGGCCCGGTCGCCGCGGCGCTCACCGCCGACTCCTGAGCTCAGGCCCAGGGCCGCACCACCCGGCCCGCCCACGCCGCCAGCAGCGGCTCGTCGTGGCTGACCGCCAGCACGCCGAGCCCGCGACCGGACACCTCGCCGGCCACCACCGAGACCAGGGCCGCGGTGGTGGAGGCGTCCAGCATCGCGGTCATCTCGTCGCACAGCAGGTAGTCCGGCCGGGGCGCCAGCGCCCGGGCGAGGCAGGCGCGCTGCAGCTGCCCGTCGGATACCTCGTGCGGGCGGCGTGAGCGCAGCTCGGCGGTCAGGCCGACCTGCCGGGCGACCTCGGCGACCCGGGCGTCCACCGCGGGAGCGGGCACACCGGCCGCGTGCAGCGGCTCGGCGACGATCCGGTCCAGGGTGAGCCGCGGGTCGGCCGCGGCGCGCGGCGACTGGAAGACCACCCCGATCCGCCTGCGCAGCGCCGCGGGCGCGTCGAAGCGGAACCGGCGCACCGGCTCGCCGTCCACCGACACGATGCCCGACCACGGCGCGTGCAGCAGCGCCAGCACCCTGGTCAGGGTGGACTTCCCGCAGCCGGACGGCCCGGCCAGGCCGAGCACCGTCCCGGGCTCCACGGCCAGGTCGATCCGGTCGACGACCGGATGCCCGCGCCGCCAGCCCGCGGTCACCGCCTCCGCGCGCAGGCTCACGACGCCCGCCCCACCGGCCGGTGGCAGGACACCGTCCGGTCGCCGTGCCGGACCGGCGCGGGATCGCCGGAGCAGTCGTCGCGGGCCGGGCAGCGCGGCGCGAACGCGCAGCCCTCCGGCAGCGCCGAGAGCTCCGGCGGGTGGCCCGGCACCGGGGTGAACCCGGCGTCCGGCAGCGCACCCAGCAGGCCGGTCGTGTACGGGTGCCACGGGTCGGTGAACACGCCGTCCGCCGGGCCGCTCTCGACCAGCCGGGAGGCGTACATGACGGCGACGTCGTCGGCGACGTCGCGGGCCGCCCGCAGGTCGTGGGTGATCAGCAGGACGGCCCGGCCCTCCGCCGCCAGCCCGGCCAGCAGCCCGGTGACGTGCTCGACCAGCGGCCGGTCCAGCCCGGCGGTCGGCTCGTCGGCGAGCAGCACCGGCGGGTCCCCGGCCAGCGCCGAAGCGAGCCCGGCCCGCTGGGCCTGCCCGCCGGACAGCTCGTGCGGGTAGGACCCGAGCACGTGCCGGGGCAGGGCGACCCGCTCCAGCAGCTCGGCCGCCGGGGTGGGGGTGCCGAGCCGGGCGAGGGTCTCGCGCAGCTGCGCACCGACGGTCCGGGTGGGGGTGAGGTGGGTGGCGGCCGACTGCGGGACCAGGCCCAGCAGCCGTCCGCGGACCCGGTCGCGCAGCGCCGCCTCGGGGGCGCCGAGCAGCTCCAGCGGTCCGTCCGGGGTGGACAGGACGGCCCGGCCGCGGACCGAGGCGGTACCGGGCAGCAGCCCGGTCAGCGCCTCGGTGAGCACCGACTTGCCGCAGCCGGACTCGCCGACCAGCGCGGTCAGCCGTCCGGCGTGCAGGTCCAGGTCGGCGCCGGTGACCGCGCGCACCGTGCGGGCCCGGGCGCCGCGGCCCACCCGGAACACGACGTCCAGCCCGCGGACGGCGAGCACCGGCTCCGCGGCGCTCACAGCGCCTGCTCCGAACGCCGGCGGGGCAGCGAGCGGTCCCGCCACCAGGCGGCGATCCCGGCCACCGACAGCGTCGTCGCGGCCAGCAGGACGCTCGGGAACACCACGATCCACCAGGAGCCCAGCAGCACCGCCTGCCTGCCCTCGCCGAGGATCGTGCCCAGGCTGGCCAGGTGCGGCGGCAGCCCGAGGCCGAGGAAGCTCAGCGCGGTCTCGTGCCAGACCGCGTGCGGCAGGATCAGCACCGCGGACAGCACCGCCTGCGGCAGCACCGCCGGCAGCAGGTGCCTGCGCAGCACCCGCCACCGGGAGGCCCCGCCGGAGATCGCCGCGTCGACGAACGGGCGGCCGCGCAGCGAGAGGATCTCGGCGCGCACCACCCGGGCCACCGTCGTCCAGTGGGTCAGCCCGATCGAGGCGATCACGGCGAGCACGCTGCCCCGGTAGAGCGCGACGATCACGATGCCGAGTAGCAGGTGCGGGACGGCGTTCACCGCGTCCACCACCCGCATCAGCAGCCGGTCGTACCAGCCGCCGAGCAGCCCGGACAGCGCCCCGAACAGCGTCCCGATCACCGTCGAGAGCACCGAGCAGGCCGCGGCGACCTGCAGCGACACCCACAGCCCGGCGAACGAGCGGAGCAGTACGTCGCGGCCCACCGAGTCGGTGCCGAACGGGTGCTCCGGGGACGGCGGCAGGCGGATCGCGTCGTAGTCGACGGCGCCCTGGTCGAGCCCGCCCAGCCACGGGACGAGCAGCGCACCCAGCACCAGCAGGGTCAGCCCGGACGCCCCGGCGACCAGCCGGGCCCGCCCGGACCGGCGGCGCCCGCGCGGCGAGCCCGGGCGCGGCCGCCCGGCCGGCCGCCACTCGCCCGCCGGTGGCCGCTCCCGGGTACGCGGCGCGAGGCCGGTCCGCTCAGACATCGGCGTCCACCCGGGGATCGAGCAGCAGCACCGTCAGGTCCGCCACCAGCGAACCGGCCAGCACGGCCACCGCGGAGAGCAGGGTGAGGGCGGCGAGCAGCGGAAAGTCGACCGCCAGCGCGGCCGTGACGACGGCGGCGGCGATCCCCGGCCAGGAGAACACCGTCTCCACCAGCACGGCCCCGGTGACCAGCTCGGGTAGCCGGTTGCCGAGCACGGTCACGAACGGCAGCAGCGCGGTCGGCAGCGCGTGCCGCAGCACGACGACCGGCTCGGGCAGGCCACGGGCGCGGGCGCCGGTCACGTGGTCGTCGTCCAGCGAGGAGATCAGCGACGCCCGGACGTGCAGCACCAGCCACGGCGTCTGGGACACCCCGAGCACCAGCGCGGGCAGCACCAGGTGCCGGCTCACCTGGTCGACGGTGGGCGCCGCGCCGGCGTCGGTGAGCCCGGCGACCGGCAGCACCGGCCAGGCGACGGCGAACACCGCGATCGCCCCGAGCGCCAGCACGAACGGCGGCAGTCCCTCCAGGGTGTGCCCGACGGCGGTCACCGCCCGGTCGAACCAGCCGCCCTGCCGCCAGGCCGCGACGGTGCCCGCGACCAGCGCCAGCACCAGCGAGACCAGCAGCGCGCAGGTGACCAGCAGCAGCGTCCAGGGGAGCCGCTCGGCGATCACCTGGGCCACCGGCTGGCGCATCGACAGGCTCTGCCCGAGGTCCCCGGACAGCAGCCCGCCGAGCCAGCGGCCGAGCTGCACCCACACCCCGCCGTCCAGGCCGAGCGCGCGCTCGGCGGCCGCGATGTCGGCGTCGCTCGCCGAGAAGATCCCGACCCCGAAGTACTGGTAGACCGGCCGGAACGGCGACGCCGCGGCCAGCAGGAACACCCCGACCGCCACCACCAGCACGGTCGGCACGCCGAGCAGCACCCGGAGCCCGACGAGCCGGGCGACGGCCCGCCCGCGCCCGCGGTGCCCGGCCGCGGCCGCCGGTGCGGTCACTGCCGCGGTGTCCAGTCCTCGAGGTTCCACCACGGCCCCCAGGTGACGCCGTGCGTGTGCGGCTCGACGACCTCGACGTAGCCGTCCCAGTCGTCCCGGGACACGTAGCTGTGGCCGAGGAAGGCCAGGAACACCATCCCGGGATCGGCGACGTAGGCCCGCTGGAAGTCCTTGATCCGCTCGTTGCGGGTCGCCTCGTCGGGCGCCCGCAGCGCCGCGTCGAGCGCCGCGTCCACCTGCGGGTTGCGGTAGGAGCCGGGATTGTTGAAGCCGTCGGCGGCGTTCGCCGAGTGCAGCAGCTGCCACGCCTTGAAGCCCGGGTCGAACGGGTCCCCGCCGCCCAGGACGAGCGCGTCCTGGCCCATTCGCGGCTCGATCGCCTCCCAGCCGAGGCCCTCCAGCCGGACGTCGATGCCGGCCGCCCGCACGTCCGAGGCGAACGCCTGCGCGAGATCGCGCCGGACGGTGTCGGTGGCCGGGTACATCAGGGTGAAGCTCGCCGGCTGCCCGTCCCGGCTGCGCACCCCGTCCGGCCCGGCGGCCCAGCCGGCCTCGTCCAGGATCCGGGCGGCCGCGGCCGGGTCGTGCGGGAACGTCGCGGACGGCTCGACCTGCTCCGGGAGCACCCCGGGGATCGGGTGGTGGGCGGGCTCGCCCTGGCCCGCGAGCAGCGCCTCGATCATGCCCTCGCGGTCGACCGAGCGGTTCAGCGCGGCCCGGATCGCGGGATCGGCGGTGACCGGGTTCGCGAACGGCAGCGCGATGGTGCGGTAGTCCGCGGAGGCGTGCTCGCGCAGCGCGAGGCCGCTCTGCTCGGCGACCGGCCGGGCCAGCGCCGGCGGCAGCACGGTGCCGTCGAACTCGCCGGCGGCGGTGCGCTGGGCGCGGGTGTTGTCGTCGGTGGCGAACACGACCGTCACCCGCTGCACCGCCGGGGCGCCGCCCCAGTACCGCTCGTTCGCCTCCATGATCATCGTGTCCCCGCGGCGCCACTCGGCGAGCCGGTACGGCCCGGTCCCGAGCGCCTCGGTGTTCACCGCCAGGTCGGCGACCGGGCCGCCGTCGTCGAGCACCTCGGAGGGCAGGATCCCGGTGGTCAGGCGGTCCGGGAACGCGCCGTAGGGGTAGGCGAGGTCGAACCGGACGGCGTCCTCGCCGACGGCCTCGACGGCGTCGAGCATCGGGACGCCGGAGCGGATGGTCGCCGCCCGGTCCGGATCGAGCACGGCCTGGTAGGTGGCGACCACGTCCTCCGGGCCGAACGCCGAGCCGTCGTGGAAGGTGACGCCGGAGCGCAGCGGGACGGTCCAGGACCGCTGGTCGGCCGACGGGGTCGCGGGGCCGGCGGCCAGCGCCGGTTGCAGCGTCCGCTCGGCGTCCCGGGAGTACAGGCCGTCGTAGAACTTGCTCGCCCCCTCCGAGCCGTACCCGAGCAGCGGGTTGAGGTCGTCCGGCTCGTAGCCGTCGGCGAGCGTCATCGTGGAGCCGTCGCCCCCGGGACCGGCCTCGCCGGGCCCCGGCGTCGGCGCGGCGCAGCCCGCGACGAGCAGGCCCACCAGCAACGGGACCGCGATGTTCCGCAGCGTGATCACGCTGTGGCACATTATGGGCAACTACGTTGATCTGGCAACGAATCCGGACCGTACGGTCAGGGGGTAGTTCCACGCAGCGTGGCCCGAACCGCCACGACCGGGTGGCGGTGCCCCTACCGTCCGGGCGATGAGCCCCGATCCCGACCGCGGAGGCCCGGAGGCGCGCGTGCAGCGGGCCCCGGCGACCACCCGCGACCAGGTCGACGCCTACCGGTTCGGCCTGCGCCGGATGGAGGCCGCGCTGGTCCGCGCCGATCCGGTGCCGCTGCACGAGCAGCTCCGCGCGCAGCGCCGCGCGGTGTTCGCCGGTGTCCTGGTCGGACTGCTGGCGCTCGGCGTCACCGCGCTGCTGGCCAGGCACGATCCGGCGCCGGACTGGCGCCGGCTCGCGCTGGTCCGCGGGGAGCACTCCGGGGTGCTCTACGCGGTCACCCCGGAGCCGCCACGGCTGGTCCCGGTGCCGGACGCGCTGGGCGGGCGGCTGGTGCTCGCCGCGCTCGGGCGCACCGACGGGGCGGACGCGGTACCGGTCGCGGTGCCCGACGAGGCACTCGCCGGCGCACCCCGCACCCCGCCCGCTGCGGTGCCCGCGGCGTTCGGCGCGGCCCTGGACGGGACCGCGGTGCCGCCCGCCTGGGCGGTCTGCGACAGCCCGGCGGATCCCGCCGACGGCGGTGCGGCGAAGCCGCCCGGCCCGGTGGGCGGCACGTCGACGGTGCTCGCCGGGTCGCTCGGCGCGGACCCCGCCGGACCGCCGTCGGCGGTGCTGCTGGGCGTCGACGGCGGCGCGACCTACCTGGTGCACGACGGCCGCAGGCACCGGCTCGACCCGGCCGACCGTGCCGTGCTCGACGGGCTCGGCCTGCTCGACGCCGGGATCCGCCGGGTCGGTGAGGGCCTGCTGTCGGCGATCCCGGAGGGCCCGCCGCTGCGGCTGCCCGACGATCCCGGCGAGGTCGTGGTCGATCGCCCGCTCGGCGGGCCCGCCGGGTACCACCTGCGGACCGCCGACGGGCTGGCCCCGATCCCGGTCACCCTCGCCGACGCGGTGCTGTCGCGGACCGGGCAGGGCACCCCCGCGGAGCTCCCGCCCGGTGCGGTCGCGGCGGCGCCGGCGCGGACCCTGCCCGGCGCCACGGCGTGGCCGGCGGCCCGGGTCAGAGTGGCCGGTGCGCCGGTGCTGTGCCGGACCTGGCGGGACGGCCGGGGCGGGCTGTTCCTCGGCGACCGGCTCCCGGTCGCGGACGGCGCGGTGCCGGTGGCGCTGGCCGGTGCCGACGGGCCGGGCCCGCGGCTCGACGCGGTGGTGCTGCCCCGGACCGGACCCGGGCCGCTGCGGGCCGCCCCGGCCGGGGGCGCCGGCGGGACCCGGTGGCTGCTGGCGTCGTCCGGGGCGGCGTTCGGTGTCGCCGACGACCCGACGGCCGCGGCGCTCGGGATCGGTGAGCCGGGTGCCGCCCCGGCCGAGCTGGTGCGCCTACTGCCGCGGGCCGGAGCGCTGGACCTCGCGGCCGCGCGGGACACCACCGACGTGCCGGGGTGAGCCGCCGGCGCCGGGTGGGCCGCCGGGTGGGCCGCCGGGGTGGCCGGGGGAGCGGCCGCTGTCGCGGGCCGCGGGGCGGCGCCGCACCGCGGTCAGCGCCAGCGCCAGCGCACCCCCGGCCGCCGCGACGGCGCCCACCCCGGCCGCCGTGGGGAGCCCGGCCCGCGGCGCGGCCGGGACGGGCAGCGGGACCCGGCCGGTGCCGGCCGCCGCGCCGCCGCGGTGCCCCGGGACGAGCAGCAACGGCTCCGCGGTGAGGGCCGCCGCCGGATCGACGACACCGGTGCCGACCCGGTCGTCCCGACCGGCGGCCGGGCGGCGTGCGGTCGCCAGGATCCGGTCGGCGACCTGGCCCGCGGTGAGCATCGGGAACCGCTCGCGCAGCAGCGCCGCCGTGCCGGCGACCACCGGTGCCGCGTACGACGTGCCGCTGACCACGGCGCCCTCCGGCCCGGCCGGCGCGGGCAGGTCGACGCCCGGTGCGGCGACGTCGATCCACGGCCCGGCGATCGAGAACCCGGCCGGATGGTCGCGGGCGTCGACCGCGCCGACGGCCAGCACCTCGTCGTAGGCGGCGGGCAGCGGCCGCAGGTCCGGATCGCCGGTGCAGGTCCCCACCGGATCGACGTTGCCGGCCGCCGCCACCACGAGCACGTCCGCCGCCGCGGCGGCGGTGACGGCGGCGTGCAGGGCGGCACCGGCGTCGTCGGCCGCGGCGGCCGGCACGCACACCACCTGGGACACGTTGACCACCGACGCGCCGAGCGCGACGGCCCGCCGGATCGCCGAGGCGAGCGTCGCGATGTCACCGGCCGGGCGCTCGGACCCGTCGGGGTCGCCCACCACGAACCGGGTCGACGACTGGCGCAGCGACAGCACCCCGGCACCCGGCGCGATCCCGGCGCCGCCGCCGGTCACCGGATCGGCCGCGCCGGCGAGGACCAGTGCGACGCCGGTCCCGTGGCCGTCGCAGTCGGTCAGCCCGTCGCCGCCGGTGAGGTAGTCCCCGCCGCCCTGCAGCCTGCCGGCGAGCCGCGGCACCGGCGCCACCCCGGTGTCGATCACCGCGACCAGCCGGCCCGCGCCGGACGCCAGCCCGGGCGGGGGCGCCGACGGTGGCGGCGTGCTGCCCGGGCCGCCCGGGCCGGGCTCGGTGCAGCCGGTGGTCTGCCGGAGCCCGTCGGCCGGGCGCGGCGGCCCCGGGTCGGCGGCGGCGGGCCCCGCGGCGGCCAGCGCGGCGAGTACGGCGAGTGCGGCGGCGGCCAGCGCGGTGGCCGTCCGGAGGCCGCTCACAGCCCGCGGACCAGGGCGAACAGCCCCATCGCGGCGAGCGATGCCGGGATCGCGGCGGCGGTCAGCAGCAGCTCGGCGATGTCGAGCGCCCGGCGCGCGGGTGGGGACGGGGTCGCCCGGATCACCATCGCCCCGACCGCCGTCGCGACCAGCAGCCCGATCCCGGCGGCGAGCCGGGCCGGCGGGCCGAACGCCAGCGCGGCCGGGACGGCGGCCACTGCGACGGCCAGCACCGCGGTGCCCGCGAGCACCCGGGCCGGGACCGGTTCGGCGAGCGCCCTGGCCCGCATCAGCAGCACCGCCGCGGTGACCGCGAGCAGCACGCAGCCGGCCGGGCCGCCGGTCGCCGCGGCCACCACCGCGCCGCCCGCGGCCGGGACCGCGGTCCCGGCGAGCGCGCCGGAGTGCAGCCCGCGGGCCAGCCGCGCGCGGACGGCGAGCCGGTTGCCGGGCGGCATCCGCTCGGCCGCCGCGAGGTCGCCGGCGTCGGCCGGGACCGCCGGTGCCGGCATCCCGGCGAGTCGCAGCGCCAGCCGCGGCAGCAGCGGCCCCGCGGCGAGTGCCGGCGCGGCCAGTCCGGCGGCGACGGCTCCGGCGGGCGCGTCGAGCAGCAGCCGGGCGAGCGCGGCGAGCGCGGTACCGGTCCCGGCGACCGCGACCGCGAGCAGCACCGGGGACACCGCCCGGACCAGCACCTGGCCGGCGGCCGCGGCGACCACCGCACCGGCCGCCGCGAGCAGCACCGCCCCGGCCCCCGGCGGCCCGGGGACCGCCAGCAGGCCGGCGGTCGCCGCCGCCGGGACGGCGCAGAGCGCCGCGGCCGCCGCGGTGTCCGGTTCGGACCGGTTGCGGTGGTGGGTGACGGCGAGCGCCGCGAGTGCCGCGGCCGCCGCCACGCCGGCCGCCGCCGGGCGCAGCGGACCGGCCACGGTGGACAGCACCGCGCAGCCCGCGACGGTGCCGAGCAGCGCGGCGCCGAGCCCGGCCCGGTGCGTGCCGGTCGCCCGGTCGCGGGCCTCGCCGACGGCGTGCGCGAGGGCCTCCGCGGCGTCGTCGAACACCGGTGCGGCGGGTGCCGGCCGGGCGGGACCGAGATGGAGCAGCTCGCCGTCGCGGACCCGGAGCTCGTCGAGCGTCGCGTCCGGGGGCAGCGGGCCGCCGGCCGGGCCGGTGAACCGCCACGCCTCCGGCACCCCGGTGCGGACCGGGCCGCCGACGAGCTCGCGGACCATCGGCACCAGCTCGGCGACCGGCACGTCCGCCGGCAGGGCCAGGTCGGCCCGCCCGCGCGGGGTGAGCACGGACAGCCGCACCCAGCGGCCGGTCGGTTCGGCGGCGGCGCCCGCCGCCGGCGGGGGGAGGACGAGGGTCACGGGCGGGCTCCGGGGAGTTGTCGGAAACGGCCGCGGGGGCACCGGGCCGCTGCGAGTATTCGCCGGTCCCGGCGCCGGCCGCGGGCGTTCGGGAGAACTCGTGTCCACAGAGGAGGCACCGGTGGGCGGGACGATCGGGTTGCGGCGGCCACGCCGGACGGTGCCGGAGATGCCCGGCGGGGAGCTGGTGCCCGAGCCGCCGCCGGAGCCGGAGCGGCCGGTCCCCGGCGGGCTCGCGCAGCGGCTGCTGCCGCTGGCGATGGTCGGCGGCGCGGTGCTGTTCGTGGTGCTCGGCCGCGGCGACACCGGGACGTGGCTGTTCGGCGGGATGTTCGCGCTCTCGGCGTTGGGCATGCTGCTCACCGGCGGCGGGCGCGGGGCCGGCGCGCGCACCGCGACGATGGACGAGGACCGCCGCGACTACCTGCGCTACCTCGAGGTGCTCGGCGGCCGCGCGGCCGGGATCGCCGCCCGGCAGCGTCGCGCGCTGGAGACCGTGCACCCCGATCCCGGGGCCTGGCCGGACGTGCTCGCCGCGGGCCGGCTGTGGGAGCGCCGCCCCGCCGACGACGACTTCGGCCGGTTGCGGGCCGGTCGCGGCACCCAGCGGCTCGCCGCCCGGCTCAGCGCACCGCACACCGGCCCGCTGGAGAGCCTGGAGCCGCTGTCCGCGCTCGCACTGCGCCGCTTCCTGCGCCGGCACTCCACCGTGGACGACCTGCCGGTGGCGGTGGACGCGCGGGCGTCGGCGACGATCTGGGTGGAGCCGGACGGGAGCGCCGCCGCGGCCGCCGCGGTCGACCTGGCCCGCGCGCTCGTCGTCCAGTACGTGCTGTGGCACGGGCCGGACGACGCGCGGCTGGCCGTCGTCGCGCCCGGGACGGCCGCCGGCCGCTGGGACTGGGTGAAATGGCTGCCGCACGCCGGGCACCCGGCGCTCGCCGACGCCGTCGGGCCGCTCCGGATGCTCACCGACGACCCGGACCGGGTCCGCCGCTGGTGGGTGGACGAGCCGTCGTCGGGCGACCGGCACCTGCTGGTGGTGCTGGACGGCGCCGCCGACACCCCCGGCGCCTGGGCCGGGGTGCCCGGCGTCACCGTGCTGCGGATCGGCCCGGCCCGCGGCCGCCGGCCCGCGGTGTCGGTGCTGCGGCTCGCCGTCGGCGTCGAACCCGGCGGGGCACGCACGCTGCGCCGCGGCGGCCCCGGCGGGACACCCGTCGGTGTCCCGGACGCGGTCACCGGGGCCGAGGCGCGCGCGCTCGCCCGGCGGCTGGCGCGCTACCGGCCGGACGGCCCGGCCGACGCCGCGGGCCCGGACGGTCCGGTGGACGTCCGGGCGCCCGGGCTGGGGCCGCTGCTCGGCCTCGGCCGCCCGGACCGGGACGGGATCGCGGCGCTGCGCGGGCGCCGCGGCCCGGCGGACCGGCTGCGCGTCCCGCTGGGCACCGACCCGGCGGGCCGGCCGGTCGTGCTCGATCTCAAGGAGTCGGCGCAGGGCGGCGCCGGGCCGCACGGGCTGTGCATCGGCGCGACCGGGTCCGGCAAGTCCGAGCTGCTGCGGACGCTGGTGCTCGGCCTGGTCGCCACCGCGGGTGCGGACGAGCTGAACCTGGTGCTGGTCGACTTCAAGGGCGGTGCGACGTTCCTCGGGCTGGCCGGGCTCCCGCACGTCTCGGCGGTGATCACGAACCTGGCCGAGGAGCTGACCCTGGTCGACCGGATGGCCGACGCGCTCGCCGGGGAGATCACCCGGCGGCAGGAGCTGCTGCGCGCCGCCGGGAACCTCGCGTCGCTGGCCGAGCACGACGCGGCCCGGCGCGGCGGGGCTCCGCTGGACCCGCTGCCGTCGCTGCTGGTGGTGGTCGACGAGTTCTCCGAGCTGCTCGCGCAGCGCCCCGAGATGATCGACCTGATGGTGACGATCGGCCGGCTCGGCCGGTCGCTCGGGATCCACCTGCTGCTGGCCTCGCAGCGGCTGGAGGGGGGGCGGCTGCGCGGCCTGGAGTCGCACCTGTCCTACCGGATCGCGCTGCGGACCTTCTCCGCCGCCGAGTCCCGTGCCGTGCTCGGCGTGCCGGACGCCCACCTGCTCCCGCCGACCCCCGGCTCGGCCTACCTGTCCGCGGGCACCGACGAGCTGGTCCGGTTCCGGGCCGCCTACGTCTCCGGCCCGCAGGACGAGCCGGCCGGCCGGGGCCGGGCGTCCGGCGGGCCGCGCCGCGCGCTGTCGTTCCCGGCCGGGCCGGTCGCGCTGCCGGCCCCGGTGCCGGTCCCGGAACCGGCCGGGCAGCCGGTCGCCGCGGCGAGCCTGCTCGACCGGGTCGTCGCCGCCGTCGGTGCGGCTCCCGGCCCGCGGGCGCACCGGGTGTGGCTGCCGCCGCTGGAGGAGCCGCCGCCGCTGACCGCGGTGCTCGGCGAGCCGGCCGTGCGGCCCGGCCGCGGCCTGCAGGTGCCCGGCCCGGGCGGCTGGGCGGTGCCGGTCGGCCTCGTCGACCGGCCCTACCTGCAGAGCCGGGACCTGCTCACGCTCGACCTGTCCGGGGCGGCCGGGCATCTCGCCGTCGTCGGCGGGCCCCGGTCGGGCAAGTCGACGGCGCTGCGCACGGTGGTCACCGCGCTCGCGCTCACCCGCACCCCGCACGAGCTCGGCGTGCACGTGCTCGACCTGGGGGGCGGCGGCCTCGGCCCGCTCGCCGGGCTGCCGCACGTCGGGACGGTCGCCGACCGGCGCCGGACCGACCTGGTGCGCCGGGTCGTCGCCGAGGTCGTCGCGACCGTCGACCGGCGCGAGCAGCTGTTCGCCGCGCACGGCATCGCCGGGATCGAGGAGTTCCGGGCCCGGCGCGGCGCCGGGGACCTGGCGGACGAGCCGTGCACCGATCTGCTGCTCGTCGTCGACGGCTGGACGGCGCTGCGGGCCGGGTTCGAGGACCTCGACGAGCGGGTCACCGCGCTGGCGTCGGGCGGGCTGGCCTACGGCGTGCACGTCGCGGTGACCGCCGCCCGCTGGGCCGACTTCCGGCCCGCGCTCAAGGACCAGCTCGGCAGCCGGATCGAGCTGCGCCTCGGCGATCCCGGCGAGTCCGAGGTGGACCGCAGGCGGGCGGCGGCGGTGCCGGTCCGGCCCGGGCACGGGCTCGCCCCGGACGGCGCCCCCGCCGTGCTCGCCGCGCCGTGGCCCGGTCCCGGAGCCGATCTCGCCCCGGCCGTCGCGGCGGCCTGGGACGGGGCCACGATGCCGGAGGTCCGGCTGCTCCCCGAGCGGATCGCGGTCGACGAGCTGCCCGCCGGACCCGGCCGCGGGCCCGCCGTCGGCGTCGACGAGGACCGGCTCGCCGCCGTCGAGCTCGACCCGGACGAGCCGCACCTGCTCTGCTTCGCCGACTCCGGCGGCGGCAAGACGAACCTGCTCCGGCTGCTGGCCCGCGACGTCACCCGCCGGTGGACGCCCGAGCAGGCCCGGATCGTCGCCGTCGACCACCGGAGGACCCTGCTCGGCGCGATCGACGCCACGCACCTGCTGGCACACACCTCCACCGCCCAGGCCACCGCGCAGGCCTGCGCCGACATCGCCGGCTCGCTGGGGCGCCGGTTGCCGGGGCCCGGCGTCTCCGCGCAGCAGCTGCGCGACCGGTCCTGGTGGAGCGGGCCCGAGGTGTGGCTGCTGGTGGACGACTACGACCTGGTCGTCCCGCCCGGCGGGACGACGCCGCACCCGCTGCTGCCGCTGGCCGAGTTCCTGCCGCAGGCCCGCGACGTCGGGCTGCACGTGGTGCTGGCCCGCCGCACCGGCGGCGCGGCACGGGCGCTGTTCGATCCGGTGCTCGGCAGGCTGCGCGAGCTCGGCGCGCCCGGTCTGGTCGGGTCGGGCAGCCCGGACGAGGGCGCGCTGCTGGAGAAGGTCAAGCCGCGGCCCGGGCCCCCCGGGCGGGCCGTGCTGGTCGACCGCAGGCACGGCGCCCGGCGGCTGCAGCTCGCCTGGACCGAGCCGGGATGACCGGGTACGCGGTCGCGGTGCACGCCCGCCCGGACCGGGTGCTGCTCGCCGCGGCCGATCCGGACGGCATCCGGCTGCTCGCCGCCGCGCCCGGCGGCACCGATCCGGCGGCCGCGGTCGCCGACTTCTTCGGTGACCATCCGCCCGTGGTGGTCGTCCGGGTCGGCGCGACCCCCGGCGGTCGGTTCCCCGGCACGCCGCGGGTGGAGACGGTGCCGGTCGCGGTCGCCGCGCTCGCGGTGGGACCCGCGCCGCCGCCCGGGCCGGTCCTGGTCGCGGAGACCTGGTCGGCGGATCCGTCCCGGGGCGGGCCCGCGGTCGTCCGGGACGGCGCGGTGATCGAGCCGGTGCCGGCGGCGCTCCCGCTCGGGATCGCGGCGCGCGCCGTCGGTGCGGTGGAGATCGTGCTGGTGGGGGAGCCGGCGGGGGACGTCGCCGCCGCACCCTGCCCGGTGCGGCGGGCCGGCCCGGGGGATCCGGACGACCCCGCCGACCCGGCCGCGGTCGACGGCGCGGGGCCGGACACCGCCGCGGTGCTGGGGGCGGCGCTACTGGGTGCCGGGCTGCTTGAGCTGGGGCCGGGGCCGGTAGACGCCGTGCTGCCGGGGCCGGTCCGGCCCGGGCCGCCGCCGGGACCGCCCGCCGGCCGGGACCGGCGGGACCTCATGCCCCGGGTGCGCCGGGTGCGCCGGGTCGTCGGCCGGGCCGCGCTCCCGGCCACCGCCCTGCTCGGGGCGGCACTGCTCACCGCCGGGCTCCTGGCGGGCGGCCCGCCTCCCGGACCGCCACCCGGACCGTCACCCGGTGCACCAACCGGCGGGACCCTCGTCCAGTACGGGTACGCGGCCGTCCTCCCGGCGGGCTGGGAGCACACCGGCGGCGACCCGGCCCGCCGGCGCAGCCTGCTCACCCCGGCCGGTCGGCCGGACGGGGCCGAGCTGGTGGTCGTCGAGCGCAGCCCGCTCGGCTACGACGCCGGGCGCGAACCGGACCGCGCCCGCCGGGAGCTGGCCGCCCGGCTGGCCGGCGCCCGCGGCGTGACCCCTCCGGAACCGGGCGCGGCCCCCGGGACGCACCGCTACCGCCAGCATCCCGGCGACGGCACCGTCGTCGACTGGCTGGTCCTGTTCAGCGGCACCGACCAGCTCGTCGTCGGCTGCCGCAGGCCGGTCGCGGCCGAGCCGCCGGCCGCCTGCGCCGAGATCGCCGGATCGCTGCGCCGGACGCGGTGATCCGTTCCCGGTCGCGAACCGTCACCCCGGGAACGGCCGCGGCCGCCGGGCGTCGGATGGCACGGTCCCCGCCGGCCGGGCGACCGCTCGGCCGGAACGGGACGGGGTGGGCGGATGACCCAGGGATTCGGCACGACGACCGACGAGATGGCCCGCGCGGCCGGGCGGGTGCGGGAGGTGAGCCAGGCCGTCAACGGCGAGCTCGGCGGGCTGCGCTCGCGGCTCGAGGCGACCCGCGGGCAGTGGGCGGGTGCGGCGGCCACGGCGTTCACCGCGCTGATGGCGGAGTGGGACGCCGAGGCGAAGCGACTCAACGCCGCGCTCGCCGACATCGCCGAGCAGCTCGGCGGCACGGCCACGGCCTACCAGGCGGTCGAGGACGAGAACGCGCGGAACGTCTCCGCGATCACATCGGCGCTGGGCTGAGAGGGGAACGGGCATGGGATCGGAGATCAGGGTCACGTTCGCGGCGATCGACCAGGCGGCCGCGGACATCGACGGGGCGAGGGCGAGGATCACCGCGCAGCTCGGGGAGCTGCAGAGTCATCTGACCCCGGTCGTGGCGGGCTGGACCGGCGACGCGGCGAACCGGTACAACGAGGCGCAGCAGCGCTGGGACCGCTCCGCCGCGGACCTCACCGGGACGTTGCAGCGGATCCGGGCGCTGGTGTCCGCCGCGGGCCAGGGATACCAGGACGTGGAGCGTCGCAACGCGGGCCGATTCGGCGTCTGACCATCCCGGGAGCGGGTGGACCGACCCCCCTCGCGCCCGCTCCCGGGATCGCCGGGTACTCTTGACACTCGTTGTGCAGCGGTGGAGACCCGCGGGCGCCGACCGTCGTTCCTCGAGAAGGTGCGAGGCAGCGAACTCCGGCGGGCGAGCGTCCCTCCGGCGTCCACCAGCGGCACGCTAGGAACCACACCAGTGTGGGCCGGATCCGAGCGGACGAGTCCGCCGGTACCGCCCACCGCAGCCGAGAACGACGACGAGGTAGATCCGTGCCCACGTACAGCCCCAAGCCCGGCGACATCACCCGCGCCTGGCACGTGATCGATGCCGACGACGTGCGCCTCGGTCGGCTCGCCACGCATGCCGCCACGCTGCTGCGTGGCAAGCACAAGCCGACCTACGCGCCGCACGTCGACAACGGCGACTTCGTGGTGATCGTGAACGCGGAGAAGATCTCGGTGTCCGGCAACAAGCGGACCGACAAGTTCGTCTACCGCCACTCCGGCTTCCCGGGTGGCCTCCGCCAGCGCTCCGTCGGCGAGATGATCGACAGCCAGCCCGACCGCCTCGTCGAGAAGGCGATCAAGGGCATGCTGCCGAAGAACCGGCTCGGGCGTGCGATGGCCAAGAAGCTGAAGGTCTACGCCGGTCCGGACCACCCGCACGAGGCGCAGAAGCCGCAGCCGTTCGAGATCACCCAGGTCAGCCAGTGACCACCCCGAGCAACGAAGAGGGACAGCCCGTGACCAGCCCCGAGAACGGACCCGACGAGGTCGTCGACGCGGTCGAGACCGAGGGTGCGGCCGCCGCGGCGACCGAGACCGAGCTGACCGAGACCGTCGGCGAGGCCGTCGGTGACGTCGAGGCCGCAGACGTCGAGGCCGTCGACGAGGTCGACTACTCGATCGAGGAGAACACCGACTTCGACGCCGACGCGTTCGCCGCCGAGGCGCCGCTGCAGGGCGACCGTCCGGTGCAGACCGTCGGCCGCCGCAAGGAGGCCGTGGTCCGCGTCCGGCTGCTGCCGGGCACCGGTGGCTTCACGCTCAACGGCAAGCCGCTCGAGACCTACTTCCCGAACAAGCTGCACCAGCAGATCGTGAAGGAGCCGCTGGTCACCGTCGAGAAGACGGAGCGGTTCGACATCTTCGCGAACCTGCGCGGCGGCGGCACCGCGGGTCAGGCCGGCGCGCTGCGCCTGGCCATCGCCCGCGCGCTGGTCGAGCTCGACTCCGAGGACCGCCCGGCCCTGAAGAAGGCCGGCTTCCTCACCCGGGACGCCCGCGCCGTCGAGCGCAAGAAGTACGGCCTCAAGAAGGCCCGCAAGGCGCCCCAGTACTCCAAGCGCTGATCGCAGACCGGATGCGTCGCCTTTTCGGGACAGACGGCGTCCGGGGCCTGGCCAACGGCGAACTCCTCACTCCGGAGTTCGCCGTTGGTGTGTGTGCCTCGGCCGCGCGCACCCTGTCGAACGGAGCCGGCCGCCGCCCCGTCGCGGTCGTCGGCCGGGACCCGCGCGCGAGCGGGGAGATGCTGGAGGCCGCGGTCGTCGCGGGCCTGACCTCGGCCGGTGCGGACGCGATCCGGGTCGGCGTGCTGCCCACCCCGGGCGTCGCGCACCTGGTCGCCGAGGCAGGCGCCGATCTCGGCGTGATGATCTCCGCGTCGCACAACCCGATGCCCGACAACGGCATCAAGCTGTTCGCCGCGGGCGGTCACAAGCTGCCCGACGACGTCGAGGACGAGATCGAGCGCGGTCTCGGCACCCGCGCGGACCGGCCCACCGGTGCGGACATCGGGCGGGTGTGGGACGCGCCGGACGCGACCACCGTCTACGTCGACCATCTGCTGTCGGCGGCCCCCGGCTCGCTGGCCGGGCTGACGGTGGTCGTGGACTGTGCGCACGGCGCCGCGTCCGTCGCCGCGCCCGAGGCGTACCGCCAGGCCGGCGCGGACGTGATCGCGCTGAACGCCGAGCCGACCGGGCTGAACATCAACGACGGCGTCGGGTCCACCCACCTGGAGCCGCTGCAGCGCGCCGTCGTCGAGCACGGGGCCGATCTCGGCATCGCGCACGACGGCGACGCCGACCGCTGCCTGGCGGTGGACGCCGCCGGGAACGTCGTCGACGGCGACCGGATCATGGCGGTGCTCGCGCTCGCGATGCGCGAGGCCGGCGAGCTCGCCCACGACACGCTCGTCGCGACCGTGATGAGCAACCTGGGCCTGCACCTCGCCATGCGCGACGCCGGGATCACCCTGGACACCACCAAGGTCGGTGACCGGTACGTGCTGGAGCGGCTGCGCGAGGGCGGGTACTCGCTCGGCGGCGAGCAGTCCGGGCACGTGGTGCTGCCGGGTCACGCGACGACCGGGGACGGCCTGCTCACCGCGCTGCGGCTGATGAGCCGGATCGCGTCGACCGGATCGTCGCTGGCCGAGCTGGCGTCGGTGATGACGCCGCTGCCGCAGGTGCTGCGCAACGTCGTGGTCGGCGACCGGGACGCGGTCGCCGCGTCCGACCGTGTCGCCGAGGCCGTCGCGAAGGCCGAGGCCGAGCTCGGCGACACCGGGCGGGTGCTGCTGCGACCCTCGGGCACCGAGCTGCTGGTCCGGGTGATGGTGGAGGCGCCGACCGCCGAGGAGGCCGGTGCGGTCGCCGCCCGGCTGGCCGACGTGGTCGCCGCCGCGAGCTGAACCGCCGCCGCTCGAGCGTTGCACGATGGTCGTCGGGACCGCCATCGTGCAACGCTCGACCGGCTGACGTTCGCGATGGCGAACGACCCTTGGGTGGTCGGGGGCCGGATCGGGCAGAGTGCCGGGATGCGACCGGACCTGCGGCGGGACCCCGATGCACTGGACCGGATGGCCACCCGGCTGGACGACGCCGTGGTCGATCTGCGGGCCGCCGTGGTCGCCGGCCCGACCGGTGAGCACGGCCGGGACGCGCTGCGGATCGCCGACGAGCTGGAGTCGCTGGCCGCCACCGCCCGGTACTGCGCCGGCGCAGCCCGCGCCGCCGACGAGATGACGGCCGCAGCGTTCCGGGCGGCCCACTGGACGATGCCGAGCCATCCGGCCGGGCCATCGGACATGGCCGGGCTGCCGGATCAGGCCGGGCCACTGGACCTGGCCGGGCGATCGGATCCGGCCGGGGCACGGGACCCGCGGTGACCGGGATCGCGGAGCAGAGCGCCGCGCTGCGGCGGCTGGTGGCGCGCCTCGACGACACCGCCGGCGCGCTGGTCGCGGTGCGCGGTGCCCTCGCCGCCGCCTGGGACGACCCGGCGGGCCGGGAGTGGACCGACCGGCTCGATCTGGTGCGCCGGGCGACCGACCGGCTGGCCGCCGACGCCACCGCCGAACGACAGCGCCTCGACGGGGGCTCCGAGCAACCCGAACCCGAGCAACCCGAACCCGAGCAACCCGAATCCGAGCAACCCGAACCCGAGCAACCCGAACCCGAGCAACCCGAACCCGAGCAGCCGGAAACCGGCCCGGCCGGGCCTACCGCCCCGCCGCTGCCCGGCATCACCGGGACCCGCGCCACCGACCGCCGCGGCGTCGTCGCACCGCTGCTGCCGCCGCTCGGCCCGGGCCCCGGCCGCTGACACGGGGGCCCGGGCCCCGGCCGCTGACACGGCGGCCCGGACCCCGGCTGCTGATCACCGATCGGGCACCGGATCGGTCGTCCGGGAGGGGTCCCGGTTCCCGATCGGTGATCAGGCGCCGGCCGGCCCGGTCAGCGGCCGATGCCGAGCAGGCCGCCGGACGAGGCGGACTCCTCGTCGTCCTCGGCCGGGGTGAGATCGACCAGCGGAGCCCCCGGGACGTTGCCCGAGGTCAGCGCGGACACCCGCTTCTCGCCGATCAGCTCCTGCATCAGGAATGCGGTGACCAGCGCCCGGGTGATCTTGCGGGTGCGGTGCTGCGGGCGGTTCTGCAGCAGCAGGCTCGACCAGTGCGTGCCCTCGCAGAAGCCGAGATGGCCCGCCTTGTCGATGCTGCGCAGGGTCACCTCGCCACCGGCCGCCCTGGCGATCGGCTCGGCGTGCCCGGCGGCCGGGGCCAGCGAGTCGACCGCGGCGGCCAGGTGCAGGGCGGGTGCGGTCACCCGGCCCGCGGCCTCGATCGCGGACGGCGAGGTCTCGGCCGGGGCGAGCGTCACCAGCGCGCCGAGACGTTCCCGGGCGGCCGCGGCCAGGATCGCCGCGCCACCGCCGATGCCGTGCCCGACCAGAGCGGTGCGGCGGGCGTCGACACTGATGTGGCCGTCGCCGAGCCGGACGCCGACGCACACGTCGAGCACGGTGTTCAGGTCCGCGGAGAACCGGGACACGCTCGGCACCGGGCCGCGCTGCGTGTTCGGTGCCGCGGCGACGAAACCCCAGGTCGCGAGGTGCCGGAGCAGCTCGTGATAGCGGCGCACCGGCTGCAGCCAGGCGTGCCCGAGCACGACGGCGGGCAGCTGGTAGCCCTCCGCGGGGGTGTAGACGATGCCCGGCAACCCGATCAGGCCGAGATCGCCGTACCGGACCGGATTCGGCCCCGGCCGGGAGAGCACGCCGAGGGCGTCCTTGGCCCCCTTCATGGACGGGGGACGGGTCACGCTGGTCCGGGCCACGGACGGCACCGTACCGGTGCAGGTCACGACCTGCCCGCCGCGCCGCCCACCTCGGGCGTGGCGCCGCTCGCACCCGGCGCCGGAAGATCGCGGATCGGGCGTCGATACGCTCGGTCGTATGTGTGGCATCGTCGGTTACGTCGGTCATCAGGTCGCACTCGACGTCGTGCTCGGCGGCCTGCGCCGCCTGGAGTACCGCGGGTACGACTCCGCCGGTGTCGCCCTACCGGGTGACGGTGACCTGCTGGTGGAGCGGAAGGCGGGTGCGCTGGCGAACCTGGAGGCCCGCCTGGACGAGATCGGCCGGGAGGGCTTCGTCAGCACGTCCGGGATCGGGCACACCCGCTGGGCGACGCACGGCCCGCCGACCGACCGCAACGCGCACCCGCACCGCAGCAGCGACGGCAAGGTCGCGGTGGTCCACAACGGGATCATCGAGAACTTCATCGAGCTGCGCGCCGAGCTGGAGGCGCGCGGGATCTGGGCCGAGTCCGACACCGACACCGAGACGGCGGCGCACCTGGTCGCCGTCGCCTACGCCGAGGGCGGGACCGCCGGGGACCTCCCGGCCGCCGTCCGCGCGGTGGCCCGCCGGCTGGAGGGCGCCTTCACCCTGGTCGTGACGCACGCCGACGACCCGGACCGGATCGTCGCGGCCCGCCGGAACTCGCCGCTGGTGCTCGGCATCGGCGACGGCGAGACGTTCCTGGCGTCCGACGTCGCGGCGTTCATCGAGCACACCCGCTCGGCCGTCGAGCTCGGGCAGGACCAGGTCGTCACCATCACCCGGGACGGCTACGAGGTCACCGACTTCCACGGTGAGCCGGTGACCGCCACCCCGTTCGAGGTGACCTGGGACCTGGCCGCCGCCGAGAAGGGCGGCCACGACTACTTCATGCTCAAGGAGATCGAGGAGCAGCCGACCGCGATCGCCGACACCCTGCGCGGGCACCTGGTCGACGGCCGGATCGTGCTCGACGAGCAGCGGCTCACCGACCAGGAGCTGCGCGACGTCGACAAGGTCTTCGTGGTCGCCTGCGGGACCGCCTACCACTCCGGGCTGCTCGCGAAGTACGCGATCGAGCACTGGACCCGGATCCCGGTCGAGATCGAGCTGGCCAGCGAGTTCCGCTACCGCGACCCGGTGCTGGACCGGTCCACGCTGGTCGTCGCGATCTCCCAGTCCGGCGAGACCGCGGACACCCTGGAGGCGCTGCGGCACGCCAAGGACCAGAAGGCCAGGGTGCTGGCCATCTGCAACACCAACGGGGCGCAGATCCCGCGCGAGTCGGACGCGGTGATCTACACCCATGCCGGTCCGGAGATCGGCGTCGCCGCGACCAAGACGTTCACCGCGCAGGTCGCCGCGAACTACCTGGTCGGCCTGGCGCTGGCGCAGGCCCGCGGCACCAAGTACCCGGACGAGGTGGTCCGCGAGTACGAGCAGCTGGAGGCGATCCCGGCGGCCGTCGCCGAGGTGCTGGAGTCGCTGGGGGCGGCCCGCGCGCTCGGGCAGGAGCTGGCGCCGTCGAAGGCGGTGCTGTTCCTGGGCCGCCACGTCGGCTACCCGGTCGCCCTGGAGGGTGCGCTCAAGCTCAAGGAGCTCGCCTACATGCACGCCGAGGCGTTCGCGGCGGGCGAGCTCAAGCACGGCCCGATCGCGCTGATCGAGGACGGCCTGCCGGTGGTCGTGGTGATGCCGTCGCCGAAGGGCCGCGCGGTGCTGCACTCCAAGCTGCTGAGCAACATCCAGGAGATCAAGGCCCGCGGCGCGCGGACCGTGGTGCTGGCCGAGACCGGGGACGAGACGGTGCGGCCGTTCGCCGACCACCTCTTCGAGCTGCCGGCCGTGCCGACGCTGCTGCAGCCGCTGGTGGCGACGATCCCGCTGCAGGTCATCGCGGCCGAGATCGCCCGGGCCCGCGGCTACGACGTGGACAAGCCGCGGAACCTGGCGAAGTCGGTCACCGTGGAGTGAGCCGACCGCCGATCGGGACGCGGGTCTAGTCTCCGCGCCATGCACGGGTTGTACACCGCGGAGCAGGTCAGGGCGTCCGAGGGCGCGATGGCGGCGACGGTCGCCGACGGCGTGCTGATGCGCCGGGCGGCCGGCGGGCTGGCCGCGCACCTGCGCGGCCTGCTCGGCGGCGGCTACGGAGGCCGGGTGGTCCTGCTGGTCGGGGCCGGCGACAACGGCGGCGACGCGCTGTGGGCCGGTGCCGAGCTGCGCCGCCGCGGCGCCCGGGTCACCGCGCTGCTGCTGGACCGGGACCGGGCCCATCCGGCCGGGCTCGCCGCGCTGCGCCGGGCCCGCGGCCGGGTGCTGCCGGTGCTGCCGGAGACCCTGGACGCGGCGCGCGAGCTGGTGGCCGGTGCCGACGTCGTGGTGGACGGCATCGTCGGCATCTCCGGCCGCGGCCCGCTGCGCGATCCGGCCCCGGCGCTGGTCGACGCCGCGGACCGGGCGGGCGTCCCGATCGTCGCCTGCGACCTGCCGTCGGGCGTCGACACCGACACCGGGCGCACCGCCGGGCCGCACGTGCGGGCCGCGTGCACCGTCACCTTCGGCACCCGCAAGCCGGTGCACGCGCTCGCGGCGCCGCTGTGCGGTCCGGTCCACCTGGTCGACTTCGGGCTCGGACCGTACCTGGGCGAGCCGCACGCCCGGGTGCTCGACGACGCCGACGCCGGCCGGTACTGGCCGGTCCCCGGCCCGGACGACGACAAGTACAGCCAGGGCGTCGTCGGGATCGCCGCCGGATCGGCGACCTACCCGGGAGCCGCCGTGCTGGCCGCCGGCGCGGCCGCGCTGGCCACCTCCGGGATGGTGCGGTTCGCCGGATCGGCGGCCGACGAGGTGCGCCGGCACTGGCCGGAGATCGTCGCCACCGGGGACATCACCGACGCCGGCCGCACCCAGGCGTGGGCGGTCGGCCCCGGCATCGGCACCGGATCGGCCGGCCGGGCCGTGCTGGAGGCGGTGCTGGACCGGGAGGTGCCGGTCTGCATCGACGCCGACGGGATCACCCTGCTGGCCGCCGACCGGGCCCTGCGGGAGCGCGTTCACGGGCAGCCCGCGGTGCTCACCCCGCACGCCGGCGAGTTCGCCCGGATCGCCGGCGACCTGTACCGGGACCACGGCGGCGACCGGGTCGCGGCGGCCCGGGCCGCCGCGGCCGAGCTGGGCGTGACGGTGCTGCTGAAGGGCAACGCCACTGTCGTCGCCGCCCCGGACGGGCGCGCGCTGGTCGATCCGGCGGCCGACGCGTGGGCCGCCACCGCGGGCTCCGGCGACGTGCTCACCGGGATGATCGGTGCCCTGCTGGCGGCCGGCCTGGAGCCCTGGTGGGCGGCCGGCTGCGCGACCCTCGTGCACGCCAGGGCGGCGACCCGCGCCGCGCGTGCGCACGGGCTGCCGCCGGTGCCGGTGCCCGCGTCGTCGCTGCAGGCCGCGATCCCGGCCGCGCTGAGCGGGGTGCGGGCCGCCGCAGCGGGCTGAGCCCGGGCCGCGCGGTCCCGTCCCCGGCGGGCCGACCGGTGCGGGATGCGATGATCGGACCCGTGTTGCCTGCCACCGAACCCGTGCCCGGTGCGGGTGCCGCCACACCCCCGGCCGGCGGCCCGCGCGCGGAGGCCGTGATCGACCTGGACGCGGTGCGGCACAACGTCGCCCTGCTCTCCGGTGCGGCGGCCCGCTCGGGCGCCGAGACGATGGTCGTGGTGAAGGCCGACGGCTACGGCCACGGCGCGCCCGGCGTCGCCCGGGCCGCGCTCTCGGCGGGCGCGACCCGGCTGGGCGTGGCGACCCTCGACGAGGCGCTCGCGGTGCGCTCCGCCGGGATCGACGCCCCGCTGCTGAGCTGGCTGCACCTGCCCGACGAGGACTTCGCCGCCGCCGTCGCCGCCGGGGTGGAGCTGTCGGTGTCCTCCCGCGAGCACCTCGCCGCGGTGCTCGCCGGGGCCCGCGCGGCCGGCCGGCCGGTCCGGCTGCACCTCAAGGCCGACACCGGCCTGGGCCGCAACGGCTGCCCGCCCGGCGAGTGGCCGGGCCTGGTCGACGACGTCGTGGCGGCCGCCGCCGACGGGACCGCCGAGCCGGTCGCCGTCTGGTCGCACCTGGCCCGGGCCGACGAGCCCGGCGATCCCAGCATCGACGCCCAGGCGGCCCGGCTGCACGCGGCCGTCGCGCACGTCCGCGACCGCGGCTTCGCCCCGCTGCGCCATCTCGCCAACTCGGCGGCCACCCTGACCCGCCCCGACCTGCACCTCGACCTGGTCCGGCCGGGCATCGCCGCCTACGGGCTGGACCCGATCGCGCAGCCCGCGGACAGCCCGCTGCGCCCGGCGATGACGCTGCGCGGGCGGGTCGCGCTGGTGAAGACGGTCCCGGCGGGCGAGGGCGTGTCCTACGGCCACGAGTTCGTGGCCGCCGGCCCGCGGGTGCTGGCGCTGGTGCCGCTCGGCTACGCCGACGGCGTCCCGCGGCGGGGGAACGACCGCGGCCGGATGCGGGTGCGGATCGGCGGCACGATCCGGCCGGTGGCCGGCCGGGTGTGCATGGACCAGTTCGTCGTCGACTGCGGGGAGCCGGGCGCGCTCGCGGTCGCCGTCGGGGACCCGGTGGAGCTGTTCGGGACCGGCGCGGGCGGCGGGCCGACCGCCCGCGAGTGGGCCGACGAGCTCGGCACCATCCACTACGAGATCGTCACCGGGATCAAGGGCCGGGTCCGCCGGACGGTGCACGACGGAGGGCAGGCGTGAGCCGCAGGGGATGGACGGTCGCCGGGATCACCGGCGGCCTGGTCGGCGCGGCCGGGGCGGCCGCCGGTGTCGGCGTCGCCGCGCAGCGCCGCAAGATCGCCTCGGCGCGGCGCAGCCTGGCCACCGAGATGGCCGAGCACGGCGGCGCGCCCTCGCCCGGCCGGATCGGCGAGGAGAGCTCGGTGATGGCCGACGACGGCATCCGGCTCGCCTGCGAGGAGGTCGCGCCCGCGGACGGATCGGAGCCCGCCGCGACCGTCGTCCTGGTGCACGGCTTCGCGCTGGACCGGCGGACCTGGCAGGAGCAGCGCGCGTTCCTGGCCGGCATGACCGACCCGTCGGTGCGGATGGTGCTCTACGACCAGCGCAGCCACGGCCGCTCCGAGCGGGCGCCGCAGGACTCCTGCACCATCGACCAGCTCGGCCGGGACCTCGACGCGGTGATCCGCGCGATGGTCCCGGAGGGGCCGCTGGTGCTGGTGTCGCACTCGATGGGCGGCATGACGGTGATGGCGCTCGCCGAGCAGCACCCGGAGCTGTTCCACGACCGGGTCGCCGCCGTCGCGCTGGTGTCGACGTCGGCGGGCGAGATGGCGGCGTCCGGCCTGCCCGGCACCTTCCTGTCCCGCCGCAACCCGGTGATCCGCGCGCTCGGCGGGCTCGCCGCCTGGCAGCCGGGGCTGGTGGAGACCGGCCGCCGCGCGCTCGGCGACATCATCTGGGCGATCACCAAGCGGTTCGCCTACGGCGACCGGCAGGTCGACCCGCGGATGGTGGACCTGGTCGACACGATGATCGACTCGAACGCGGTGGGTGCGCTCACCGACTTCGTCGACACCCTCGGCACGCACGACCGGCTCGCCGCGCTGCCCGGCCTGTGCTGCGCCGAGGTGCTGGTGCTCGCCGGCGACGGCGACCGGATCATCCCGTACCGGCACAGCGAGGTGATCGCCGACGCGATCCCGACCGCGCGGCTGGTGCGGCTGCCCGGCGTCGGGCACATGCCGATGCTGGAGCAGCCGGAGAAGGTCGACGCCGAGCTGGGTGCGCTGATCGAGCGCAGCCTGGAACGCACCCGGGGCGGCCGGTTCCGGCGCAGGCGCCCCGAGCACGGCCCGGACCGGCGCCCGGACGCCGACGGCACGCCGGACCGCCCGCGCCGCCGCGCCGGCGTCCTGCGCGGGGCCGGCCGCGGGAAGCGAAAGGGCCGCGCGTGATCCCCGCGCCGGGTGCCGCGCCGCTGCGCCGCGAGCTGCCGACCGTCGCCGACACCGAGACGTTCGGCGAGGAGCTGGGCCGCGAGCTCGTCGCCGGGGATGTGCTGCTGCTCGCCGGCCCGCTCGGGGCGGGCAAGACCGCGCTGGTCCGCGGGCTGGCCCGCGGGCTCGGGGTGACCGGGCAGGTCGCGTCGCCGACGTTCGTGATCGCCCGCGAGCACCCGCCGTCCGGGGACGGGCCGGCGCTGGTGCACGTCGACGCCTACCGGCTGGGCGGCGCCGGCGGGCCGGACGAGGCTGCCGCTGCCGCCGCGGTCATCGACGAGCTCGACGACCTGGACCTGGACACCGAGCTGGACCGGGCCGTGGTTGCCGTCGAGTGGGGGATCGGGGTGGCCGACCGGCTCGCCGAGCGCGCCGTCGAGGTCGTCCTGGAGCGCCGCGACGACGAGACCCGGGTCGCCACGCTGCGCCGCACCGCACGCCCGTAGGCTGGCCGACCGTGCTGGTACTGGCCCTGGACACCGCGACCCCGGTCGTCACCGCCGGCCTGGTCGCGCTGGAGGACATCCCGCGGGCCGTCGCCGTCCGCGCCCACCGCGGTTCCCCCACCCGCCCGAGCAGGCACGGCGAGCTGCTGATGCCCGCCGTCCGGGCGCTGTGCGCCGAGACCGGCCGGGACCTCGCGACGGTGGACGCGATCGTGGTCGGCGCCGGGCCGGGGCCGTTCACCGGGCTGCGGGTCGGGATCGCCTCGGCGGCCGCGCTCGGCCACGCGCTCGACGTCCCGGTGCACGGCGTCTGCACGCACGACGCGATCGCGCTGGCCGCGGCCGGGATCGCCGAGCCGGGCGCGGAACGTCCGCAGGCCGGGCCGGGCAACCTGCTCGTCGTGACCGACGCGCGCCGGCGCGAGGTGTACTGGGCGGCCTACGACCCGGCGGCGCGGCGGCTCAGCGGCCCCGCCGTCGAACCGCCGGACACGCTGGCCGGCCGGCTCGGCGAGCTGGCGGTCGGCACCGTCGCCGGGGACCCGGCGTTCGCCGACCGGCTCGGTGTCCCGGTCGCCGGGCCCGATGCCGTCACCCCGGAGGGCCTGGTCGGGGTGGCCGCGGCCGCGCTGCGGGCCGGGCGGGAGCCGGAGCCGGTCGAGCCGCTCTACCTGCGCCGCCCGGACGCCGTCGAGCCGACCGGGCGCAAGCGCGTCACCGCATGAGCACCACCGTCACGGTCGGCCCGCTCTACCGGGCCGACGCCGAGCGCTGCGCGGAGCTGGAACGGTTGCTGTTCCCCGGCGACGACCCGTGGAGCGCCCAGGCGTTCCGGGACGCCGTCAGCTCCGGGCAGCTCTATCTCGCCGCGCGGGCGGGCAGCGAGCTCGTCGGTTACGCCGGGCTGGCCGTCGTCGCCGGTCCGCCGCAGGCCGAGGCGGAGGTGCACACGATCGGCGTCGATCCGGCCTGGCAGCGGCACGGGATCGGCCGGGCCCTGCTGGCGAAGCTGCTGGAGGTCGCCGACGAGCTGCGCGCCACCGTGTTCCTGGAGGTGCGGACCGACAACGAGCCGGCCAGGACGCTGTACGAGCGGCACGGCTTCGAGATCGTCGGCCTGCGCAAGCGGTACTACCACCCGTCCGGCGCCGACGCGCACACCATGCGCCGGACCGCGCGCGGCTGAGCCGCCTACCGGCTCACAGCGGCGTCGTCCAGCGCGGCCGCGGTCACCTCGGCCAGCAGGTCGAGGTGCTCGGCGGTCGCGGTGAGCGGCGGCGAGAAGCCGACCGCCGAGCCCATCGGGCGGATCAGCGCCCCGCGCTCGCGGGCCGCGCGGAACACCCGCTGCGGCAGGTCGGGCGCCCCGGCCAGCCGTTCCGGGTCGAGCGCGAGCGCGCCGAGCACCCCGGTGCCGCCGCGGGCGTGGTCGACCAGCGGATGGTCGGCGATCCCCTGCAGCCGCTCCAGCAGCTGAGTCTCCAGCACGTCGGCCCTGGCCAGCAGCCCGTCCCGCTCCAGCAGGGCGATCGTGGCGCTGCCCGCCGCGCACGCCGCGGGATGACCGGCGTAGGTCTGGCCGTGCCGGAACACCCGGCCCGGGACGTCCCAGAACGGGGCCGCGATCCGCTCGGACGCCACGATCCCGCCGAGCGGCTGGTAGCCCGACGTCACGCCCTTCGCGAAGACGGCGATGTCCGGGCGGACCCCGAACCGCTCGACGCCGAACCAGTCGCCGAGCCGGCCGAACCCGCAGATCACCGCGTCGGCGACGAACAGCACCCCGTGCCGGCGGCAGACCTCGGCGGCGGCCGCGACGTAGCCCTCCGGCGGCGGCAGCACGCCGCCCGCACCGATCACCGGTTCGCAGAAGAACGCCGCGACCCGCTCCGGGCCGAGATCGACGATGGCCTTCTCCAGGCCGGCGGCGTCGTCCCAGGGGGTCTGCACGACGTCCGGCACGAACGGCCCGGCCAGCCGGTTACCCGGGATGCCCGCCAGCGAGGTGCCCAGGCCGTGGGTGCCGTGGTAGCTGTGCTCGCGGTGCAGCAGCACCGTGCGCTGCGGTTCCCCGATCGCGCCGAAGTACTCCCTGGCGAGCTTCGCGGCGGTCTCGATCGAGTCGCCGCCGCCGCTGGTGAAGAAGACCTTGCCGCCGTCCAGCGGGGCGCGCTCGGCGATCTCGGCGGCGAGCCGCTCGGCCGGCTCGTTGGTGAAGTCGGTGAACGTGGAGTACGCCTCCAGCCGGCCGAGCTGCTCGGCGATCGCGTCGACGATCTCCCGCCGGCCGTGGCCGACGTTGGCGTACCAGAGGCTCGCGGTGCCGTCGAGGTAGCGCCTGCCTGCGTCGTCGAACACCCAGACGTCCTCGCCGCGGACGATCGTCACCGCGCTGTCGCGGACGGAGTGCATGGCGGCGAACGGATGCCAGAACGCGGACATCGGCGGACCTCCTGGGCGGGACGGGGACTCGCCGTTCGACGCTAGCCCCGATCACCGGCCGCCGGATCCCGGTGGATCCACAACTGTGGACGGCGTGGTTGTGTTATCCACAAGGATGTGGATCTCGACGACCTGCTCGGCCGGGACGGTTTCGGGCTCGTCCCGGTCGTGCCGGGGCGGCGGCGGCCGGTGCTCGGCGCGCACGTCGTCGAGATCGGGCACCCGACGCGCTGGGTGCCGCCGGGCTGGGTGCTGCTCACCACCGGCCTGCGGCTCGGCTCGCCCGCCGACTGCCGGGAGCTGGTCACGGAGCTGGCCGCCGGTGATCTCGCGGCGCTCGGGTTCGGGATCGGGATCGTGCACGACACCGTCCCCGCCGCGCTGGTCGACGAGGCCCGCCGCCGGGAGCTGCCGCTGTTCGCGGTGCCCGAGGCGACGCCGTTCCGGGAGATCGTCCGCGCCGTCGACGCGGCGGTGCTGGATCGCGACCGGGACGTGTTCCGGCGGACCGCGGCGATCACCGACACGCTGACCGGGCTGCTCGACGGGCCGGTCCCGCAGCGGTCGCTGGTGCACGGGCTCGCCCGCGCGCTGCGCTGCGGGGTCGCGCTGCACCGCCCGGACGGGTCGGTGCTCGCCGCCGATCCGGCGTCCGGCCGGGCCGGGGCGGCCGAGCGCTGGACCCGGTTCCGCGGGCTCGCGATCACCGGGCCGCCGGTCGAGGTGGTGGACGCCGACGGGCTGTTCGCCGCCGCCGTCCGGTCGCGCGGCGAGCTGCGCGCCTGGCTGGTGGCGGGGGCGTCGCGCGGATCGGTGCCGGTCCCGCTGATCGTGCGGGCGGTGGCGCTGGTGGCGCGGCTGCTCGGCGGGCTGGCCGCCGCCGCGGACGACGACGCGCTCCGCCGCCGGGCCGACCGGGCCGCCGAGCTGCACCGGCTGGTGGCCGGGGACCCGGCGCCCGGCCCGGACGCCGGGACCCACGGACCGCCCGCCGACCGGCCGCGGACGGTGCTCGTGCTGGCCGCCGGCACGGCACTCGCCGACGCCGAGCGCACGCTGGACGCGCTGCGCGTCCCGTACCTGCTCGGCGAGGTCGACGGCTCGGTGGTGGCCGTCGTGGGGGAGGACGTCCCCGCCCCCGGGCCCCCGGTGGCCGGCGCGGCCGGCGGGCTCCCGGTGGCCGGGTCGGCCGGGGTCGCTGCCGGGGCGCCGCTGGGCCCCGGCCACCGCGACGCCCGGCTCGCCGCCCGGCACGTGGCGCTGACCGGCGGCGGCCCGGTCCGGGCCGGGGACCTCGGCGTCCTCGACCGGATGGTGCTGGAGATCGGCGAGGAGCGCACCGCGGAGCTGGCCCGGCCCCTGCTCGCGCCGCTGGCCCCGCCGCTGGTCGAGACGGTGCGGGTCTGGCTCGCGCACCGCCAGGACGTGCCGGCGACCGCGCGGGCGCTGCACGTGCACCCGAACAGCGTCCGGCACCGGCTGGGCCGGGTGCAGGCGCTGGTCGGGGACCTGCGGGACCCGGCGGTGCTGGCCGGGATCTACCTCGCCCTGCTCACCGGCGGGTGATCGCGGATCGGGAACCGCGACGTACGCGGGACGGCCGGTCGGGTTCCCGATCCGTGATCACCGTGCCGGGTCATCGGCTCCAGTGCGCGACGGCCCGGCGCCGCAGCAGCTCCCGGTACTCGGCCGTGGTGTCCGGGTGCAGCTCGCCGGTGCCCCAGTCGACGATGACGCCGTACCGGCGAACCAGGTCGGCGGTGTCCAGCTCGCCCTCCCGGTAGCGGCGCGCGACGTCGGCGGGATCGGCGTCCAGCCAGCCGTGCCGGGCGGCGCGGATCCGGTCCCGGGCGGCGTCGGTCGCCCCGCTGTCGATCTCGTAGTGGTCGAGCTCGGGATCGACGGCACGGACCACGACGCCGTAGTCGCGCTCGGCACCGGCGAGCGTGACGTAGCCGTCGATCACGTCCTCGACGACCGCCGCCGGATCCCGCTCCAGCGGGTCGCCCAGACCGCCACCACCGGCCGACGGCCGGGTGAACGTGTCACCAGGCTCCACCCGGACCCCGGAGAAGGTGGCACCGAGGAACCGTGGTGAGGCGGAGTCGCGGTTGAGCCACACCCCGTGCGGCACCGACGGGAGCCCACCCTCGATCCCCCAGGTGACGGAGCGGGAGCGGTCGCAGCAGTAGGACATGACCGTCCCCGCACAGTCGGTGAGCGTGCCGCCCTTCTCCAGCCCGCAGCCGCCGCGATGCCGGCCGGGGCCGCCGGAGTCCGGCACGATGCGGTGCTCGGTGATGAGGACGGGCGAGAGCCGCTCCTGGCCCTCGACCGGCTGCACGGCGAGACCCGGCCCGAAGACGGGAGCGGTTGCACTCGGGCCGTCCTTCGACGAGCGCGCACCCCAGCCACCGGCCATCCAGTCGTACCACATGAAGAACGGTCGATCGGCCGTCCGCGCGTCCCGGCCGCCGATCAGCAGGTACTCCAGGTTGAAGGCACAGGCCATCGCCCGCTCCGGCATGACCGACGACCACATCTCGAACAGGCCGTTCATCAGCTTCTCGTAGGGGCCCGAGCAGAACCCCGTCACGGCGTACGGCCAGCCCGCGTTCACCACCGTCCCCTCCGGTCCGATGTCCCCCCGGACGACCCGGTAGAAGCCGGAGTTCAGCGGGACCTCGGGGAAGAAGGTCTTCGTGCCCGCGTAGAGCGCGGAGAAGGTCGTGCCGTAACCCGAGTTCAGGAACGTCGAGACCACCGGGGCACTGCCGTTCAGGTCGTAGTGGACGCCGCCGCTGTCGATCGTCATCCGGATCCGGACCGGGATCAGGCCCTCCCCGGCGCCGGGGTCGGCGTCCAGGTGGTCGACGGTCTCCCAGGTGCCCATCGGCAGCTCGGCGAGCCTGGCCCGCACGAGCCGCTCGACGTAGTCCTGCACGCCGGCCATCGCGGCCACCACGGTGTCCCGGCCGTACCGCTCGACCAGGCGCAGCACCTCCCGCTCGCACACCGAGGTCGCCTCGGCCTGGGCGTTGAGGTCCCCCTCGGCGCTGTAGGGCGAACGGGTGTTGGACACCAGCAGCTGGGCGACGTCGTCGAGCCGGTGGCCGCGGCTCCACACCCGCAGCGGCGGGATCCGCAGGCCCTCGCCGAAGTGTTCGCCCGCGTTGACGTCGAACGAGCCCGGGACCGAGCCGCCGATGTCGGCCCAGTGCCCCTTGTTCTGCGCGTAACCGATGATCTCGTCCCCGACGAAGATCGGCCGGATGAAGCTGACGTCGTTGAAGTGGGTGCCGCCCCGGTACGGGTCGTTCACGGCGAAGACGTCGCCCGGGTGGATGTCGTCGCCGAACTGCTCGAGCACCGCCTTGCACTGGAAGTGCAGCGTGCCGACGTGCACGGCGATGTCGTCGCTGCCCTGCATGACCGTGTTGCCCTGCGCGTCGCACAGGGCGGAGGAGAAGTCGCGGGCGTAGATGACGAACGAGTAGCAGGTCCGCATGATCTGCTCGCTCATCAGATCGACCGCGGTGACGAAGGCGTTCTTGAGGACCTCGAAGGTCACCGGGTCGAGTCCGCCAGGGGTCCGGTCGTTCACGCGCCACCTCCGCCGATCCGGAGTCGGATGTTGAGCCACTCGTCGACCTCGGCCCGGCTGCCCGGTGGGACGAGCGTCGTCGAGTCCAGCTGTTCGACGACCGCGGGGCCGTCGAGGACGTGTCCGGTGCGCAGCGCGTCCCGGTCGTACACGGCGGTGTCCGTCCAGCCCGAACCGGAGAAGTACACCGGCCGCCTGCGGTCCGGTTCCGGTGTGCCGGTCACGGCCGGGTGCGCGGGGAAGGACGGCTTCGGCGTCGTGCCGATCGCGGTGAGGCCGAGCTGGTAGATCTCCACGGGGGTGTCGTCACGGCGGAACGCGTGCTCACGCTCGTGCTGTTCGTGGAACCGCGCGACGGCCTCGGTGAGTGCGCCGTCCGCACGTCCGCAGTCGACCTGCAGCGAGCGCCACTGGCCGAGGTAGCGCATGGACACGGTGCGCTGGAGGACGACGTCGGCGTCGGTGACGCCCTCGGCGTGCATCCTGGCCGTGGCCTCGGACTCCAGCCCGGCGAACGCGTCCTCCAGATCGGCGGCGTCGATCTCGTCGGTGCGGCCGCCGAACATGGCGGACAGGTCGTGCCGGATGTCGACGAGCAGGCAGCCCAGGGCCGAGGTGACACCGGGATTGGGCGGGACGATCACGGTGGGGATGTTCAGCTCGCGGGCGATCTCGGCGCCGTGCAGGCCGCCGGCCCCGCCGAACGCGACGAGGGCGAAGCCGCGCGGGTCGTAGCCGCGCCGGATGGAGATCAGCCGCACCGCGTCGGCCATGTTGGCGTTGGCGACCTCCAGCACCGCCTCGGCGGCGCGGTCCACGTCGAGGCCGAGCGGATCGGCGACGGTGGCTCGCAGCGCCTTCTCGGCGAGATCGGGCCGCAGCTCCTTCGCGCCTCCCGCGAGCGACCGGCCGAGCCTGCCGAGATGCAGGTTCGCATCGGAGTTGGTCGCCAGCTCGCCGCCACCGTCGTAACAGGCGGGCCCGGGGTCGGCACCGGCGGACTGCGGTCCGTTGCGCAGCGACCCGGCGTCGTCGATGTGCGCGATCGAGCCGCCGCCCGCTCCGATCGTCAGCACCTCGATCGACGGGAAGATGATCGGGTAGCCGAACTCGACCGACCATTCCTTCGTCATCCGGAGCGTCCCGCCGTGGATGAGCGACAGGTCGGTGCTCGTGCCGCCCATGTCCAGGCCGATGGCGTCCGGGAACCCGCACTGCAGGGCGACGTGCCGGGCGGCGATCGCTCCTGCGGCGATGCCGCTCGCGGCGAGCCGGACCGGGTAGCGCTCCACCGTGCGTGGAGTCATCGAGCCGCCGCCGGAGTGCAGGAGCAGCAGGTCCTCGGTGTACCCGCCGTCGCGCAGCTCGTCGGCGAGCCGGCCGACGTAGCCGCTGACCAGCGGAGCCAGCACGGCGTTCGCGACCGTCGTGGTGAACCGGTCGTGCTCGAAGATCTCCGGGAGGATCTCGGCGCTGGTCGACACCGCCGCCCCGGGGAGCTCCTCCTCGAGGATCTCCCGCATCCGGATCTCGTGCACCGGATTGGCGTAGGAGTTGACGAAGCACACCGCGACGGTCTGGGCGCCGCGTCGCCGCAGCAGCCGGGCCAGCTCCCGCGCGGCGGGCTCGTCGAGCGGGGTGACGACCCGGCCCGCGTGGTCGACCCGCTCCGGGACCTCGAACCGGTCGCGGCGACGGATGTAGGGCGGTGCGACGTCGGCGTAGGCGTCCCACAGGTCGTCGCGGGTCCCGTCGCGGATCTCGATGACGTCCCGGAACCCGCGGGTGGTGACCATCGCCGCCGGCCGGAAGCTGCGCGTGATCAGCGCGTTGGTCGCGACCGTCGTACCGTGCGAGAACAGCGACACCCGGCGCAGGTCGATCCCGCCGCGGGCGACGCCGTCGAGGACGGCGCGCATCGGATCGTCCGGTGTGGACGGCACCTTGGTGACCCGGACGTCGTGCCCGTCCTCGTCGAAGACACACACGTCGGTGAAGGTCCCCCCGACGTCGATCGCGACCCGTTGTCTGCTCATCGGTCCTCCGTCGCTGCCGCCCGTCCCGTGACAGGTCCCACTCTCGCCGGTGGACTTTCCGGTCGTCACTGTCGGATCTACAGTTGATGTCTTCATCTCTTGTCCAATCGCACGAGGGCGATCCCCATGAGCGGACCGGTCGAGCTGACGTTGCGTCTCCTCGTCGCCGAGCCGAGCCTCGGCCTGGCTCCGCTCGGCGATCCCGACCTCGACGTGCAGGTGCGGGGAGCGCACTCGATCGAGATCGCTGACGCGGCCCGGTGGCTCCGCCCCGGAACCCTGATGCTGACGACCGGTCTGCGGCTGGCGTCCGCCGCTCCGGACGCGGGGGACTGGACCGACCTGGCCGCGGAGCTGGCCGGGGCGCGGATCGCCGCGGTCGGGTTCGGGACCGGCATCGTGTTCGAGCAGGTTCCCTTCGGTCTCCGTCGGGCTGCCGCGCAGCACGGCCTCCCGGTGCTGACCGTCGATCCCGAGGTCCCGTTCACGCGGATCGAGGAGGCCGTCACCCGAGGGGTGATCGAGGGGGAGAGCTACCTGCTGCGGCGGACGGTCTGGCTGCAGGACGACCTGCTCGCGGCGCTGGTCTCCACCGACCCGACGGATGCGCTGATGGAGCGGCTCGCGTCCCTCGCCCGCGGCTCGGCGGCGCTCTTCGACGCGGCGGGCCGGACCGTCGCGTCGAACGGTTCGGCGCCGTTCCGGCTGATCGCGGACGAGCTGGCCCGTGGCGGACGCACCTTCACCGTCGGCCGGTGGGAGGTGCGGCACCGTGCCCTGCGGATCGGGCCGTCCGACTACCACCTGGTGATCGCCTCACGCGAACCCCGTGTGCTCGACGACCTCGGCGACGACCTGCTCCGGACCGCCGGGAGGGTGCTCGCCGCGGCGAGCAGCGTCCGGGTTCTGACCGCGGACCAGGAACGGCTGGAGGCCGGCCGGCTGCTCTCCGCGCTGCTCGCCGGACTGCCATCGTCGCGGGTGAGGCAGACATGGGAGCGGCTGCGCACCTTCGGTTTCCGTCCGGGCGAGCCGTTGCGGATGGTCCGGTGGGACGCCCCCGAGCCGTCGCGGCCCGGATCTCGGTTCGACTCGCTCGGTCCGGCGGAGGAGCCGGCCAGGCTGCTGGTCCGGGCGGACCCTGACCCCACCGGGTCCGGCATCGGTGCCAGTGCGTTGCTCGCCGACGACGAGCCGGGCGCGCGATGGCTGGAGTCCGCTGCCGCGGCGGGCGCGGTCGGTGCAAGCGGTCCGTTCACGGACCTGACCGCCTGTCCGGAGCGGGCGGAGGAGGCCGGCGCCGCCCACCGGCTCGCCGGGCGGGGCGGTCTCGTCCGGCTCGACGAGGTGGGCTACGCGACGTGGCTGTCGGCGACCCGGCACGGGGACCCGCGCGCGGCCGACCGGTTCGAGCATCGGTTCGGTGAGCTGACCCGGGCGCCGGAGCTGCGGGAGACGGTGGTCGCCCATCTGGCGTCCGATCAGGACGTCGGCGCGACCGCCCGGGGTCTGCGGCTGCACCCGAACACCGTCCGGTACCGCCTGCGGAAGGTGGAGTCGCTGCTCGGTGCACGGATCGCCGCCGCGTCCACGATCGCGGATCTCTACCTCGCGTTCCGGGAGGAGATCGAGGAGCTCCGGGCCTCCGGGGCCGGTCAGTCGGTTGCCGACAGGTAGGCCAGCAGCCGCAGCTCGTCGTCGGTCAGCTCCAGGGTCCGCATCGGCAGCAGCTGCGCCAGCTGCTCCGGGGTGCGGGCACTGGCGATCGGCGCGGTGACCGACGGCTGGGCCGCCAGCCAGGCCAGCGCGACGGCCGGGACCGGCACACCGTGCCCGGCGGCGATCTCGTCCAGCCCGGCGAGCACGGCGCGGCCGCGGGAGTCGAGATAGGCGGCGGCGCCCTCGGCGCGCGGACCCTCCGGCACCGAGTCCGGCCGGTACTTCCCGGTGAGGAAGCCCCTGGCCAGCCCGTAGTACGGGTAGACGGCCAGTTTCTCGGACTCCGCCAGCGGCGCCAGCGCGGCCTCGTAGTCGTCGCGCTCCATCAGGTTGTAGAGCGGCTGGACGGCGGTGAAGGCGGTGAGCCCGTCGCGCGCGGAGATCTCCAGCGCCGAGCGCAGCCGGTCGGGGGCGAAGTTCGACGCGCCGATCTCGCGGACGAGGCCCTCGCGGACGAGCGCGTCGAACGCGTCGAGGGTCTCCTCCTGCGCGGTGTCCGGGTCGTCGCGATGTGCGTGGTAGAGGTCGATCCGGTCGGTGCCGAGCCGGCGCAGCGACGCGCGCGCGGCGGCCGCGATGTTCTCCGCGGCGAGCCCGGTGTGCCCGGGCAGCGCGCCGACCTTGGTGGCGATGTGCAGCCGGTCCCGGTTGCCCCGGGCCCGCATCCACTCGCCGAGGATCGTCTCGGACTCGCCGCCGGAGTTGCCGGGATGGCTCCACATGTAGGAGTCGGCGGTGTCGATCATCGTCCCGCCCGCGTCGGCGAACGCGTCGAGTACCGCGAACGACGCGTCCCGGTCCGCCGTCCAGCCGAACACGTTCGCCCCGAGAACCAGGTCAGCCACGGCCGTGGACGCTACCCTCCGGGGCGCGCCGCAGTTCGTGCCCCGGGTGGGTGAAGAACCGGTTGAGCCCCCGTCGCGGTTCTGGCACTCTCGTGAGTAGAGTGCCAATGCGCGCGACGGACACCTGTCGCCCCGGCACCCGCGACGGCGGGGCGGGAGGGCGTACGCGCGCGCTGCTGACACCGGACATACCCGTGACACCGGATTCACCCCAGGAAGGGGAGGTCATCGTCGTGGCGAACATCAAGCCGCTCGAGGACAAGATCGTCGTCCAGGCCAGCGAGGCGGAGACCACCACCGCCTCCGGCATCGTCATCCCGGACACCGCCAAGGAGAAGCCCCAGGAGGGCAAGGTCCTGGCCGTCGGCCCGGGCCGGGTGGACGACAACGGGAACCGCGTCCCGCTCGACGTGGCGGTCGGCGACGTCGTCATCTACTCGAAGTACGGCGGCACCGAGGTCAAGTACAACGGCGAGGAGTACCTGATCCTCTCCGCCCGCGACGTGCTGGCCGTCGTCAACTGACGCCGAGCATCTCGTGAACGCACCGCCCCGGCGGGTCCACTCCGAGGGGTGGTCCGGCCGGGGCGGTCGCATTTCTCCCATGACGAGAGGTTGAGAGAAGAGAAGATGGCGAAGCAGATCAGCTTCGACGAGAACACGCGTCGCGCGCTCGAGCGCGGCGTGAACCAGCTCGCCGACGCGGTGAAGGTGACGCTCGGCCCGCGCGGCCGGCACGTCGTCATCGACAAGAAGTTCGGTGGCCCCACGGTCACCAACGACGGCGTCACGATCGCCCGCGAGATCGACCTCGAGGACCCCTTCGAGAACCTCGGGGCGCAGCTGGCGAAGACCGTCGCCACCAAGACCAACGACGTCGCGGGCGACGGCACCACCACCGCCACCGTGCTGGCCCAGGCGCTGGTGAAGGAGGGCCTGCGCAACGTCGCGGCGGGCGCCGCCCCGTTCGCGCTCGGCCAGGGCATCGCGGCCGCCGCGCAGAAGGTGTCCGACGTCCTGCTCTCCCGGGCGACCCCGGTCGACGCGGGCAGCCACATCGCCCAGGTCGGCGCCATCGCCTCCCGCGAGCAGGAGATCGGCGACCTGATCGCCCAGGCGATCCAGACCGTCGGCAACGACGGCGTCATCACCGTCGAGGAGGGCTCCACGCTCTCGACGGAGCTGGAGATCACCGAGGGCTTGCAGTTCGACAAGGGCTACCTGTCGCCGTACTTCGTCACCGACTCCGAGTCGATGGAGGCGGCGCTCGACGACCCGTACATCCTGCTGCACCGGGACAAGATCAGCTCCATCCAGGACCTGCTCCCGCTGCTGGAGAAGGTGCTCGGCGAGGGCCGGCCGCTGCTGATCATTGCCGAGGACGTCGAGGGCGAGGCGCTGTCCACCCTGGTGGTGAACTCGATCCGCAAGACCGTCAAGGTCGCCGCGGTGAAGTCGCCGTTCTTCGGTGACCGGCGCAAGGCGTTCATGGACGACCTGGCGATCGCCACCGGCGGTCAGGTCATCAACCCCGAGATCGGCCTCAAGCTCAACGAGGCGGGGCTGGAGCTGCTGGGCCGGGCCCGGCGCGTCGTGGTCACCAAGGACAACACCACGATCGTCGAGGGCGGCGGCTCGAAGGACGACGTTGCGGGCCGGGTCGCGCTGCTCAAGCGCGAGATCGAGGAGTCCGACTCCGACTGGGACCGGGAGAAGCTCCAGGAGCGCCTGGCCAAGCTCTCCGGCGGCGTCGCGGTGATCCGCGCCGGCGCGGCCACCGAGACCGCGCTCAAGGAGCGCAAGCACCGCATCGAGGACGCCGTCGCGGCGACCCGGGCGGCGGTCGAGGAGGGCATCGTCCCCGGTGGCGGTTCCGCACTGGTGCACGTCGCCTCGGAGCTCGACGGCGGCCTGGGCCTGACCGGTGACGCCGCGACCGGCGTCGCGATCGTCCGCAAGGCGCTCTCGGCGCCGCTGTACTGGATCGCCGAGAACGGTGGCGACGAGGGCTCGATCGTGGTGTCCCGGGTCGCCGAGAAGGGCTGGGGCACCGGGTACAACTCGGCCAGCCGCAGCTACGGCGACCTGATCGCCGACGGGGTCATCGACCCGGTCAAGGTGGTCCGGTCGGCGGTGGAGAACGCGTCCTCCATCGCGCGGATGGTGCTCACCACCGAGAGCGCCGTGGTGGACAAGCCCGAGGAGGAGCCGCCGGCCGCCGCCGGTGGTCACGGCCACGGGCACGGGCACTGACCCCGGATCCACACAGCACACACGACGAGGGCGGGTGGTCGAATCGACCACCCGCCCTCGTCGGCGTCGGGAACCGGTGTGACGCGCCGGTGTCGCGGCAGGGTGCGACGCTCAGGCGGAGCCCAGCGTCTTCTCGATCGGCTGGGGATCGGCGACCTTGAGGGTACGGCGCGGCCCGCGGATGATCGTGTCGCGCTCGGACTCGGAGAGCCCGCCCCAGATGCCGTACGGCTCGTGGACCTTCAGCGCGTGCTCCCGGCACTGGGCCAGCACCGGGCATTCCTGGCAGACCTGTTTGGCGCGCGCCTCGCGCCGGGCCCGCGCGGGACCGCGCTCGCCCTCGGGATGGAAGAAGAACGCGCTGTCCATCCCCCGGCAGGCTCCCTCCATCTGCCAGTCGTAGATGTCGGCGACCGGGCCGGGAAGCCTCCGGATGTCCGCCATGTTCGTCACCTGCCTTCGACCTCGGACGTGTCGAGGTCCAGATTCCCGGGGTCTGCCGGGCGCAAACCTGATTCGAGGTGAACGATCGTGCACGTCCGGACGTCGGATCCGGGAGCCGTCCCGCCGCCCGGGATCCGGCGCCTGCTCGGCGGCCCGGCGAGCACCGCCGAGACGGCCGCGGCCGGCCGGTCCGGACCGCTGTGGCGCTGGGCCGGCGGGGTCGCGCTCGGCGGGTTCGGCCACTACGCGGGCGCCGCGGCGGTGCTGGAGCCGCTGTCCCGGTCGCCGGCCGCCGGCCCGGCGCTGCGGGCGCACGCCGCGGTCACCCGGGCGTCGCACCTGCGGCAGCTGGGCGGGCACGCCGCCGCCGCGGTGCTCGACGGCGGGGCGCTCCGGGCGCTGTCCGCGATCGCCGCCGCGGGGGACCCGTCCGCCACCGACGTCTGGGGGACCGGGGCCTGCGCCGCGACGGCCGACGCGCTCACCGGGCTCGCCGCGGACGCCCTCGGCCGGTTCGACGCGCGGACCGCCCGGGTGCTGCTCGACCGCGCCGGGCCGTGGTGCGGCGGCCCCGGCCACCGGACCCGGGTGCGCCACGACTGGGTGCTGGCCGAGACCGCGCTGGTCGCGGGGGACCCGGTCGTGGCGCTCGGGGTGGCCGGGCGCGCGCTGGCCGGGGCCCGGCTGCTCGGCTCGCCCCGGCACGTGCTGAAGAGCCGGCTGGTCCGCGCGGTGGCCGGCGGGGTCGCGGGCGAGGACCCGGTCGCGGTGCTCGCCGAGCTGGACGCGGTCGCGGCGGAGGCGGGCGGCTCCGGGCTGCTGCCGCTGCACCGCGCCGCACTGCTCGCCGGCGCCGATCTCGCGGCCCGCACCGGCGCCCGGCCGCCATCCGGACAGCGCGGTGGTCCGTCCGCGGGAGCCGGCCGTGCACGAACCGGACACGCCACGGCCGATCGGGCGACGCCGGACGGCCGGCGTGATCCGGACGCCGGGGGACGACACGCCGGAGCGTCACGATCCGATACGCGTAGTCGCCAAACGGATGCGGAGGGTCGCCGAAGTGCGGTGTTGCGCACGGTGAGCGTCCTATACACGCGAAGTGACGGGCCCGGGCGGGACCTGCTGCGGGAGTAGTGCCCGCAGGCGGGCCCGGAGGATGTACCGTATGGACTACTCCATTCGGCGACCCTTCACCCACATGACGCTGAGCCAGGCGGGGCGAGGTTCCGAACGGAGGCAACAAATTCGCCCCGACCGTGTCAAGGTGAGAGGGTCACCCGCCGATTCGGAGGGTGAATATCACCCGGCTGCAGGAAGCTGCAGGAAGGAATCGTCGTGACGACGGTACTCATCTGCGACGATCGTCGCAGCGTCCGCGAGGGATTGACTCGCGTCATGTCCGCGGTCCCCGGGGTCCAGCGCATCGACTGCGTGGCCCACGGGGACGAACTCCTCGCCCGCTACGCCCGCCAGTCCGTCGACGTCGTCCTGGTCGGGACGCAGCGAGCGGTCCCCACCGGCGTGGAGGCCACCCGGCGTCTCGTCGCGGCCCACCCGCAGGCGAACGTGATCGTGTTCGGCGCCCCGGACGACGCCGGCAGCATCGCCGCCGCCATCGCCGGCGGGGCCCGTGGCTACCTGCGCTGGGACGCCTCGCGTCCCGAGCTGGTCGCCGCGCTCGCGCACACCCTGGCCAGCACCTCGGTGCCGACCCCGCGGGTGCCGACCGACCCGGGTGTCCAGCTCACCGAGCGCGAGCTGCAGGTGCTGCGCGGGATGAGCCAGGGCAAGAGCAACGGTCAGATCGGCCGCGAGCTCTACCTGTCCGAGGACACCGTCAAGACCCACGCGCGCCGGCTGTTCCGCAAGCTGGGCGTCCGGGACCGGGCACAGGCCGTCGCGCACGGCTTCCGCCGCGGCCTGGTCTCCTGACCGGGTTCCACACCCACGTCGTTCCCGCGGAGCGTCCGCCGGTCCCGAGCCGGAACGGCCGCAGCATCCGGTCGGCGCCGCACCACCGGCGCGACCCCCGGATGTGATCTGGTGAGCCGGGCCGACCCCCGCGGTCCGGTGCGGAGTGCGCAGCGCGCACCCCCTCGACGGCCCGTGTCCCGGGCCGCGGCGCCGGTCGTGCTCCCCGCGGCCGGACCCGCACATCCCGTCCCGCCGTCGGCGGCCTGCTCCTCCCGAGCGCGTGCCGTCGCCCCGCGGACGAGCGGTCGCTCCCGCGCCGGGAGTCGTCACCTCGCTGCTCCTGCTTCACTCTCGTCACTCGCGCCTCTGGTGTTACATCGCCCGCGCGAGGACCTTCGGCCCGGACAGCGCTGAGCCGGGCACCACCGGCGCCGGGCGGTCCGGTCCCGGTGTCCGGGCCCTGTCAGTGGCCCTGTCATGGGCCCTGTCATGGGCCCTGTCATCGCCGCGCAGCGCCCGGATCGTCCCCCCGCGGCCCGAACAGACCGTTCGCCGACCGTGCCCGGCTGGTGACCGCGTGCACCCGACACGCCGCGCAACCCGACACTCCGCACGATCGTCTGACTCCGTGTGGAGCAACTCCCGCGGGCGTACTGCGCTCGGATACGGTGGGCGGACTGTGGTCCCCGCCTGTCCTGCGGCGGGTTGCCTCCACGATCGGATGACACTGACGGAGTCTCGTAACGCCTGGGCGGTTCCCCACGATGAGTGAATCAAGAGACGTACCCGACGAGTGGATCGAAGCGGCCATGGCCGGCGATCGCTCCGCGGTCGAGCGCGTTCTCACCATGATTCGGCCCCTCGTCGTGCGCTACTGCCGCGCCCGACTGGGGACCGACCGAGGGTCCGTCTCGGCGGACGACGTCGCCCAGGAGGTGTGTGTTGCAGTGCTGACGGCGTTGCCGGGGTACCGGGTGCAGGGCCGCCCGTTCCTCGCTTTCGTCTACGGCATCGCGTCGCACAAGGTGATCGACGCGCACCGCGCCGCATCCCGGAACCGGTCCGAGCCCGTCGCGGACGTGCCGGACCGGATCGAGATCGCGGACGGTCCGGAGAGCAGGGCCCTTCAGGTCGAACTGTCCGCGGAGATGTCCAGGCTGCTGGAGGTCCTCCCGGAGAAACATCGGGAGATCATCGTGTTGCGGGTGGTCGTGGGGTTGTCCGCGGAGGAGACCGCGGCGGCCGTCGACTCCACACCGGGCGCCGTCCGGGTGGCACAGCACCGGGCGCTTACCCGGCTGCGGAAGATAATGAGTGAGGAGGTGGTCCGGGATGCGTGACGACCAGGGTCCGGTCGGTCCGGGCTCCCCTCCGCCGTCCGGCGACGGCTGGGAGCGACCGCCGGCACCGGTGACCCGGGGCCGCTTCGGCGAGCCCCGCACGGGCCGCCACGGCAGCGGCCCGAACAGCCAGGGCGGACCGAACGGCCCGAGCGGCCGCGGCCCGAACGGGCACGGCTACGTCCATCCGACCGGCCGCAACGGGCATCCCGCCCCGCAGCCGGTCGGCAGGCGGTTCGCCGAGCTCGACGACGAGGGTCCGGTGGACCTGGTCGAGCTGCAGGCCGACGACGAGCTGATCAACGCGCTGTCCTCCGGGCTCGGCGTGTCCGGCCCCGGCCGCCAGGGCTACGACGTCGACGACCGGCTGGTCGCGATGCTGTCGTCCTGGAAGGACGAGGTCGACCGCGAACCGGTCCCCGAGCTCGTCGGCACCGACGAGGCCGTGCAGATGCTGCAGCCGGCGCGGCCGTCGCGGAAGGTCTCCTACCTGCGTCCGCTGGTCGCCGCCGCGGCGGTGGCCGCCTGCGCGCTCGCCGTCGTCTCGATCAGCGCCCACGAGGCGGTGCCGGGCGACACGCTCTGGGGCGTCTCGAAGGTGCTCTACAGCGAGCGCGCCGAGCAGGTGCAGGCCGCGGCCGACCTGCGACAGGGCATCGAGCGGGTCAACGCCAAGCTGGCCGTCGGCGACACCGTCGGCGCGCAGCAGGACCTGGCCTCGCTCGGCCCGCTGGTCGACAAGGTCGGGCCGGACGAGCAGGGCTACTTCGAGCAGCAGAACCGGTTCCTGACCGCCAAGGTCGCCGAGACGCCCCCCGGGACCCCGACCGATCCGCGGTCCCCGCTGCGCGATGGCACCCCGGCCCCGCCGCCGCCCCCGGCGTCGGAGGGCACCCCGGAGGAGCCGCCGCCGGCGCAGCCGCAGCAGCCGTCCCCGCCGCCCGGCTCGACCGGTCCCGGTGGCACCACCGGTGGCGGCGAGGGCAGCCCCGGACCGGCCGACCCGAGCGGCTCGACCGATCCGCGGGTGCTGTCCGGCCCGGGTGGCACCACGTCCGACCCGTCCACCACGACGAACCCGGACCCGTCGCAGACCTCGCCGACCACCGAGGGCTCGGCCGACCCGACGACCACCACGTCGTCGACCCGGCCGACCGCCTCCGGCGAGGGCAGCTCCGACCCGGAAGGGCCGACGTCGTCGACCGCGACCGGGGCGGTCAGCAGCAGCCCCAACTAGCGCCACGCAGGAACGACGAAGGGCGGGCCCGGCCGGGCCCGCCCTTCGTGTGTGCCGCAGGTCGCTGTGCGGTCTTCGTCTCAGCCCGGCCGTCACCGGCCGGGGTCGCCCGGCTCAGCCGTCGGCGAGCGTCGCGTCCGCGTACCCGCGGCAGTACTCCCACGTGACGTAGTGCGCGGGATCGGGATCGTAGGCCGGCTCGTGCGGCCGCATCCGGCCCTCGTCGAGCAGCTGCTGGAGGCTCGCCCGCAGCAGGTTCCACTCGTGGAAGTGCTGCTCACCGCAGTCGGCGCAGTCCACCACGATGCCCCGGACCCCACGCCCGGACAGCAGCGCCTGGTAGACCGCGAGATCGGCCAGGTCGGCCAGGATCTCGCCGCGGTCGGTCTCGGTCAGCGGGGGTCCGTCGGGGTCACCGGAGCCCGCTCCGGTGATCTCGGCGTGATCGTCCAGCGCCCCCATGGAGCGCGCAGGGTCATCCGGGTCTCCGGCGAACGGGTCCGGTGGCAGCGCCTCTGGTGACACGCTGTACACGGTACCGGGGCACGGGGCCGGGCCCCGGCCCACCCCGCAATGGTGGACGTACGATGGCGTCGGCGCGGCGGGCGCCCGCCGCGGTAGCCGTGACTGCAAGGAGCCTCCAGGAGATGACGAGCGAGATCGGCGGCCTGCCCGAGAAGTTCGCGATGCTCGGCCTGACGTTCGACGACGTCCTGCTGCTCCCTGCCGAGTCGGACGTCGTGCCCAGTGCCGCCGACACCTCGAGCCAGGTCACCCGGCGGGTCCGGGTCCAGGTCCCGCTGGTGTCGTCCCCGATGGACACCGTCACCGAGTCCCGGATGGCGATCGCCATGGCCCGGGCCGGTGGACTGGGTGTGCTGCACCGCAACCTCTCCCCGGAGGCCCAGGCGGCCCAGGCCGAGGTGGTCAAGCGGTCCGAGGCCGGGATGGTGACCGATCCGGTGACCTGCTCGCCGGACGCGACGCTGGCCGACGTCGACGCGCTGTGCGCCAAGTTCCGGATCTCCGGCGTGCCGGTGACCGGTGAGGGCGGCAAGCTCGTCGGGATCATCACCAACCGGGACATGCGCTACGAGGTCGACCAGGACCGCTCGGTCGCCGAGGTGATGACCAGGGCGCCGCTGGTGACGGCGAAGGTCGGGGTGACCGCGGAGGCGGCGCTCGGTCTGCTGCGCAGGCACAAGCTGGAGAAGCTGCCGATCGTCGACGGCGACGACGTGCTGCGCGGCCTCATCACGATCAAGGACTTCAACAAGACCGAGCAGTACCCGCTGGCCACCAAGGACCCGGACGGCCGGCTCGTGGTCGCCGCCGCGGTCGGCGTCGGCGACGACGCCTACGCGCGCGCCATGCTGCTCGTCGAGGCCGGTGTGGACGTACTGATGGTCGACACCGCGCACGGGCACTCCCGGCGGGTGCTGGAGACCGTCGCGAAGCTGCGCGCCGAGGTCGGCGAGCAGGTCGACGTCGTCGGCGGGAACGTCGCCACCTACGAGGGCGCGCTGGCGCTCGTCGAGGCCGGCGCGGACGCCGTCAAGGTCGGTGTGGGCCCGGGCTCGATCTGCACCACCCGGGTCGTCGCCGGGGTCGGCGCGCCGCAGATCACCGCGATCTACGAGGCCACCCGGGCGTGCGCCCCGGCCGGCGTCCCGGTGATCGGCGACGGCGGCATCCAGTACTCCGGGGACGTCGCCAAGGCGATCGCGGCCGGCGCGTCCACGGTGATGCTGGGCTCGCTGCTCGCGGGCACCGCGGAGTCGCCGGGCGAGGTCGTGCTGGTCGGTGGCAAGCAGTTCAAGACCTACCGCGGCATGGGTTCGCTGGGCGCCATGCAGGGCCGCGCCGGTGCCGCCGGGCGCAGCTACTCCAAGGACCGCTACGCCCAGGACGACGTGCTCAGCGAGGACAAGCTCGTCCCGGAGGGCATCGAGGGGCGGATCCCGTTCCGCGGGCCGCTGTCGTCGGTGGTGCACCAGCTGGGCGGCGGGCTGCGCTCGGGCATGGGCTACGTCGGCGCGCAGACGATCCCGGAGCTGCAGCAGGCGCGGCTGGTCCGGATCACCGCCGCCGGGCTCAAGGAGAGCCACCCGCACGACATCACGATGACCGTCGAGGCGCCGAACTACGCCGCCCGCTAGTCCGCGGCGCGGGAGCGCCGCCTAGGGTGTGCTCGTGCGTGACCTCGTGGAGATCGGGATGGGCCGGGAGGCCCGTCGTGCCTACGACCTCGGCCAGATCGAGATCGTGCCGTCGCGGCGGACCCGCAGCTCGAAGGCGGTGTCGACGGCCTGGCAGCTGGATGCCTACCGGTTCGACATCCCGCTGGTGACCCACCCGACCGACGCGGTGGTCTCACCGTCGTCGGCGGTGCGGGTCAGCGAGCTGGGCGGCCTGGCGGTGCTCAACGCCGAGGGCCTGTGGGCCCGGCACGGCGACGCCGAGGGCGCACTGGCGAAGGTGGTCGAGGCGGCCACCGGCGACGAGCCGGACACCGCCCTCGCGCTGCTGCAGGAGCTGCACCAGGCGCCGATCCGCGAGGACCTGATCGCCGAGGCGCTGCGCCCGCTGCGCGACGGTGCGCACACCGTCGCGGCCCGGGTCAGCCCGCAGCGGGCCCGCGAGCTGACCCCGGCGCTGCTCGCCGCCGGCGTCGAGGTGCTCATCGTGCAGGGCACCATCGTCTCGGCCGAGCACGTCTCCGACGGCGAGCCGCTGAACCTGAAGGACTTCATCGCCGACCTCGACGTCCCGGTCGTCGCCGGCGGGGTCGGTGACTACCGCACCGCGCTGCACCTGATGCGCACCGGCGCGGCCGGCGTGATCGTCGGCTACGGGCAGTCCACCGCCACCACCACCGACGAGGTGCTGGGCGTGGGCGTGCCGATGGCGACCGCGATCGTCGACGCCGCCGCCGCCCGCCGCGACTACCTCGACGAGACCGGCGGCCGCTACGTGCACGTGATCGCCGACGGCGGCATCGGCACCTCCGGCGACATCGCCCGCGCCGTGGCCTGCGGCGCGGACGCGGTGATGCTCGGCGAGCAGCTGGCCGAGGCCGCCGAGGCGCCCGCCGGCGGCCTGTACTGGACCTCGTCGGCGGCGCACCCGTCGCTGCCGCGCTCCGAGGTGACCGGCCTGGGCCGGTCCGGGCGGACGCTGGACCAGGTGCTGTTCGGCCCGACCGACAGCCCGTACGGCACCACCAACCTGTTCGGTGCGCTGCGCCGGGCGATGGCCAAGACCGGCTACTCGGACCTCAAGGAGTTCCAGCGGGTCGGGCTGAACCTGCGGGCCTGACCGACCACCCCGGCCCGGGGACGGCTCCCGGTCCGGCGCGCCGGTGCATGATGGTCGGCAGAGCCGTCCCGCAGGTCGAGGAGGACCCGATGAGCCGACCCACCGCCGGATCCGCCATGGGCGGCGGCCGCGCGTTCGTCGACGCCACCGGCACCCCGGTGCCGCTGCGCGGACCAGTGCAGCGGGTGGTGGCGACGGATCCGGAGGTCGGTGCGCTGCTGGCCGAGCTGGGCGCCCGGGTGGTCGGCTGCGCAGGCCCGCTGGACGGCGCGGAGCCGGTCGGCGCCGAGCGCGCACCCGATCCGCAGGCCGTCGCCGCGCTGCGGCCGGACGCGATCGTCACCGGGCTCGGCGACGGCAGGCACGATCTCGCCGATCCGGCCGTGCTCGGCCGGCTGCGGCAGATCGCCCCGGTCATCGCGGTCGACCTGGCCCGCCGCGCCGCCTCCGCCGCCGACCTGCGCGCCCTGCTGGGCGCGGTGAACCCGCCCCCGCACCGCTCCCGCGGGCGGCACGAGGACTGACGATCAGGCGGTGGCGCCCCGGATCGACCGGACGCCGACGGTCAGCCCGACCGCCATCGTCGCCACCGCGGGGAGCAGGCCCCACAGCACCGCCGGATCGGCGAACGTCCCGGCGAACAGCACCCGCTCGGCGTCCACGATCCAGGTGAGCGGGTTCACCACCGACGCGACCCGCATCCACTCCGGGCCGGTCTCCAGCGGCAGCATCATCCCGGACAGGATCAGCAGCGGGAACAGCAGCGACTGCTGGACCGCCACCAGGGTGATGATCGCGGCCTGCACGACCAGCGAGGTCAGCTCCTTCATCGTATGCCGTACTGAGTAATGGGTCGTTAGAGTACGCCGTACGGAAAGATCACGCCAGGGAGAATTCGTGACCGACGACCAGCTGCCCGCCGGGACCACCGCCGGGCAGGCGATGATCGAGCTGCTGTGGGACCCGCCGCCGGCCCCGCGCCGCGGGCCGCGTCAGCGGCTGACCCTGGACCAGGTGCTCGACGCCGGGATGGCGGTGGCCGCGCGCTCGGTGGACGAGCTGTCCATGCGCAAGGTCGCCCAGGAGCTGGGCGTCGGGACGATGAGCCTCTACACCTACGTCCCCGGCCGGGACGAGCTGTTCGAGCTGATGGTCGACCGGGCGTGGCGGATGCGGGAGCTCCCGGACCGGGAGCTGCCGTGGCGCGGGCAGGCCGCGTTCCACGCCCACGAGGCGTGGCGGATGTACCGCGCGCATCCCTGGCTGATCAGCTCCAACCTGTGGCGGATGCCGTTGGGACCGCACGTGCTGGACGCCCAGGAGGACCTCTACCGGGTCCTCCTGCTGACCGGGCTGGACGCGGTCACCGTGGTCCGCGCGGCCGGGCTGATCGAGTCGCACGTGTTCGGCGCCGCCCGGGCCGAGATCACCGACACCAGTGTCGCGGCGCGCACCGGGGTCACCCAGGACGACTACTACGCGGCCCGGGCCGGGTTCTGGGGGACCTACTTCAGCGAGCAGCGGTTCCCGTCGATGCTGCGGCTCTGGAACGCCGGCGGGTTCGACGCCGACAACCCGGACGGGGACTGGGAGTTCGGCCTGGAACTCATCCTGGACGGGATCGAGCGGCTGGCGGGTGGTCCGGGGCCCGGGTGACCCGGATCGCGTCGTTACCCTTGACGCGTGCAGACCCCGACCGTCCTCGTCGTGGACTACGGCGCCCAGTACGCGCAGCTCATCGCCCGGCGGGTGCGGGAGGCCGACGTGTACTCCGAGATCGTCCCGGCGTCCACCCCCGTCTCCGAGATCGTCGCCCGCGAGCCCGCCGCCGTGATCCTCTCCGGCGGCCCGGCGAGCGTCTACGCCGAGGGCGCCCCGGCGCTCGATCCGGCGCTGTTCGACACCGGCATCCCGGTGTTCGGCATGTGCTACGGCTTCCAGGCGATGGCCCGCGCGCTCGGCGGCGAGGTCGCGCACGACGGCACCCGCGAGTACGGCCGCACCGAGGTCACGCTGTCCGGTTCGCCGGGCGTGCTGCACGACGGCCTGCCCGCCCGGCACCCGGTCTGGATGAGCCACGGCGACTCGGTGACCGCCGCGCCCGAGGGCTTCACCGTGACCGCGTCGTCGGACCGGGTCGCGGTCGCCGCCTTCGAGGACACCGGCCGCCGGCTGGCCGGCGTGCAGTACCACCCGGAGGTCGGCCACTCGCCGCACGGCCAGGAGGTGCTGCGCCGGTTCCTGCACGAGGTCGCCGGCATCACCCCGGGCTGGACCACGGCGTCGATCATCGACGAGACCGTCGAGGCGGTCCGGGCCCAGGTCGGCGACGGCCGGGCGATCTGCGCGCTGTCCGGCGGGGTCGACTCCGCGGTCGCCGCCGCGATCGTCCAGCGGGCCATCGGCGACCGGCTGACCTGTGTGTTCGTCGACCACGGGCTGCTTCGCGCCGGCGAGCGCGAGCAGGTCGAGTCGGACTTCGTCGCCGCCACCGGGGCGAAGCTGCACACCGTCGACGCGGCCGACCGCTTCCTCGCCGCGCTCGCCGGGGTCACCGACCCGGAGGAGAAGCGCAAGATCATCGGCCGGGAGTTCATCCGGGTCTTCGAGGCCGCCACCGCCGAGGTGCTGGCCGAGGAGAAGGTCGACTTCCTGGTGCAGGGCACGCTCTACCCGGACGTCGTCGAGTCGGGCGGGGTGGACGGCTCGGGCAACAACACCGCGACGATCAAGAGTCACCACAACGTCGGCGGGCTTCCCGACGACATCGAGTTCGCCCTGATCGAGCCGCTGCGCGCGCTGTTCAAGGACGAGGTCCGCAAGGTCGGCGCCGAGCTCGGGCTGCCCGAGGTGATCGTCGCCCGGCAGCCGTTCCCCGGCCCCGGCCTGGGCATCCGGATCATCGGCGAGGTCACCCACGACGGGCTGGAGACGCTGCGCGCCGCCGACGCGATCGCCCGCGACGAGCTCACTGCGGCCGGTCTGGATCGGGAGATCTGGCAGTGCCCGGTGGTGCTGCTGGCCGACGTCCGCAGCGTCGGCGTGCAGGGCGACGGCCGCACCTACGGGCACCCGATCGTGCTCCGCCCGGTCAGCTCCGAGGACGCGATGACCGCGGACTGGACCCGGCTGCCCTACGAGGTGCTGGAGCGGATCTCCACCCGGATCACCAACGAGGTGTCCGAGGTGAACCGGGTGGTGCTCGACGTGACGAGCAAGCCCCCGGGCACCATCGAGTGGGAGTGAGCCCCGGGCCGACGTGATGCGGGGCGGAGCCGGTCAGTCCGGCCCCGCCCCGGCCCACCCGGGTCGAGCGGCGCTCGACCCCCGTCGGAGCCGCGACCTCGCAGGTGGAACGGACGTCGGCGAGGCTCCCCAGCCCGCCGGCACCCGTCGTCTCTCCCTTAGTCGTCCATGGCCGCCCGGGAGTTACGCACACTCGCCACCAGGAATGCGATCCCGGCCACGACCGCGGTCCCGGCCAGCAGCCAGCGGATGTCGACGAGCTCCCACGGGCCCGTCCCGGTGATCCCGGCCGCCGCGACCAGCAGCGACAGCAGGCCCGCAACCAGCCCGACCGGATCCGGCCGGGTCCGCGCACGGCCGTCCCGGCCGGTACCGCCCTGCTCAGCCACGCTGCACCTCCACCGCTCCCATCTCGGCCCGCAGGTCGAGCTCCAGTACCCGTCCGCCGGGACCGTCCGGCCCGGGATCGGTGACGTCGAGCCGGGCGTCCTGCCCGGCCCGGGACTGGCCGTCGACGGTCACGTCGCCCCATCCGGCCGAGCTGCGCACGACGAGATCGGCGTCCTGCGGGACGCGGACGATCACCGCCCCGGCACCCACCTCGGCCCGGGTGGACACCGGGCCCTCGGCGCCGGGGGCCGCGGTGAGGTCGAGCCGGGTCAGGTCTAGTTCGATGCTGCCGGTGCCGCGCCGGTACTCCGGCGCCAGCTGGGCCACCGTCGCCGGGGCGTCCATCATCGGGCCCATCCCGCCGCGGACCGCCCACCCGTCCGGGCCCAGCGCACCGTTCAGCAGGGTCGCCAGCCAGGTCACGATCGCGAGCAGCACCGCGAACGGGATCAGCCAGCGGCCGGCCCGCCGGAACGCACCCACCAGCAACCCGATCCCGACGACGGCGAGTGCCGCACCGGGGACCGCGGAGGCGGGTAGTGCGCCGGGTGCGGCCAGCACCACGACGCCGACCATGCCCGCGGTGACCAGCGCGACGGCGAGGGTCACCGGGGTCACCCTGGAGCGCGGCCGGGGTGGCGGCGCCGGTTCGGGGCCCGGCTCGGGGAGGTCCCAGGCGAACGGTGCGACGCCGAGCGGGTCCCACGCCGGCGGCGCGCGCTCCGGCTCCGGCGGCGCGACCGGCGGCGTACCCGGCCGGCCCGGATCCCGGGCCGGGATCGCGGCGGTCGTCCCGTCCGGTGCGGCCCAGGGCACCGGCGGCGTCGGGGTGAGCGCGGCGGTCCGGCCGCCCGGGCGCCCCCCGCGGGTCACGTGCACCGCGACCAGCAGGCCCAGCGTGACGATCGTCGCGATCAGCCGGTCCACCGGCATCACCAGCGGGATCGCCAGCAGCGCCGCGATCGTCAGCAGCACCGCGGCGAGCGCGGAGGTCGATCCGCCGCGCTGCGGTGGCGGGCCCCCCGGCCGCCCCGCATCCGGCAGCACCGCGCACCCGGCGAGGTACAGCGGCAGTCCCGGGCCGGCGATCGCCGCGACGACGAAGCCGACCCGCACCAGCGTCGGATCCAGCTCGTAGCGCCGGGCCAGCGCCGCGGCGACGCCGGCCAGCTTCCGGTCGTCGCGCGGCCGCAGTGGCCGTGACTCCCACATGTCGCGCAGGGTGTCTGTCGCCTGCACCCCCGTCCCCGGGGCCCCCGATCCGCTCATGCAGGTCACTCTGCCCGCCCCGGGGACCCGGGGTCTCCGGGACAACCCCGAGGGGACCCCGGAACCGGACCGGAGGGCCCGGGGCGCGGCGCGTGTGACGATGGAGGGGTGAACAGCCCGAACCCGCGCACCGGGAGCCCGCCCGCGACCGTCGCGCGCGAACCGGACGTGGTGCCCGGGGAGCAGCCGGGAACGTCCCCGGAGCCGCCCGGGACCCAGGCTGCGCCGCTGGACCAGGCTGCGCCGTCGGACCAGGCTGCGCCGTCGGACCAGGCGGACCCGGGCGCGGCGACGACCGTGCCGGCCCCGGGCGCGGCGACGACCGTGCCGGGCCCGGCCACCCGGCCCGCGGCCCCGCTCACCCGGCGGCGCACCGGGCGGCTGCTCGGCGGCGTCGCGGGCGGTCTCGCCGACCACGTGGGTGTGGACGTGCGGTGGGTCCGGGCGGCGTTCGTCGTCCTGACCTTCCTGGGCTGGGCCGGAGTACTGGCCTACGGCCTGCTGTGGGTGTTCGTCCGGCAGGAGGACGATCCGGTCGAGCGCACGGTGACCCGCTCCGAGCGGCTGCAGGCGGCCGGGCTGCTCACCCTCGGTCTCGGCCTGTCCCTGGTCGCGGCGACCTCCGGCTCGTCGGTGCTCGGCTGGATCGCCGGGCCGCTCGGGCTCGCGACGGTGGGTGCCGCCGTCGTCTGGCGGGAGGCCGACGAGGCGCAGCGCAGGCGGTGGGCGCGCGACGCCCGCAGCCGGGTCGTCGGCGGGCGGGCGGCGCTGCTGCGCACGCTGCTCGGCGCCGCCCTGGTGCTGACCGGGCTGGCGGTGTTCCTGGTCGGCAACCTCGATCTCGGCCAGGTCCGGTTCGGGATCCTGGCCGCGCTCGCCACGCTGCTCGGCGTCGCGGTGCTGACCGTGCCGTGGTGGGTGCGGCTGGTCCGGGACCTCGGGGAGGAGCGGCAGGCCCGCGCCGTGGAGGCGGAACGGGTGGAGATCGCGGCGCACCTGCACGACTCGGTGCTGCAGACGCTCGCCCTGATCCAGCGGCAGGCCGGCGACTCCCGCGAGGTGCAGCGGCTGGCCCGCGGGCAGGAACGGGAGCTGCGGGCGTGGCTGTACGGGCCGGGCGGCCGGGCGCGGGGCGGTGACGGCAGCGCCGCGGCGACCGAGACGACGCTGTCCGCGGCGATCACCCGGGTCGCCGGCGAGGTCGAGGACACCTACGCGGTCACGGTCGGCCCGGTCCTGGTCGGTGACGCCGAGCTGGACGGCGACCTGCGGGCGCTGGTGCTCGCGGCCCGCGAGGCGATGGTGAACGCGGCGAAGCACTCCGGATGTTCGGAGGTGGACGTCTACGTGGAGGTCGAACCCGGCGAGGACGGCGCCGCAGGCACCGCCGAGGTGTTCGTCCGGGACCGCGGGCGCGGCTTCGACCCGGACGCGGTGGACGGCGACCGGCACGGCCTCGCCGACTCGGTGCACGAACGGATGCGCCGGCACGGCGGTACGGTCCGGATCCGGACCGGCGCGGGCTCGGGTACGGAGGTGCGGCTGTCGATGCCGCTGGGGGAGAAGGAGACGGCATGAGCGACGACGGCGATCCGATCCGGGTCTACCTGGTCGACGACCACGCGCTGTTCCGGTCCGGGGTGCGCGCCGAGCTGGACCGCGGCGACGGCGGCACACCGGTGGTCGAGGTGATCGGCGAGGCCGGATCGGTGGACGAGGCGGTGGCCGGCGTCGGGCACCTGGCCCCGGACGTGGTGCTGCTCGACGTGCACCTGCCCGGCGGGGGCGGCGCGGAGATCCTGCGCCGGACCCGGGCGGCGGGCACCGAGTCGGTGTTCCTCGCGCTGTCGGTGTCCGACGCGGCCGAGGACGTGATCAGCGTGATCCGGGCAGGCGCCCGCGGCTACGTCACCAAGACGATCTCCGGCCGGGACCTGTCGGACGCGGTGCGCCGGGTCCGGGCCGGGGACGCGGTCTTCTCGCCGCGGCTCGCCGGGTTCGTGCTGGACGCCTTCTCCGACCGCCCGGGCGCCGCCCCGCCGGTCGATCCGGAGGTCGACCAGCTCACCAAGCGCGAGCGGGACGTGCTGCGCCTGCTGGCCAGGGGCTACGCCTACAAGGAGATCGCCGGGGAGCTGTTCATCTCGGTGAAGACGGTCGAGACGCACGTGTCGAGCGTGCTGCGCAAGACCCAGACGTCGAACCGGCACGAGCTGTCGCGCTGGGCGACCGACCGCAGGCTGGTCTGATCCGGACGCCGTGACACCGACGGCCCCGGACCAGCTGGTCCGGGGCCGTTCGGGGTACGGGTCGTGCTCAGCCGCCGAGCAGCGAGCCGACGCCCTTCGTCACGCCGCCGAGCGCGCCGCCGACCGGCTCGGTGACACCGGACAGCACGCCGCCGACCGGCTCGGTCACCGCGCCCAGGGTCTGGCCGACCGGCTTCGTGACGGCCTGCAGCGGCTGGGTGGGCTCGCTGCCCCCGTCGTCGGAGGACCCGCCGTCGCCGGAGTCCCGCTCCGCGGAGGTGTCCAGCAGGCCGGTCACCGGGGCGGCGGCCTTCAGCACCGGACCGGTGAGCGGCTCGGTCGCGCTCAGCACCGGCTCGGTGACCGGGGAGAGCGCCCCCAGGACGGGGGTGGTGACCGGCTCCACGGTGTCGGTGAGCGGCTTCGTCAGCGGCTGCACCGCCTCGGTCACCGGGGTGACGGCCGAGGTGACCGGGCTGAGGGTGCCGCCGAGGGTCTCGCCGACCGGTGCCGCGGCCCGGGCGACCGGCGCGACCACGCCGCCGACCGTGGACCCGACCGGGCGGGTGGCCTCGGTGATGTCCTGCAGCGGGCCGGTGCTGGTGCCGCCCTGCGCCGGGCCGGGCGCGGTGACCGGCTCGATCAGGTTCGTCGCGGGCGGGCGGGACGGGTTGTTGAGCGCCGCGACCAGCGGGACCCCGCCGATCGGCGAGCCGGTGGCGGTCGAACCGGTCCCGGTGCCCGGGGTGCCCGGGGTGCCCGGCGCGGACGGGGCGGGCGAGAGGATCCCGGGCAGCAGCCCGCCACCCTGACCGCCCTGTTCCGGGGCGCGCTGCACCGGCACCGCGGCGGCGGCGCTCGGGCCGGAGCCGGTGGAGACCTGGCGCACCGTGGCCGCGGCGGTGGACCCGGCCGCCTGCTGCGGGAACGCGACCTCCATCCAGTCGGTCGCGCCGGGCGCGGTCGCCGGGAGGGTCTCCAGCGTCGACTGCAGCGCCACGTTCGCGGCCAGGTACTGGCCGGGCAGGCCGTCGGTCTGGGCGCTCGCCGGCAGCCCGACGCCGGGGAACAGCCCGTCCGCGGCGGCCTGGGCGTCCGACGGATGCGACGCGGCGCCGTTGTAGATGGCGGCGCCGAGCACCGAACCCGCGGCGACCAGGGCACCGGCGACGGCACCCGCCCGCCGGCGGCCGGCCGCGGGCCGGTTGGCCCACTCCTGGGCCGCGACGGCCGCGGAGCGCGGCTGCGGCAGGTCGATGTCGGGCCAGCCGCCGGGCGCACCGGCGGCGGGGACGTCGGCGGCCGCGGCGGGGACCGGCGCGCGGCCCTCCCGGCGCAGCAGGTCGCCCACGGACAGCACGGGGCCGGTCAGCGGACCGGTCTCGTGCCGGGACTCGCGCGCGCCTGCCGTGTGCCTGGCCAGCAGTTCGGCGACGCTCACTACCTCACGGGGCCCGGAGGCGCCGCCCTGGGCGCCGGGGAGCGGGGCACCGGCGGGGGTGTCGGTCACGGCCGCACGTCCTCCTTCGGGTCATTTCGACCAGGGAAGATGTACCGGATGAGCCGCCCCGTCCCAAGTGGTGACCCTCCGCTCGTCGCAGGTACCCCTTTAGGGTGATTCCCGTTCATCGGGCGTATCCAACCGCTCGTCCTGCTCGTTGGCGTCACAGGCAACCTGTGTGTGACGCACCAGGGTCGGAAGTCCCAGGTCGGTCACCCGTCGCCTTCGGAATCGGTCACGCAGCGGGCACGCCGGGCGAATCGGCGAACGGTTGTGATCTGATCCGCCGAGACGCCGTGTGCCGCACGCCGCGGCGGGACGGGGGCCGGTTCAGCGCCCGCCGAGCCGGCCGCGGCCGAGGCGCAGCAGCATCATCGCCAGCTCCCGGCCCTCGGACCCGAGCGCGTCGAACCGGTCCAGCACGGCCATCTCGCGGCTGTAGACGATCCGTGGGCCGCCGGCCGCCATCCGGGCGGCGCCGATCCGCTTCGAGACCTCGGTGCGCCGCAGGATCGCGTCCAGGATCTCGGCGTCCAGCCGGTCGATCTCGGCGCGCAGCGCGTCGATCTCGTCGTCCGCGGCGGTGGGGACGGAGTCGGTGCGGGTGCCGTGCGGGCGGGGGTCGGTGGCGGGCATGGGCTCCTCGTCTCGGTCGGTCGGGTGCTCGGGCCCGGGGACCGGGGACGCGCGAACGCCCCGGGTCCGCGGACTCCGGGGCGTGCTGGTGGCTCTGCGCTCAGACGGTGGGCGCGGTGGGCGCAGCGGGTACCCGGGTCCGGGACCCGTGGCGAAATCGCCCGCCGACGTACACGTTGCGCACGCGCGGAAGTGTAGACCACCCGGCGCGATGACGGCCGCGGGTTCGGGAGTGTCGGACCCCCGGCGTACCGTGTTCGACACGATGAGTGCGCTGTTCGAACTCCCCGGAACCAGCCAGGGCGGGTCCGCCGCCGAGCCGAAGACCTCGCGCGGCCGCCAGCTGCTGGAGGGTCTCAACGACCGGCAGCGAGAGGCGGTCACGCACGCGGGATCGCCGCTGCTCATCGTGGCCGGTGCCGGCTCCGGCAAGACCCGGGTGCTCACCCACCGGATCGGCTGGCTGCTCGCCGAGCGCGGCGTGCACCCCGGCGAGATCATGTCGATCACCTTCACGAACAAGGCAGCGGCCGAGATGAAGGAGCGGGTCGACGCGCTGGTCGGCCGCCGGTCCGGCCCGATGTGGGTGTCGACGTTCCACTCGATGTGCGTGCGGATCCTGCGCCGGGAGGCCAAGCACCTGGGGGTGCGCAGCGCCTTCTCGGTGTACGACGCGGACGACACCCGCCGGCTGGTCGGCATCGTCGGCCGGGACCTGGAGCTGGACCCGAAGAAGTACGCCCCGCGGGCGCTGGCCGCGCAGATCTCGAACCTGAAGAACGAGCTGCTCTCGCCGGACGACGCGGCCGAGCGCGCGGCGAACGACCACGAGCGCCGGGTGGCCGAGGTGTACGGCGTCTACCAGGCGCGGCTCCGCCAGGCGAACGCGTTCGACTTCGACGACCTGATCATGGAGACGGTCTCGCTGCTGGACCGGATGCCCGCCGTCGCCGAGTACTACCGGCGCCGGTTCCGGCACGTGCTGGTCGACGAGTACCAGGACACCAACCACGCGCAGTACGAGCTGGTCCGCCAGCTGGTGCTGCCCGCGACGGCGCAGGCCGCCCCGGCCGAGCTGTGCGTGGTCGGCGACTCGGACCAGTCGATCTACGCCTTCCGCGGCGCGAACATTCGCAACATCGTCGAGTTCGAGCAGGACTTCCCGGACGCGCGGACCATCCTGCTCGAGCAGAACTACCGCTCCACCCAGACCATCCTCACCGCGGCCAACCGGGTCATCGCGCGGAACACCGAGCGCCGCGACAAGCGGCTGTGGTCGGACGCGGGCGACGGCGAGAAGCTGGTCGGCTACGTCGCCGACAACGAGCACGACGAGGCGTCGTTCGTCGCCCGCGAGATCGACCGGCTGGTCGACTCCGGCGAGTACCGCAACTCCGACATCGCCGTGTTCTACCGGACCAACAACCAGTCCCGGGTCTTCGAGGACGTCTTCCTCCGGGTCGGGCTGCCCTACCGGGTCGTCGGCGGCGTGCGCTTCTACGAGCGGCGCGAGATCCGGGACGCGCTGGCCTACCTGCGGGTGCTCTCCAACCCGGAGGACACGGTCAGCCTGCGCCGCATCCTGAACGTGCCCAAGCGCGGCATCGGCGACCGGGCCGAGGCGGTCGTCGCCGAGTACGCCGAGCGGGAGCGCACCTCGTTCGCCCGCGCGCTGCGCACCGCGGCCGAGCAGCCGGAGCGGCTGCCCGCGCTGGCCACCCGGTCGCAGCGCAACATCGCCGGGTTCGTCCGGATGCTCGACGAGCTGGGCGAGCTGGTCGAGCGCGGCGACGACACCGCCGAGATCCTGGAGGCCGTCTACGGGCGCACCGGGTACCTGGAGGAGCTGCAGGCCTCCGAGGACCCGCAGGACGGCACCCGGATGGACAACCTCGCCGAGCTGGTCACCGTCGCCCGCGAGTTCGCCGGGGACGCGGCGGTGGCCGACCTGGCGGCGCTGTCGACCGATCCGGACGCCGGGGCCGCACCGGCCACCGACGGCCCGGCCACCGACGGCCCGGCCACCGACCGCCCGGCCACCGACGGGCCGGGTGCCGACGACGACATCGCCGCCGGCGTCCCCGAGCCGGGTTCGCTGGCCGCGTTCCTGGAGCGGGTCGCGCTGGTCGCCGACGCCGACTCCATCCCGGACGACGACTCCGGTCTGGTCACCCTGATGACCCTGCACACGGCGAAGGGCCTGGAGTTCCCGGTGGTGTTCCTGACCGGCTGGGAGGACGGGATCTTCCCGCACCTGCGCACCCTCGGCGACCCGAAGGAGCTCGCCGAGGAGCGCCGGCTCGCCTACGTCGGCATCACCCGCGCCGAGCAGCGGCTCTACCTCTCCCGGGCGATCGTCCGGTCCGCGTTCGGGCAGCCGAGCACCAATCCCGCGTCCCGCTTCCTGGACGAGGTGCCGCCGGAGCTCGTCGACTGGCGGCGCACCGAGGAGCAGCTGGTGGCCGAGCGGCCGTCCGCCCCGGTCGGCCGGTTCGGCTTCGGCCGCCGCTCCGGCTCCGACCGCGGCGACTGGAAGGTCCCCGAGCGCAGCCTGAACAACCAGTCCCTGCAGCTCGACGTCGGCGACCGGGTCAACCACGACAAGTACGGCCTGGGCACGGTGGTCGCCTCCGACGGGTCCGGGCCGCGGGCCACGGTGACGATCGACTTCGGCAGCGGCGGCACCGTCCGGCTGATGCTGATCGGCGGCGTGCCGATGCAGAAGCTGTAGCCGGGCGGCTCAGTCGTCGTCGTCCGGATCGGCGACGGCCTCGCTGCGGGTGAGGATCTCGGTGCTGCCGAACGCGCCGGACACGTCCACCCGGACGGGCTGCCCGCCGGTGGTCGCGCACGCGGTCTCGCAGTCCACCGAGCCGAACACCTTCCAGCCGCCCACGGTCACCCGCGCGTCGTCGGGCACGACGACCCGGACCGAGCCGAACAGCACCCCCAGCTCGACCCGGTCGCGGTCCTCGGCGACGCCGACCGTGCGGCTGCCGAACACGACCGTGCCGTCGTCCCCGCCGAGCAGGTGCGAGCCGCCCCACAGGGCGGCGGCGACCAGCGCGATCGTGGTGAGCGTCCCGCCCGCCGTGCGCGCCCACTCCAGGCCGATCTCGCGGGCCCGGGACGGGGCCGGCGTCGCGTCCACGCGGCGGGCGGGCGCACGATCGGGCGGCAGGTCGCCGGTCAGACCGGTGAGCTCGGAGTGGTGCCGCGCGGCCCACGCCTTCGCCGCCCGCTCCTCGTACTCCTCGAGCGTCAGCCGTCCCTCGCCGTGTGCGCGTTGCAGCCGGTCGTCGACCGCCCGCCGCTCGGCGTCCCCGATCCGATAGTCGTCCCCCATCCCGACATCCTGTCGGGTCCGGTCGGGGCGGCGGAAGCCGGGACCCGCCTCAACAGTTCTGGGGATTCCGCGCGGCCCGGGACCTTCGGACGGTGTGCGCGCCCCGGGGCGGCGCGCACCCTCGCCGGGCAACCGCCTCGCCGTCCCGGGAGACCCGATGACACCGACCGAGATCGTCCTGTTGCTGGTACTGGTCTGCTACGCGATCTACCGGCAGAGCCAGGAGCACGAGGTGGTCGGGGGTTCCCGGTTCACGCTCGCGATCGTCTACGGCGTGGTGGGGCTGCTGGTGGGCGGCTTCAGCAGACCCGACGGCGTCGCGGAGTGGTCACTGTTGGCCGGCTCGATCCTGCTCAGCGTGCTGGTCGGTCTGGCACGGGGCCGGTGGACGCGCGTGTGGCGGACCGAGCAGGGGCGGGTGCTGTCCCGGGGCACGCCACTGACGATCGGGCTGTTCCTCGGGCTGGTCGCGGTGAAGTTCGGGATGGGCACCGTCGCGTACCTCACCGGGGTCAGCGACGACGGCGGGTTCGGTGAGGTCCTGCTGATGATCGCGGTGATGGTCGCGTTCCAGGCCGAGATCGTCTGGCGGCGGGCGCGGGTGCTGGGCGCACCGCGCACGACGCCCCGGGCGTCGGCGAAGGCCTGAACCGGCTCAGGCGTCCCGGCTGCCGGTGGCGCCGCTGATGTCGAGGCCGCGCGCGGCGAGCCACGGCCGCGGGTCGGTCTTGGTGCCGTCCGCCTCCCACACCTCCAGGTGCAGGTGCGGGCCGGTGGACTGGCCGCGGTTGCCGACCTCGGCGATCTCCTCGCCGGCCCGGACCTGCTGACCGACCTCGACCAGCGAGCGGTTGATGTGCCCGTAGACCGTCGCGGTGCCGTCGTGGTGCCGGAGCACGACCCACATACCGAACCCGCTGGCCGGCCCGGACTCCTCGACGACGCCGTCGGTGAGCGCGAAGATCGGCGTGCCGATCGGGGCGGCCAGGTCGATCCCGTAGTGCTGCACGCCCCAGCGGGCGCCGAAGCCGGAGGTGAACCGGCCCGAGGTCGGCATCACGAACGGCTCGCCGTCGTAGACGACGGCCTTCGGGGCACCCTGCGACATCGCGGTGGACAGGGCGCGCTCGACCTTGGCGGCCTGCTCACCGAGCCGGGCGGCCTTGGTCAGGTTCTCCACGTCGACCGCGGCCGTCCGCGCCAGATCGGGCACCGACGACGCGGCCGCCAGCTGCTCGCCGCCGATCGCCGAGGTCACCGCGGGTGCGGTCGCCGCGGCCGGCTCGGCGGTCACCGGGAGCATCGCCGACGCGGCGATCCGCTCGTAGGACTCCTCCACCGACGGCGCACCCGCCAGTGCGGGGATGCCGAGGGTGCCCGCCACGGTCTGCCCGGCCGCGACCAGCGCACCGCCGGCTGCGGCGGCGACCGTCACACGGGTGCGCGAGATCGTCGGCGGTGGCGCCGGGAGCCGGTGACCGCCCGCGGTGACCGGCACACGGGGGAGCGTGCCGGGCCGGAGCTCCGGTCGGATGGCGCCGCTGGGGGAGCGGTGGCGCGCCAAGACCTGCCCTTCTGGGTGTTCATGGCGCCGCGGGCCGTTCGCCGGTGGTCGTCGGAGTGGGGGCTCCATCGGGGGGTGGCGCCGTTCGGGGAGGGCGCCGACCACCGTGATCGGTCCGTGACGTGGACGACGCGACGGTAACCCGCGAGTCGCGGTGTGGCAACGGCGTGCCACCGGGTGGTTGCGGACGGTCGGAGATCATCGACGACCGGTCGGGCCGGTGCGGGGAGCCGTCGCCGGCGTCGTCAGGAGGCGGGGGCGCCGCGCTGGTCGGTGACCGCTTCGGCGGAACCCGGATCGCGCCGTCCGACCGGGCGCAGCGAGCCGCGCAGCCGCCGGTCGCGGACCCGGTCGTGCTCGCGCCGCTCCTGCTCGCCGCGGGCCAGCGTGCTCGCCACCCAGTGCACCGTCCGCCGGTCGATCGGCAGCGACAGGTGACCGACGTCGTCGAGCCCCAGCTCCTGCACGTCGAGATCGGGATGGCGGAGCCGGGAGTTGCGCTGCGGGAGGATGATCTCGTCCATCCGCGACCAGACCACCAGGAACCGGGTCCGGCAGCCGGGTGCCGGCTCGGTCAGCTCGCGCAGCACGTCCGAGCCGGGTCGCAGCTGGCGGCACAGCGCGGTCGGCGCGAGCCGGGCCAGGTTGCTGCCCGAGTGCGGGCTGCCGAGGGTGACCACGGTGTCGACGACCGCGTCGCCGCCCATCCGCTGCACGTAGTAGCGGGCGATCACCCCGCCCAGCGAGTGCCCGACGATGTGCACCTTCTCCGAGCCGGTCACCTCGCGCAGCCGCTCGACGTGGCCGTGCAGCTCGTGCGCGGCACTGCGCAGGTCCCCGGTGAGCAGGCTGTAGTTGATGGCGTTCACCACACCGAACCCGCGGCGGCGGAGCTCATGGGCGAAGACGGTGAACACCGAACGGTTGTCCATGATGCCGTGGATCAGCAGGATCGGGGTGCCCGCCGCGGCCGGGTCGGCGACCACCAGGCTGCGCTTGACCGGGGGCAGCGAGTCGGTGCGGTAGTGGCCGTGCGGGCGGACCGTCTCCTCCGCCAGGCCGACCGGGTAGAGCGCCACGTGCGCGGTGAGCCAGGCCCACTCCACGGCCAGGCCACGCAGGCCGGCGGGCGAGGTGAAGGTGCGCAGCGCGTACCCGGCAGCCTGCCCGAGGTCGAGGGCCAGGGACGGGACCCCGGCGGCCACCGCGCGCAGGCGCCGCCATCCGGGTAGCGCCGTCGCCATGATCGAACGATAGGTCAGAAACGTCACCGCAACCAGACGGCAAAACGGTCAGGGCTGACCGGGGTTGGTCGCCCGCGGTCATCGGTGACTGCTCTTGCGGGGTGACAGCAGTCACCAGGACCAGGTCAGGACGGGTGCGGCCGGTCTGGTTAGGCTCCCCGACGCAGCACGACCGACGTCCGCGACCGCTGCCGCCTCCCCTGTGCGGGGCGCCCCCGGGAGAAGCCGGGCCGCGCCGGTCGCGACGAGAGCGAAGTGGAGCGGGAGAGCCGAGTGGACCTGTACGAGTACCAGGCGAAGGATCTCTTCGCCGCGCACGGAGTCCCGGTGCTGCCGGGCAGGACCGTGGACAACGCCGCCGACGCGGCGGCCGCGGCGGCCGAGCTGGGCACCGCCGTCGTGGTGAAGGCTCAGGTCAAGACCGGCGGCCGGGGCAAGGCCGGTGGAGTCAAGCTGGCCGAGAACGCGGACGAGGCCAAGGAGAAGGCCGAGGCCATCCTCGGGCTGGACATCAAGGGTCACACCGTCCACCAGGTGCTGGTGACCGAGGCCAGCGACATCGCCGAGGAGTACTACTTCTCGTTCCTGCTGGACCGCTCCAACCGCACCTTCCTGGCCATGTGCTCGGCCGAGGGCGGCATGGAGATCGAGCAGCTGGCCGTCGAGCGGCCGGACGCGCTGGCCCGGATCGCGATCGACCCGATCGCCGGTGTCGACAAGGCCAAGGCCGACGAGATCGTCGCCGCGGGCAAGATCCCGGCGGCGGTGGCCGACGAGGCCGCGACCGTGATCGTCAAGCTGTGGGAGACCTTCGTCTCCGAGGACGCCACGCTGGTCGAGGTCAACCCGCTGGTCCGCGACCCGCAGGACAAGGTGATCGCGCTCGACGGCAAGGTCACCCTGGACGAGAACGCCGGCTTCCGGCACCCGGCGCACGCCGAGCTGGTCGACGAGCGCACCGAGAACCCGCTCGAGGCGAAGGCGAAGGCCAAGGGCCTCAACTACGTCAAGCTCGACGGCGGCCAGGTCGGCATCATCGGCAACGGCGCGGGCCTGGTCATGAGCACCCTGGACGTCGTCGCCTACGCCGGTGAGGCGCACGGTGGCGTGAAGCCCGCCAACTTCCTCGACATCGGCGGCGGCGCCTCGGCGCAGGTCATGGCCGACGGCCTGGACGTCATCCTGGGCGACGACGAGGTCAAGAGTGTCTTCGTCAACGTCTTCGGCGGCATCACCGCCTGCGACGCGGTCGCCAACGGCATCGTCGAGGCGCTGAAGATCCTCGGCGACGAGGCGACCAAGCCGCTGGTCGTCCGGCTGGACGGCAACAACGTCGACGAGGGACGTCAGATCCTCGCCGACGCGAACCACCCGCTCGTCACCGTGGTGGGCACGATGGACGACGCGGCCGCCAAGGCCGCCGAGCTCGCGAACGCTGGAGCCTGAGACATGTCGATCTTCCTCAACGAGAACAGCAAGGTCATCGTCCAGGGCATCACCGGCGGCGAGGGCACCAAGCACGCCACCAAGATGCTGGCCTCGGGCACGAACATCGTGGGCGGCGTGAACGCCCGCAAGGCCGGGACCACGCACACCGTGGGCGACAAGGACGTCCACGTGTTCGGCACGGTCGAGGAGGCGATCAAGGAGACCGGCGCCGACGTGTCGGTGCTGTTCGTCCCGCCGAAGTTCGCCAAGGACGCCGTGATCGAGGCGATCGACGCCGAGATCCCGCTCGCCGTCGTGATCACCGAGGGCATCCCGGTGCACGACTCGGCGTACTTCTGGGCGCACGCCGTCGCGAAGGGCAACCGGACCCGGATCATCGGCCCGAACTGCCCCGGCATCATCTCCCCCGGGAAGTCCAACGCGGGCATCATCCCGGCGAACATCGCCGGCCCCGGCAAGATCGGTCTGGTGTCGAAGTCCGGCACGCTGACCTACCAGATGATGTTCGAGCTGCGTGAGTTCGGCTTCTCCACCGCGATCGGCATCGGCGGCGACCCGGTCATCGGCACCACCCACATCGACGCCCTCGAGGCGTTCGAGGCGGACCCGGAGACCGAGGCCATCGTGATGATCGGCGAGATCGGCGGCGACGCCGAGGAGCGGGCCGCCGACTTCATCAGGGCGAACGTCACCAAGCCGGTCGCCGGGTACGTCGCGGGCTTCACCGCGCCGGAGGGCAAGACGATGGGCCACGCCGGCGCCATCGTGTCCGGCTCGGCCGGCACCGCGCAGGCGAAGAAGGAGGCCCTCGAGGCCGCGGGCGTGAAGGTCGGCAAGACGCCGTCCGAGACCGCCGCGCTGATGAAGGAGATCCTCTCCTCGAAGTAGCAGGCACTCGCCGACGCACGCGCGGGCCCCGCGATCGTCTCCCGGGGCCCGCGCGTTCGCGTGGTGCCTCACCCGACCGGGTGGCCCGATCGGCTAGCGTGCGACCGAGCAGTCCTGTCGCCGACGCCGCGCCCGTCGCGGCCCGCTGGAGTAGCCGTCATGACGAGCCACCAGCCCGCCTCCCCGGGGGCCGCACCCCCTGCCCGACCCGCGGAGGCCGGTGATCCCGGCACCCTCCAGGGAGGTCCGGCGCGGCTCGCGGTGCTGGGCGGCGGGGCGCTGGCCCTGATCTCGCTGATCGCGGCGTTCTTCGACGCCGGCGCGGGCAGCCTGCTCCCACTGACGCTGGTCGTCGGTGGCGGGATCGCGGGCACCCTGTCGCTGCTGCCCGGCACCGGCCGCACCCTGGTCGCCGGGGTGGCGCTCACCGGGACCGGGTTCTTGACGATGCTGTTCCTGTTCACCGCGAGCGGCAGCCCGGTGTCCGCGGGTGCGGCGGGCTGGATCTCGCTGGCGTTCGCCCTGCTCGCCGCGGCCGCGCTGCTCTACGGGCAGCTCCTGCTGTCCGGGGTGCTGTCGGCGCCCGCGCCGCGGCCGGCCCGGCCGTCGCACGTGGCCGAGCAGCCGTGGGCCACGCCGGGGCTGCCGCAGCCCGGCTACCCCGGTCAGCCCGGGCCCGGCCAGTTCCAGCAGCCCGGGTACGGCCAGTACGGCGCCGTCCCCGGCCACTACGGCGTGGGGCAGCAGGCCGCGCCCGGTTACGGCCAGCACGCCCAGCACGCCCAGCCGCCGGGGCAGTACCCGGGCCCGTACGGCCAGCCCGGTTACGCCGGTCCGCAGCCGGGCGGTCACACGCCCGGGGCACATCCCTCGGGGGTGCCGTCCGGCGGTGCGTTCTCCGGGATCGCCTACGGCGAGCGGCCGGTCGCGGCGTCCGAGCCGGGTGGGTACGGGCAGGCGCCGGGCCAGCAGTACCCGGGTCAGCCGGGTGCGGGCCAGCCGGCCGCGGGGCAGCAGGTCGCGGGTCAGCCGGGTGCCGGTCAGCCGGCGTCCCCGGGTGTTCCCGCTGGTCATGATGCTTCCGCCGGCCAGCAGGTGCCGGCCCAGCCGGCCGCGCCGTCGTCGTCCGGTCAGCCCGCGCCGGGGCTCTCCCCGGCCGCCCAGCCCGGCTCGGCGCTCCCCGAGCAGGGGCAGGCGTCCTCGCCGGCCCACCCGGTCCCGGCCCAGTCCCCGTCGGCCCAGTCCGGGGCGCCCCGGTCGGTGTCCCAGCATTCCGCGGGGCAGTCGGAGTGGGCGCCGGGACCGTCCGGGACCGCCCAGCCGGGGACGCCGGCCGATCCGCCGCCCAGCACCCGCCCCTACGGCGGCGAGGACGTCCCCGGCGCCGAGCCCGGCGCCGGTGCGGCGTCCTCGGCGGGCCACCGGCAGCCGGATCCCGCCGGGAACGCCCCGGACGACGAGGCGACCCGCGCACTGCGCACCGACGGCGGCTCGTCGGGCTGAGCCGGGACGCGGGTGACGGTGACCGCCGTCCCCGGCGTGCCTGCCGTCGGTGGCGTCCCGGCGCTGCGACCCTGACCGGGTGAGCACCCCGTCCCGGCCCACCCGCGGCCGTCCCGCGTCCCGTTCCCGGACGACCGGCTCCGCGGCCGGCCGGACCCGCGGCGGGGTGCGCGACGCGGGCGTCTCCGAGCGCGGCCGGTCCCGTGACGGCGTTGCTGTCGAGGGCGGCCGAACCCGTGACGCGGGTGTCGCCGACCGCGGCCGGTCCCGTGGCACGGCCCGCGCGGGCGGTCCCGGCGGGCGACCGGAGCGCGGCGGCACCGGGCACGGTCTGGACCGGCTGCGGGTGCTGCTCGCCTCGACGATGGGGGCGGTGCTGGCCGGCTACACGATGCTGGTCCCGGTCGCCGCACTGCTCACCGGTACCGGCGGTGCCCCGGTCACCGCGGACGGCGCGCTCGCCGCGGCCGTCCCCATGTGGCTGGCCGCCCACCAGATCCCGATCGCGCTGGACGGGCATCCGCTCGGCGTCCTCCCGCTGCTGCCGACGATCGTGGTCGTCGTGCTGGTCGGCTGCTTCTCGCGCTGGGCGGTGCGCCGGCTCGGCGGGCGGGTCCGGCACGACGCGGGAGCCGTGGTCGCGAGCCAGGCCGGCGCCGCGGCAGCCGTCGCCGTGCTGGCCGGTGCGCTGCTGCCGCGGGAGATGGCGGTCACCGCGCCGTGGGCGTCGCTGGTCGGTGCCGGGCTGATCGGCGGCACCGCCGCCGGGGTGGGCGTCGTCCACGCCTGCGGGCTCCCGGTGGCCTGGCGCCGGGTGCTGGCGGGCTGGCCGGGGGTGGCGCTGGCCGGGATCCGGGTGGCGGCCACCGGCCTGCTGCTCACCGCCGCGCTCGTGCTGACCGCGGCGCTGCTGCTCACCGCGCCCGCGGTGACCGACATCGCCCTGCGGCTCGGCCCCGGGATGGGCGCCGCGACCGGGGTGCTCGTGCTGACCGTGGGCTACCTGCCGAACGCACTCGTCGGTGCGCTGTCCTGGGCGGCCGGGCCGGGCGTGACGATCGGCATCGCCACCTCCGGGCCGCTGGCCGCCGAACCCGGCCCGATGCCGCCGTTCCCGCTCACCGCGGTCCTCCCGGTGACGGCCGTCCCGACCGCCGCACCGCTGGTGCTGCTGCTCCCGGTGGCGGTGGGCGTGCTGACCGGGCTGGCCTGCCGGCGTGCGCTGCCGGCCGGCGCCCCCACCGCGGACCGGATCGCCGCGCCGGTGACGGCGGCCGCCGTCACCGCCGTCGGGGCGGCGGTGCTCGCCACCGTGGCCGGTGGCCCGCTCGGCGGCGGCCCGTACGACCCGGTGTCCTTCCACCCCGGTGCCCTCTTCGGGGCGGTGCTGCTCCTGGTCGGTCTGCCCGCGCTGCTCACCTGCGCCGGGCCGGAGCTGGCCCGGCACGTCCCGATGGGCAGCGCGCCCGGTCGCCGTCCGGCCGCGCGCCCGGCGCCCGCGCGATCCCGCGGTGCTCGCCAGGGCCGCCCGGCCACGGTCGGTGACCTCGTCGAACGCCACCGCACCTCGGGCTCCGGGGCCCCCGGCCAGGCGTCCGCCGCGACCCCGGCCGGGCGCTCGGCCGACGACCCGGATCCGGGCAGCGCCACCGACCACAGCGCCACCGACCACAGCGCCACCGACCACAGCGCCACCGACCACAGCGCCACCGACCACAGCGCCACCGACCACAGCGCCGCCGGCCACGACAGCGCCGACCACAGCACCACCGATCGCGACAGCGCTGACGACGACAGCACCGCCGATCCCGGCGACCACGGGGCGACCGGCGACCACGGGGTGACCGGCAGCCGCGGCGACACCGGCGGTCGCGGCACCACCGGCACCCTCGGCGAACCGGGCGGCGAGCCGGACCGCTGACCGCCGCCGGACCTCCCACCCGGCCCGGACAGGGTCCCGGCACCGCCCGGCGGGCCCCCGCCTACCCTGGCCTGTGCAGCGGGACGGCCCGCGGGGCGATGTCGAGGGAGAGCGGTGGGCGCGGACGAACAGCCGGTGACCGGCCGGTTCCGGATCGTCGTCCTGATCTCGGGCGGCGGGACCCTGCTCCAGGCACTGCTCGACGCGGCGAGCCCGGAGTTCGCAGTGGTCGCGGTCGGCGCGGACCGGCCAGGGGCCGCCGGGCTGGACCGGGCACGCGCCGCCGGCCTGCACACCTTCGTCGAACGGGTCGGTGACCATCCCGACCGCGCGGCATGGAACCGGGCGCTCGCCGCCGCCGTGACGGCACACCGGCCGGACCTCGTCGTCGGGGCCGGCTTCATGAAGCTCGTCGCACCGGCTTTCCTGGACGCGCTCGGATGCCCGATGCTGAACACGCACCCGGCCCTGCTGCCGGCGTTCCCCGGCGCGCACGCGGTGCGTGACGCGCTGGCCGCCGGGGTGGACGTCACCGGCGCGACCGTGCACGAGGTCGACGCGGGACTGGACACCGGGCCGGTGCTCGCGCAGGCGGAGGTGCCGGTACTCCCGGGCGACGACGAGACCGCCCTGCACGAGCGGATCAAGACCGAGGAACGACGGCTGCTGGTCGGGACGGTGCGGCGGCTCGCCGCATCGGGGACCACCGCCTCCGAACCCACGAGGTGAACATGAGTGAGCGCAGGCCGGTCCGCCGGGCCCTGATCAGCGTCTACGACAAGGCCGGGCTGCTGGACCTGGCGACCGGGCTGCACGCCGCGGGGGTGGAGATCGTCTCGACCGGCTCGACCGCCGCGCGGATCGCCGACGCCGGCGTGCCGGTCACCGCGGTCGAGGAGGTCACCGGGTTCCCGGAGTGCTTCGACGGCCGGGTGAAGACCCTGCACCCGCGGGTGCACGCCGGGCTGCTCGCCGACACCCGCAAGCCCGAGCACGTCGACCAGCTGGAGCAGCTGGGCATCGCGCCGTTCGACCTGCTGGTGTCCAACCTGTACCCGTTCCGGGAGACGGTGGCCTCCGGCGCCGGCCGGGACGATATCGTCGAGCAGATCGACATCGGCGGTCCGGCGATGGTGCGGGCGTCGGCGAAGAACCACGACAGCGTCGCCGTCGTGGTCGACCCGGCCCGGTACGACTGGGTGATGGAGCAGGTCGCCGCGGGCGGGTTCGTGATCGAGGACCGGCGCGGGCTGGCGGCCGAGGCGTTCCGGCACACCGCGGGCTACGACGTCGCGGTGGCGTCCTGGATGGGCGGTGAGCTGGCGCCCGAGCAGGACGCCGGGCCGTTCCCGACCTGGATCGGCGCCACCTGGAACCGGGAGCGGTCGCTGCGCTACGGCGAGAACCCGCACCAGGCCGCCGCGCTCTACACCGACGGCGCCCCCGGCCTCGCCGGTGCCGAGCAGCTGCACGGCAAGGAGATGTCCTACAACAACTTCGTCGACGCCGACGCCGCCTGGCGGGCCGCGCACGACCACGGTGACCAGCCGACCGTCGCGGTGATCAAGCACGCGAACCCGTGCGGCATCGCGGTCGGCACCGACGTCGCGCAGGCGCACCGCAAGGCCAACGCCACCGACCCGGTGTCCGCCTTCGGCGGCGTGATCGCGGTCAACGGCGAGGTCTCGGAGGAGCTGGCCGAGCAGGTCGCGGAGATCTTCACCGAGGTGGTGGTCGCCCCCTCCTATGCCGACGGTGCGCTGGAGGTGCTGTCGCGCAAGAAGAACGTCCGCCTGCTGCGGATCCCCGGCGAGGTCGCCCGATCCGGGGTGGAGCTGCGGCCGATCTCCGGCGGGGTGCTCGTCCAGCAGCGCGACCTGGTCGACGCCGACGGTGACGACCCGGCGGCCTGGAAGCTCGTCACCGGCGACCCGGTCGCCGAGGAGACGCTCGCCGATCTCGCGTTCGCCTGGCGTGCCTGCCGCGCGGTGAAGTCGAACGCGATCCTGCTCGCGCACGACGGCGCCGCGGTCGGCGTCGGCATGGGTCAGGTCAACCGGGTGGACGCGGCCAAGCTCGCGGTGCAGCGGGCCGGTGACCGGGCGCGCGGCTCGGTCGCCGCCTCGGACGCGTTCTTTCCGTTCCCGGACGGGCTGGAGGTGCTGCTCGAGGCCGGCGTCACGGCCGTCGTGCAGCCCGGCGGCTCGGTGCGCGACGAGCAGGTGGTCGCGGCCTGTGCACAGGCGGGCGTCGCGATGTACCTGACCGGGACCCGGCACTTCGCGCACTGACCCCCGTCCCTCCCCGGCAGCCGGCCCGGGTCGCCACGCGCGGCCCGGGCCGCGCCGTGTCCGGGGCCCGCGGTCCGCCCGGCGGAAACTGTCGGAGTGCCGTGCGACGGTGCTCCGCATCGGCCCGGGCATCCCCCGACCGGGGGCTGCGCAGCGCCGGGCCGAGCCCTATGATTCGAACGTAAGTTCGAGCACGCGCCGTCTTCCCCACGGCGCGCCGGGCAGGTTCCGGCCGGTCAGCTGACCGGCCACGGTGCGTGGAGCGGGGGAGGTCCGTGTGGTGAGGGCCGTGCAGTGGTGGGCCGTGCAGTGGTGAGCGCAGTGGATGCCGGTGCGGGTGGGGACCCGGAGCCGGTGTTCGACCCGGCGGAGGTGTCGGGCCCGGTGATCGGCGCCGGGTACACGGGGACGGACGGGGAGCCCGTCCCCGTGGGCCGCGCCGGTCCCGGGGATGCCGGGCCCGGCGCACCGGTCGGTGCGTCACCCGCGGACCGGCTGGCCGCGGCGCGGCGGGTGCTGCACCGGATGGAGGCCCGGGCGGATCCGGAGCGGTCCCGGCCGCGCGGGGTCCCCCGCACCGGGCCCGCGCGCCCGGCCGGTACCGCGACAGGTGCCGCGACAGGCGTCGCCGCAGGTGCCGCCGCAGGGATCGACGACGCGCCGGGCGATCCGGTGCTGCCGGTGCCCGGCCCGCTGTCCGGGCTGCTGCCCGGGGGTGGATTGCGTCGCGGCTCCACGGTCGCGGTCGGTGCCGGGGCGGGCGCCGGGTCGCTGCTGTTCGCACTGCTGGCCGCGGCGTCCGCGGAGGGCGCCTGGGCCGGGGTGGTCGGCCGTCCGGGCCTGGGGGCGACGGCGGCGGCCGAGAGCGGTGTCCGGCTGGACCGGCTGGCGCTGGTCCCGGATCCGGGGATCGACGTGGTGCCGGTCGCCGCGGCCCTGCTCGACGGGCTGGATCTGGTCGTGGTGGCGGGCCCGGAGCGGGCCGGGCTGCGCGCGGCGGACCGGCAGCGGCTGGCGGCCCGCGCCCGGCAGCGCGGGGCGGTGCTGCTGGCGCTGGGCCCCTGGCCGGGGGCGGACCTGCGGCTGCACTGCGAGCGGGCGCGCTGGGAGGGTGCCGGCCGCGGGACGGGCCGGCTCCGGTCGCGCCGGGTGGAGGTGCGCGCGCACGGCCGCGGTATCGGGCCGGCGGGGTGGGGCGTCGAGGTGCTGCTGCCGGGCCCGGGCGGGACCGTCGTCGAGGCCCCGGCCGGTCCCGGAACCGCCGTCGCACCGGCCGGGCTGCCGGCACTGGCCGGGCAGGCCGCGCCGGCCGCAGCGGCCGCACCGCCCGGGCCGGCCGCCGCGGTGCGGGTGGCCGGATGAGCGCCGCGGCCCGGGTGCTCGCGGTCTGGTCCCCGGACTGGCCGGTCACCGCGGCGGCCCGGGCCGCGCACGTGCCGGTGCACCGTCCGGCGGCGGTGTTCCACGCCAACCGGGTACTGGCCTGCTCGGCGACCGCCCGCAGGCACGGGGTGCGCCGCGGGCTGCGCCGGCGCGAGGCACAGGCCCGCTGCCCGGGGCTCGCGGTGCTCGCGCCGGATCCCGGCCGGGACGCCCGGCTGTTCGAGCCGGTCGCGGCCGCGGTCGAGGAGCTCGCCCCTGGCGTCGAGGTGGTCCGGCCCGGGCTGCTGGTGCTGCCCGCGCGCGGCCCGGTCGGCTGGTTCGGCGGTGAGCGGGCCGCGGTGGAACGGCTGATCGACCAGGTCGCGCTGCGGGCCGCCACCGAGTGCCAGATCGGGATCGCGGACGGGATGTTCGCCGCCGGGCTCGCGGCCCGCCGCGGGCGCGGGGTGCCGGCGGGCCGGTCGGCGGAGTTCCTGGCCCCGCTGGAGGTCGCCGAGCTGGACCGGGATCCGGATGTCGACCGGTCCGCGCTGGTCGATCTGCTGCGCCGGCTCGGCCTGCGGTCGCTGGGGGCGTTCGCGGAGCTCGCCGAGGCCGACGTCGCCTCCCGGTTCGGTGCCGACGCGGTGGCCGCGCACCGGCTGGCCCGGGGTCTCGATCCGCGGCCCCCGGCCCGCCGGGTGCCGCCGGAGGAGCTGGCCGCGGCGATCGAGCTGGATCCGCCGGTGGACCGGGTGGACGCGGCCGCGTTCGCCGCCCGCGGGCTGGCGACCCGGCTGCACGAGGCGCTCGCCGGGCACGGTCTGGCCTGCACCCGGCTCGGGGTGCACGCACGCACCGAGGGCGGGGAGGAGCTGCTGCGGGTCTGGCGGTGCGCCGAGCCGCTGACCCCGGGCGGCACGGTCGACCGGGTGCGCTGGCAGCTCGACTCGTGGCTCGGGCGCGGCGGCTCGGGCACGCTCGTCGCGCTGCGCCTGACCCCGGAGGACACGGTGCAGGCCGGCGCGCTGCAACGCGGGCTGTGGGGCGACGTCGGCGAGTCCGACGAGCGGGCCGGGCGGGCGCTGGTCCGGGTGCAGGCGCTGCTCGGCCCGGAGGCGGTGCTCACCGCGGTCCCGGTCGGCGGGCGGGACCCGGGCGAACGGGTCCGGCTGGTGCCCTGGGGGGAGGAGCGCACCCCCGGGGGCGCGGGCGCCTCACCGAAGGACCCGCCGCCGTCCTGGCCGGGGCGGTTGCCCGCGCCGTCCCCGGCGACGGTGCCGCCGGAGCCGGTGCCGGTCCGGCTGCTCGCGGCCGGCGGCGCCGAGGTGCACCCGGCCGCCCCGGACCTGCTCGACGGCGTCCCGCACCGGATCTCCGGGGGCGGCGGCCCGGACCGGGAGATCACCGGGTGGGCAGGCCCCTGGCCGGTCGGGGCCCGCTGGTGGGTGCCGGGGGACCTCGGCCCGGCGGTGCGGATGCAGGCCGTCCTCGCCGACGGGACGGCGCTGCTGCTGGTGCACCGGGCCGATGGCTGGGCGGTGGCCGGTGTCTACGACTGAGGCGCCGCCGGCCGGGCGGGCCCGGCCCGGCGGCTCACCTTGCCGGCACCCCGGACAGGTCCACCGCGAACCGGCCGATCGCCGAGCCCATCGCGGTGAGGTTGCGGTCCAGCGCCGTGCGGTCGATGTTGGTCAGCCGGTCGCAGGCGGTGTGGTAGCAGGGATCGAACGACTGGCCCGCCGTGCCGCCCCACTTCTGCGCCTGCTCCGGGGTCTTCTGCTCCTCGGCACCGGTGAACAGGCCCCCCGCCGGGATCCCGGCGTCGATGAACGGCCCGTAGTCCGAGCGGCCGTCGAAGGCGGTCCCCTCCGGGCCGGTCACACCGGCGGCGACGAGCGCCTCGGTCAGCACCCGCTCCGCGGTGTCCGAGCCGGGCGGCCCGGGCTCGCCGCCGAGCCCGTCGGAGTCGTCGCCGTCGTAGACGAAGTAGGCCGGGTTCGGGGAGGCGACCATGTCGAAGTTCAGATACAGCGCGATCCGGGCCCGGTCCTCGTCGGAGAGCCCCTCGACGTACCGCGCCGCACCGACCAGGCCGATCTCCTCGGCACCCCACCAGGCGAAACGCACCTTCTGCGCCGCGGGCGGGGTGGCGCCGAGCTGCTGCGCGACCTCCAGCAGCGCCGCGCTGCCGCTGCCGTTGTCGTTGATGCCGGCCCCCTCGGGCGCCGAGTCCAGGTGCGCCCCGGCGACCAGCACCCGGTCCGGGTCGCCGGTCGTCGTCTCGGCGATCACGTTGCGCGAGGTCTGCTGCTCGATCGTCGTGTCCAGCAGCAGGGTCGCCTGCTGTCCGTCCTGCAGTCCCTCGCCCGCGGACCGGGTCACCGACGCGGTCGGGAGCACCTCCGGGGTGTCGCCGAGGGTGGCGGGCAGCGCGGCGTCCTCGGTGTTCACGATGATCACCGCACCGGCCCCGGCCGCCCCGGCCAGCTGGGACTTCTGCCCGAACGGGCAGACCCCCCGCTCGACGACGGCGATCGCCCCGGCCGGCATCCCGGCGTAGTCCTCCGCCTCGCAGCCCGGGGTCGGGTCCTGCGGGGTGCGCGCCCGCACGGACAGCGGCGCGGTCAGCCCGCCGGGCGGGGTGGCGGGGGAGAAGCTGAGCACCTCGGTGGGGACGGGCGCGTCCGCGACCGTCAGCCGGGCGTCGTTCGAGGTGAAGGTGCGGACGTCGAACGAGGGGGTCTGCACCTCGAACCCGGCCTCGCGCAGCTCGCCCACCACGTAGTCGAGGCTCGCGTCGTAGCCCGGTGTGCCGACCGCGCGGTTGCCGTCGTTCGCGTCGGCGATCCGCTCCAGCTCCTGCAGGTGGGCGTAGGCGGCATCCCCGCTGACCGCGGCGGCGAGCCGCTCCGGCAGACCGGGATCGGCCTGACCGGAACCGCTCGCCCCGGTGGCTCCGGTGTCCAGCGTCGCCGTCGCGCCGGGGCCGGCCGGCACGTTCGCACACGCGGCCAGCGCGGCCGTGGCGATCCCGGCGCCGACCAGACGCCCCAGCCGGCGCCCGGCGCGGCGCCCAGGTGCCCCGGCCGTCGCTCCCGTGGTTCCCGTCGTTCCCGCCCGCATGGCCCCCACCCCCGCTGTCCGGTCCGGCGCCGGTCGATGTCCGTGCCGTCCACGAGGCCGAGCCTCCGGCATCGGATGTGGACACGGCGTGAAACGGCGGTCACCACACGGTAGCCGTGATCGGCAGTGCGGGCCCGCCGCGACCGGGCGGACGGGGAGTCTGATCCACGGCGGATCCACGGGCGGATCTCAGTCGTCCCACAGGTTCGGCTGCTGGAATCGGGTCCGTCGGCGGGGCACGCGAGCGACTCGCCGACGGTGACCGAGGGTCTTCCGAGTGGCCCCGCGGCCCGGTGCTGAGGAGCAGCCGGTGCCGTGGAGGAGCTCGGTACCGCCGTGCGGGGCCGGCCGGCGCTGGGGAGCTGCCGGCCGGTCCCCGCGCGGCCGCTCCGTGTCCGCGCCCCGGACCGGCAGGCCACCCGCAGGGTCAGTGCACGGCGTGGGGCACGTCGCCGGCCGCCGTCCGGTGCTCCTCCATCGCTTCGCTGTGTGCGACGAGTGCCTCGTAGTCGACCGCTGCGCCACGCAGCAGCGTCTCGACGAGCTTGTCGGCCTCGGCGTCGCTGAGGTGGGCGTCCTCGAACAACGCGCGGTAGTAGACCAGGGAGCCGAGCAGGTCGAGGATCTGGTCGCGATCTGTGTCGGGCCGTAGCGCCCCGGCCGCGACGGCCCGGTCGAGCATGGCGCCGACGGCCGCGCGGGGCGGATCGAACACGATGCGCATGTACTGCGCTCGCAGCTCGGGATCCCCGGCGCACTCGGCGAACAGCGAGCCGAGGACATCCGGGCGGATGGCCCGGAACTCGGCGAGGAAGACCGCCAGGCCTTCCCCGAAGTCGCACAGTGTGCAGCCCGTGTCCGGGGACTCGGGCACGTCGAGCCGGTCGGCGATGGCGGCGAGCACCAGCCGGGCCCGCCCGCGCCAGCGGCGGTAGATCGCCGGTCGGGTGGTGCCGGCGCGGCGGGCGACCTCCTCCAGGGACAGGGCGCCGTAGCCGGACTCGTCGAGCAGCGCCAGGGTCGCGGCGAGCACGGCCTTGTCGATGTGGGGGTCGCGCGGGCGTCCGCCCGATCGGGAGGGCATGCCCTCACCGTAACCCGGTTACGTTCCGGTACGGACCGTAACGATCCGTACCGCGAGTCCCTGGACAAGGCGGCGCGTCGGCATTTACATTACGAGCCAGATCGTAACGATAAGGCGGAGGTGTCCTGATGCAGCAACGCCCGATCCGGCTGGTGATCATCGTCGGCAGCACGCGGCGGGGGCGGTTCGCGCCGACGGTCGCGGACTGGGTCGCCGGGCACGCCCGGCAGCGGGGAGCGCTGGAGGTCGATGTCGTCGATCTGGCCCGGGTCGCGCTCCCCGAGACGCTCGGGGACGAGCACGATCCGATCCCCCCGGCGGTGGCGAAGCTGGCTCCCCGGCTGGCGGCCGCGGACGCATTCCTGGTCGTCACTCCGGAGTACAACCACAGCTTCCCCGCGGCGCTGAAGACCGCGATCGACTGGTTCCTCGACGAGTGGGCGGCGAAACCGGTCGGTTTCGTGTCCTACGGCGGTATGGGCGGCGGGCTCCGCGCGGTGGAGGCGCTGCGGCTGGTGTTCGCCGAACTACACGCCGCGACCGTTCGCGACGTGGTCAGCTTCCACTTCCGCGACTGGCCGTTCCCGTTCGAACCGGTCGATCCGAGTGCCGTCACGGCGCTGGGTGGGTTGCTCGACCAGCTGGGGTGGTGGGCCGAGGCCCTTCGCAACCACCGGGACCGGACCCCCTACGTCGAGTCGGCCTGACGGTGTCGTCCGTACCCCGAACCGTCGTGCCCCGAACTGCCGTACCCGAGGAGAGCCGATGCCTGCCCGGCCTGACCCGTCCCTGTCCGATCCGATTGCGCCCGCGGTTGCCGAGGGAGCGCCCGAGGCGGTCGATCCCGGATGACGACTCCTGAGACGGTCCCGCCCCCGACCTGGCGTACCTGGGCCGCGCTACCGGTGCTGGCACTGCCGTTGTTCATGATGGCCACCGATTTCACCGCGATGTTCCTCGCGCTGCCGGCGGTGACCGCCGATCTTGCACCGACGACCTCGCAGATGCTGTGGATCGTGCACGTCGGTGAACTCGTCGCCGCTGGAACGCTCATCACGATGGGCTGGCTCGTCGGCCGGCTCGGCCCGCGAGCATTGCTGCTGATCGCGATGGCGCTCTACGGCTCGGCTTCGGCGCTGGCCGCCGTCGCCCCGGATGTCGAGACGCTGGTTCTCGCGCGGGTCCTGCTCGGTGTGGCCACGGCGGCGGCCTCCCCGGCGGCGATCGCGATGCTCCGGTCACTGTTCACCGGCCCCCGGCACTACGGGATCGCGTTCGCGGTCGTGATGGGCGCCTTCTCGGTCGGCGGCGCGCTCGGCCCACCGATGGCGGGCCTGCTCCTGGACCACTTCTGGTGGGGCTCGGTGTTCCTGGTCAACGTCCCGGTGGCGGCCGTGGTGCTGCCGGCCGGCTGGTGGCTGTTGCCTCGATCCGGTCGCACCGGGACCGACCGGATCGATGTGACCAGCGTGGTGGTGTCGGTGGCCGCGGTGATGCTGACGGTGTACGGCCTGCAGGAGCTGGCCGGTCGTGGGCTCTCCGCCCAGCACGTGCTGACCGCCCTCGCCGGTGGTCTGCTCGCGATCTGGTTCGTCCGCAGGCAGCACCGGGTGGCGAACCCGTTGCTGGACCTCGGCTTGTTCTCCCGGCGGGTGGTGTGGGTCATCACGGTCGTCTTCCTGCTGTCCCAGGTGGCGTTCATGGCGGTGGATCTCGTGCTGACCCAGTACCTGCAGATCGTCGCCGGGATCCCGCCGGGCACGCTCGGCCTGCTCATGACCCTGCCCGCGATCACCTCGATCGCGGCGACCGCGGCGACCCCGCTGTTGACGCGCCGTTTCACCCCGGCGATCGTCATGGGTGCAGGTCTGGGGCTCGCCGTCATCGGGGCACTGGCGGTCGCGGCCGCCGTCGCGGTCGCACCGGAGCCCGCGGTGGTGGTCGCCGGGATGATGGTCGTCGCCCTCGGTGTGAGCCCTCCGATGGTCCTCGGCGCTCAGCTGATGGTCACCTCGGTCCCGAGGGCGCGGGCCGGCCAGGCGGCAGCGGTCCAGGACATCAGCGCGAGCCTGGGGGCCGCGGCGGGGATCATGGTCCTGGGTGGTGTGGCGACGGCCGTCTTCGGTCGTGAGGTGCGGGCGGAGGCGCCGTTCGCCGTCTCCGGAACGCTCCTGGACGCCGCAACCGAGAGTCCCGGCGGTGCGTTGGCCGTCGCCGAGGGTATCGGCGGCGCAGTGGGCGCCGATCTGGTGCCGGTCGTCGAGCGGGCGTGGTCGTCGGGGACGATGGCCGCCTACGCCACCGCGCTCGTCGTCGGTGTGGTGACCGTGCTGGTCGCAGTGCGCGGGCTGCGCGGGATCGTGCTCCCGGACGACACAGACACAGACTCCGGACGCGGTTCCGAGGTCGAGGTCGGCCCCGGTGCGGCCGTCCGGTCAGGGCGATCCGTGACGTCCTGCCCGCCGGGGCCGCCCTGAGATCCGCACTCGCCTTCGAACTGGTGTTCGATTATTCTCGATGCGTGGGCTGGCAGAATCCGGACGTTCCGTGGTCCGAGCTGGAGGGTGCGCTCTCCGGTCGTGCGGTGCCGGGTTCGTCCCTGCGCGGCGGGCCGGAGGCGGGCGACGGCGGCGACTCCCCGGCCTGGTCCGCGCACCGCGGCCGCTACGAGCCACCGGAGGGTCTGCGCCCGGCCACGGCCGCCACGGTCCCGTACGCGGAGCTGCACTGCCACTCGCACTTCAGCTTCCTCGACGGTGCGAGCTCCCCGGAAGAGCTCGCCGAGCGGGCCGCCGAGCTGGGGCTGGAGGCGATCGCGCTCACCGACCACGACGGGATGTACGGCGTGGCCCGGTTCGCCGAGGCCGCCCGGGCGCTGGGGATGCGGACCGTGTTCGGTGCCGAGCTGAGCCTGGGGCTGTCCGCCCCGCAGGCCGGTGCTGCCGACCCGGAGGGCGAGCACCTGCTCCTGCTGGCCCGCGGCCCGTCCGGGTACCGGGCGCTGTGCCGCACGATCTCCACCGCGCAGATGCGCGGTGGGGAGAAGGGCCGCCCGGTCTACGAGGTCGACGAGGTGGTCGCCGACACCGCGGGCGAGGTCGTCGTGCTGACCGGCTGCCGGAAGGGCGCGGTGCGCCGGGCACTCGACCGGGGCGGTCCGGCGGCCGCCGCGGCCGAGCTGGAGCGCCTGGTGCGGTGGTTCGGCCGGGAGCACGTCCGGGTTGAGCTGACCGCGCACGGCGACCCGTGCGACACCGAGCGGAACGACGCGCTGGCCGCGCTGGCGGCCGCGGCCGGGCTGGACACCGTCGCGACCACCGCCGCGCACTACGCGACACCGGACCGGGCGCCGCTGGCGGCCACGGTCGCCGCGGTGCGGGCCCGCCGTAGCCTGGACGAGATCGACCCCTGGCTGCCCGCCGCGGGCACCGCGCACCTGCGTTCGGGGGCGGAGATGGCGCTGCGGTTCGAGCAGCGGTACCCGGGCGCGGTCGCCCGGGCCGCGGAGCTGGGCCGGGAGCTGGCGTTCGAGCTGCACCTGGTGGCCCCGGACCTGCCACCGTTCGACGTGCCACCGGGCGAGACCGAGGCGACCTGGCTGCGGAAGCTGACCCGGATCGGCGTCATGACCCGGTACGGCAGCGAGGCCGAGCACCCGTTCGCCGCGCACACCGTGCAGCGCGAGCTGGCGATCATCGAGCGGAAGAACTTCCCCGGCTACTTCCTGATCGTGCACGACATCGTGGACTTCTGCCGCCGCTCGGGGATCTTCTGCCAGGGCCGGGGCTCCGCGGCGAACTCCGCGGTCTGCTACGCGCTGGGCATCACGAACGTCGACGCGGTGCGGCACGGCCTGCTGTTCGAGCGGTTCCTGTCCCCGGACCGGGACGGCTATCCCGACATCGACCTGGACATCGAGTCCGGTCGCAGGGAGGAGGCCATCCAGTACGTGTACCGCCGCTACGGCAGGTTGTTCGCCGCGCAGGTCGCGAACGTCATCACCTACCGGCCGCGGTCGGCGGTCCGCGACACCGCCCGCGCGCTCGGGTTCTCGCCCGGCCAGCAGGACGCGTGGAGCAAGCGGATCGAGCGGTGGCACGCCCTGGAGGCGGAGGCGCTGCCGCGGGACATGCCCGACCGGCTCGTCGAGCTGGCCGGCCAGCTGCTGGGGGCGCCCCGGCACCTGGGCATCCACTCCGGCGGGATGGTCATCTGCGACCGCCCGGTGTCCGAGGTCGTCCCGGTGGAGTGGGCCCGGATGGCGGACCGCACGGTCGTGCAGTGGGACAAGGAGGACTGCGCCACCGCGGGGCTGGTCAAGTTCGACCTGCTCGGCCTGGGGATGCTCACCGCGCTGCACCTGATGGTGGACCTGGTCGCCGAGCACGAGGGCACCCGGATCGCGCTGCACGAGATCGGCGAGTCCGATCCGGAGGTCTACGCGATGCTGTCGCGCGCGGACTCGGTCGGGGTGTTCCAGGTGGAGTCCCGGGCCCAGATGGCGACGCTGCCGCGGCTGCGCCCGCGCGAGTTCTACGACCTGGTCGTCGAGGTCGCGCTGATCCGGCCCGGCCCGATCCAGGGCGGCTCGGTGCACCCCTACATCCGCCGCCGCAACGGCCTCGAGGAGTGGGAGCACGATCACGAGCTGCTGCGCCCGGCGCTGGACAGGACCCTGGGCATCCCGCTGTTCCAGGAGCAGATGATGCAGATCGCGGTCGACGTGGCCGGGTTCTCCGCCGCCGAGGCCGACGAGCTGCGCCGGGCGATGGGGGCCAAGCGGTCCACCGAGCGGATGGAGCGGCTGCGTACCCGGTTCTTCGACGGGATGGCGGCGAACGGGATCACCGGCGAGCCGGCCGACCGGATCTTCACCCGGATGCTGGCGTTCGCGAACTTCGGTTTCCCGGAGAGCCACTCGATCAGCTTCGCCGCGCTCGTCTACTACTCGGCGTGGTTCAAGCGCTACCACCCGGCGGCCTTCTGCGCGGCGCTGCTCAACGCCCAGCCGATGGGTTTCTACTCGCCGCAGTCGCTGGTCGCCGACGCGCGCCGGCACGGGGTGCCGGTCCGCGGGCCGGACGTGAACCACGGCCGCGCCGACGCGATCCTGCAGGCCGTGCCGGAGGACGAGCGGGCGGGCACCGGCGGCCGGGCGGTCCGGCTCGGCCTGTCCGGGGTCCGGACGGTCGGCGCCGAGCTGGCCGCGACGATCGACGCCGAGCGGGACGCGGGCGGCCCGTTCGCCGATCTCGCGGATCTCGCCCGCCGGGTCCGGCTGACCGGCCCGCAGGCCGAGGCGCTGGCCACCGCCGGTGCGTTCGGCTGCTTCGGGGTGGACCGGCGGGAGGCGCTGTGGGCGGCCGGTGTGGTGGCGGGGGTGCGCCCGGAGCACCTGCCGGGCACCGCGGTCGGCCTGACGGCGCCCGCGCTGCCCGGGATGACCGAGGCCGAGCTGACGGTGTCCGACGTCTGGGCCACCGGTGTCTCCCCGGACAGCCATCCGGTGCAGCACCTGCGGAGCGAGCTCGACGCGCTCGGTGCGATCCGGATCGACCGGCTCGACGCCGTCGGGCGCCGGGAGCAGGCCCGCCCGGACGAGGACCGGCACCGGTCCGGGCCGGAGGCGCCGCCGCGGGTGCTGGTCGGTGGTCTGGTCACCCACCGGCAGCGTCCGGCGACGGCGGGCGGGGTGACGTTCGTGAACCTGGAGGACGAGTCCGGGATGCTCAACGTGACCTGTTCGGAGGGGCTGTGGGCGCGGTACCGGTCGGTGGCGCTGGGCAGCGCCGCGTTGCTGGTGCGCGGCCGGCTGGAACGCAGCCCGGAGGGGGTGCTGAACCTGCTGGCCGACCGGTTGCAGCGGATGCCGCTGGCGGTCACGGTGCGGTCCCGCGACTTCCGCTGAGGCGCCCACCCGCGCGGGTGGGCGCCCCGGTGCGGTCAGGACCGCACGAGCGGATTGCCCATCGCCATCGCACGTCCGCCCAGGGTCTGGCCGAACGCGTCGAACAGGATGTAGGCGAACACCGCGCAGAACGCGAACGTGGTGATCCCGGCGATCGGGAACAACCCGGCGTTGCCGGCGGTCACCCCCAGGTAGGCGAGCACGAACGTGATGTCGACCAGCACGAACCCGACGGTGAACATCAGCGGCAGCCGCAGCGTGGCGAGCGTCAGCAGGATGAAGACCAGGGTGAACGACAGCAGGTAGGTCGACTGGATGGAGCCGATCTGCGCGGTCGACAGCGCCTCACCGGTGCCCGCGTCGATGATCCAGCCGTTGTTCAGCGCCATGAGCAGCACACCGAAGCTGGTCCAGAACGCGGAGAACACCCCGAAGATCGCGGCCGAGACGCTGTCGCCGACCCGCAGTGCGGAGATCGTGGCGATCATCATGAACAGACCGGCCGAGAAGGTCAGTGCGGGGATCATCCCGCCCGGCAGGGCGGTGGTGTCGAGATAGCCGACGAACCACAGGCCCAGCGTGATGCCCGCGGGCAGGAAACAGATCAGGCCGAGCAGTGCGGGATTGGCGGGCGGCGGCGCGGCCGCCGCGGGCGGTGCCGCGGCTGTCGCGGCAGCGGTCTCGCTCTCCACGCTCATGGGAAACTCCTCGTCGAGTTGTGGCCGGTCCGGCACCGGCTGTGTGATTCTGCTCTCGTCGAGATCGTTTCCGGCCCCTCCGGACGACCAGACCGCATCCCCTTCTCCGATTGCACGGTCCACCGGCGTCCGCGCAGGTCGTGGCTCCGGGTCCCACTACCTCGGCGGCACGAGCACCTCGTTCGATCAGGTTCCGTCACCCGTCCGGGCACCTGCGAGGATGGCCGGGTGAGCGCACGGGTGATGGACGGCAAGGCGACGCTGGCGGAGCTGCTGGAGGACCTGCGGGCGCGGGTGGAGAAGCTGGCGGCGGCGGGGGTGACCCCGGGCCTGGGCACCGTCCTGGTCGGGGACGACCCCGGTTCGCACGCCTACGTCCGGGGCAAGCACCGGGACTGCGCCAAGGTGGGGATCACCTCGCTGCAGCGCGAGCTGCCGGCGGACGCGAGCCAGGCCCAGGTCGAGGACGTGATCGACGAGCTGAACGCGGACCCGTCGTGCACCGGGTTCATCGTGCAGCTGCCGCTGCCCGCCGGGCTGGACGCCGGCGCCGCGCTGGAGCGGGTCGACCCGGCCAAGGACGCCGACGGCCTGCACCCGGTCAACCTGGGCCGCCTGGTGCTCGGCGAGCCGGGCCCGCTGCCGTGCACCCCGCGCGGCATCGTGGAGCTGTGCCGCCGGTTCGACGTGGAGCTCGACGGCGCGCGGGTGGTGGTCGTCGGTCGCGGGGTGACGGTCGGGCGGCCGCTCGGGCTGCTGCTGACCCGGCGCAGCGAGAACGCGACGGTGACCCTCTGCCACACCGGCACCCGGGACCTGGCGGCGCACCTGCGGGAGGCCGACGTGGTCGTCGCGGCCGCGGGGAAGGCAGGGCTGATCACCGCGGACCAGATCCGGCCGGGTGCCGCGGTGCTGGACGTCGGTGTCACCCGGACCGATCTCGGTCTGGTCGGGGACGTCTCGCCGGAGGTGGCCGAGGTCGCCGGGAAGCTCGCCCCGATGCCCGGTGGCGTGGGCCCGATGACCCGGGGGATGCTGCTGACGAACGTCGTCGAGGCAGCCGAGCGAAGCTTGCCGGAGTGAGCAGCAGGCAGCACGCAGCTCGTCCGGCTGAACCGGAGGTCACCGTGGAGGCGATGAGCCGGACCGGGCACGGGTTGCGGGCCCGGCTGCGGACGCACTGGCCGCTGCTCGTGGTGCTGCTGATCGCGGTCGTCGGCCTGCAGCGGGTGGTGACCGAGCACTGGCGGGAGGGGTCGGCGCTGTTCGCCGTCGCGCTGCTGGTCGCGACCGGGTTGCGGGTGGCGCTGCCGCAGGACCGGGTGGGCCTGCTGGCGATCCGGGGCCGCTACACCGATGCGCTGGTCTACGGCGGGTTCGGCGTCGCGGTCCTGCTGCTCGCGCTGACGATCACCAGCAGCTCGCTGACGGTCAGCTGAACGCCGGCGGCCCGGGACGCGGGCCTCGGCCGGGGCCGAGCCGCCCGGCGCTCAGCGCCGGGTGTCGCCGGGGGTGGCGGGGCTCGCCGGGCGCCGGGTCGGCGGGCGGCGCGGGCCGGCCGGCCGCTTGCTGCCGGGGCGGCCGGGGCCGGTGCTGGTGGCGCTCGGCGGGACCGGCCGGGCGGGTCGGGGGGCCCGGGGCGGCACGGTCGGCGGCTGCTCGATAATGATCATCGCTATCAGGATTCTACCGGCGCGTCGCGCACGCTCGGTGACCGGGGATGGTCCGGACGGGTCGGTGATCGTCGCCGTCGATCGCGGTGATCACCCGATGATCGCAGTGAAGATCGTCGGATGCACCCGCTCGGCGGTGCCGTGCGCCCAATCGGATACCGGCTCGCCAATCCTGTCGTCAGGGGCGCAGGTGCCGCGGCAGGGTGAGGATCTCGGCGCCGTCGCGGGTGACGGCGATCGTGTGCTCGCTGTGCGCGGTGCGGCAGCCGGTCGCGCTGCGCAGGGTCCAGCCGTCGTCGTCGGTGACGAGCTCGGCGGTGTCCGCCATCACCCACGGCTCGAGCGCCAGCAGCAGCCCGGGACGCAGCCGGTAGCCGCGCCCCGGACGCCCGGTGTTGGTGATGTGCGGGTCCTGGTGCATCGTCGAGCCGATGCCGTGCCCGCCGAACTGGGTGTTGATCGCGTAGCCCGATCCGCCCAGCACGGTGCCGATCGCGTGCGAGATGTCGCCGATGCGGGCACCCGGGCGGGCGGCCGCGATCCCGGCCGCCAGCGCCCGCTCGGTCGCGTCGATCAGGGCGAGGCTCTCCGCGGGGGCCCGGTCGCCCACGACGAAGCTGATCGCCGAGTCCGCCGCGATCCCGTCGACGGTGACGGCGAGATCGAGGGTGAGCAGGTCGCCGTCGGCGAGTGCGCGGTCGTGCGGGCGGCCGTGCAGCACGGCATCGTTGACCGCGGTGCAGACGTGGTGGCCGAACGGCCCGCGCCCGAACGACGGTGCGTAGTCGACGTAGCAGGACGTCCCGCCGCCGTCGGCGATCAGCGTGGCGGCCAGCCGGTCGAGGTCGAGCAGGTTCGTGCCGGGTGTGGTGGCGTGGCGCAGCTCCTGCAGCACGTCGGCGACCAGGGCGCCGGCGGACCGGGCGCGGGCGACCTCCGCGGGGCTCAGGATCTCGATCACGGGGTGTCCTCCGGAGGGCGTCCAATAACAATACCGGTGAAACTATACCGGTACTATCATCGGCGCCATGGTCAGGCTTCCGCTCACCCCCGCCGAGGTCGAGCGCGGTCGGCGCCTCGGCTGCCTCCTCCGCACGGCCAGGGGGGCGCGCCCGATGCTGGACACCGCGCTGGAGGCGGGCGTCTCGCCGGAGACCCTGCGCAAGATCGAGTCCGGCCGGGTCGCGACCCCCGCGTTCCCGACCATCGCGGCGATCGCCGACGTGCTCGGTCTCTCGCTGGACGAGGTGTGGGCCGAGATCTCCCGGCCCGCGGCCGGGACGGTGGCCGCGGCGACCGCGCCGCCCGCGACGTAGCCCGGACACGACGGGGGCCCGCCCCGCAGGACGGGCCCCCGTGTGCGGCGGCGCGGATCAGGCCTTGCCGGCGAACCCGTCGATCGCGGCGTTGAAGGTGGCGCTCGGGCGCATCACCTCGTCGGCCCGGGCCCGGTCCACGTGGTAGTAGCCGCCCAGGTCGACCGGCTCACCCTGGACCGCGTTGAGCTCGGCGACGATCGTCTCCTCCTGCTCGGCGAGGGTGGCCGCGAGCGGGGCGAACACCGCCGCCAGCTCCGGGTCCTCGGTCTGCGCGGCCAGCGCCTGCGCCCAGTACAGCGCGACGTAGAAGTGGCTGCCCCGGTTGTCCAGCTCGCCGACCTTGCGCGACGGGGACTTCCCGTTCTCCAGCAGCTTCCCGGTGGCCTCGTCGAGGGTCTGGCCGAGCAGCTTCGCGCGGAGCGGGTCCGGCGACTTCGACGCCAGCATCTCCAGCGACACGGCCAGCGCCAGGAACTCGCCGAGCGAGTCCCACCGCAGGTGGTTCTCCTTCTGCAGCTGCTGGACGTGCTTCGGGGCGGAGCCGCCGGCGCCGGTCTCGAACAGGCCGCCGCCGTTCATCAGCGGGACGATCGAGAGCATCTTCGCCGAGGTCCCCAGCTCGAGGATGGGGAACAGGTCGGTCAGGTAGTCGCGCAGCACGTTGCCGGTGACCGAGATGGTGTCCTCGCCCTTGCGGGCCCGCTCCAGGGTGTAGCGGGTGGCCTCGGCGACGTTCAGGATCTCGATGGTCAGGCCGTCGGTGTCGTGCTCGCCCAGGTACTTCTCGACCTTGGCGATCAGCTGCGCGTCGTGGGCGCGCGCGGAGTCCAGCCAGAACACCGCCGGCGAGCCGGTCGCCCTGGCCCGCTCGACGGCGAGGCCGACCCAGTTGCGGATCGGCGCGTCCTTGGTCTGGCAGGCCCGCCAGATGTCGCCCTCGGCGACCTCGTGCGACAGCCGGACCTCGCCCGAGCCGGCGTCGACCACCCGGACGGTGCCGGCCGAGGCGATCTCGAACGTCTTGTCGTGGCTGCCGTACTCCTCGGCCTTCTGCGCCATCAGGCCGACGTTCGGGACGGTGCCCATCGTCGTCGGGTCGAAGGCGCCGTTGGCGATGCAGTGCTTGACGGTCTCGTCGTACAGCTCGGCGTAGGACGAGTCCGGGATGACGAACTTGGCGTCCTGCGTCGTGTCGTCGGCGTTCCACATCTGGCCCGACGAGCGGATCGCGGCCGGCATCGAGGCGTCGATGATGACGTCGCTGGGCACGTGCAGGTTGGTGATCCCGCGGGAGGAGTCGACCTGGGCCAGCGCCGGGCCGGTGGCGTAGGCGTCGTCGATCGCCTTCTCGATCGCGGCCCGCTTGTCGGCGGGCAGCTTCTCGATCGCGGACAGCACCGACGCCAGGCCGTCGTCCGGGTCGGCGCCGACCGACGCGAGGTCGTCGCCGTAGGTCTCGAAGACGTCCGCGAAGTAGGCGCGCACCGCGTGCCCGAAGATGATCGGGTCGGAGACCTTCATCATCGTGGCCTTGAGGTGCACCGAGAACAGGACACCCCGCTCCTTCGCGTCGGCGATCTGCTCGGCCAGGAACTCCCGCAGGGCCTCCTTGCGCAGCACGGCGCCGTCGATCACCTCGCCCTCGAGGACCGTCACCGACTCCTTCAGCACGGTGACGGTGCCGTCGGCGGCCACGTGCTCGATCCGCACGGCGCCGTCGGCCGGTGCGGTGAAGGAGGTCTCGGAGTGCCGGAAGTCGCCGTCGGACATGGTCGCGACGTGGCTCTTGGAGTCGGCGCTCCAGGCGCCCATCGAGTGCGGGTGCTTGCGCGCGAAGTTCTTCACCGACAGCGGGGCGCGCCGGTCGGAGTTGCCCTCGCGCAGCACCGGGTTGACCGCGGAGCCCTTGACCGAGTCGTAGGCCGCCTTCGCGGCGCGCTCGTCGTCGGTCTGCGGGTCCTCCGGGTAGTCCGGCACGTCGTAGCCGCCCGCCTGCAGCTCCCGGATCGCCGCCTTGAGCTGCGGGACCGAGGCGCTGATGTTGGGCAGCTTGATGATGTTGGCGTCCGGCGTGGTCGCCAGCTCGCCCAGCTCGGCGAGCGCGTCCGGGACGCGCTGCGCCTCGGTCAGCCGGTCCGGGAACTTCGCCAGGATCCGGCCGGCCAGCGAGATGTCGCGGGTCTCCACGTCGACCCCGGCCTGCCCGGCGAACGCCTCGATGACCGGCAGGAACGAATGGGTCGCCAGCGCGGGCGCCTCGTCGGTGTACGTGTAGATGAGCTTCATCGCGTGTCTGGCCTGCCTCGGCTCGTCGTCGGATCTCCTGCGACGGGTGGCGCGGGGGGACGAGCCCGGGGTGACCGGGCGGGTCCCCGGCGGCGACCCGCATCTGCGCGCACACGCTATCCCGCACCCGCCCGGCGACGCCCGCAGGAGTAACCGGTCCGACACCCCGGTCGGTGGATCTCCCCGCCGCGGCGGAGCGGTTACCGTACGTGCGAGGACGGTCGCGGGAAGGGGACCACACGCGTGGCGAAGGTGAAGCTCGGGCTCTCCAGGAAGTCGCTGCTGACCGGCTGGCCGCTGGTCGGCCTGATCGGGGTCGGGCTGACCGCGATCGCGCTCGGCTACGGCGGCGCGACCGGCAGCCTGGAGAACGCCTGCACGGTGACCGTGCAGGCGGCCGAGGTCACCGTCCGGGCGGCGCCGAGCCCGACCGCGCAGGCGGTGGAGACGCTGCGCAGCGGCCAGGAGGTCCCGGCCGAGACGATCGTCGACACCGGGTTCCGCAAGCTCACCGGCGGTGAGCGGTGGGTCCCTTCGGACAGCGTCGCCGCGACGGCGGGCAGCGTCTGCTGAGCCCGTTCCGGACGGTGCCGGGCGGTGCGGGAGAGTAGGCGGGTGGTTGCCGTCCGTGTCCTCAGTACCGCGAACGTCAACGGCGTCCGGGCCGCCTCCACGAAGGGGCTGCTCGACTGGCTGGCGGGGACCGCGGCCGACGTCGTCTGCCTGCAGGAGGTCCGGGCCCGCCCGGAGGAGCTGCCGGACGCCTTCCGGGCCACCCTCGACGAGCACGGCTGGCACCTGCGGCTGGTGCCCTCGGAGACGGCGAAGGGGCGGAACGGCGTCGCCGTGCTGAGCCGGGCCGAGCCGGAGGCGGTGCGGATCGGGTTCGGCGACCCGGCCACCGACCTCGACGGCCGCTACCTGGAGGTCGACCTGCCCGGCGGGTTCACCGTCGGGTCGCTCTACCTGCCCAAGGGCCTGGCCGGGACCGAGAAGCAGGACGCCAAGGACGCGTTCTGCAAGACCTTCGGCGATCACCTGCGCGCCGCGTTCGGCCGGTGCGTCGCGACCGGCCGCGAGATGGTCGTGGCCGGCGACTGGAACATCGCGCCGACCGAGCTGGACCTGCGGAACTGGCGGGGGAACCGGAAGAACTCCGGCTTCCTGCCGCACGAGCGGGAGTGGTTCGCCGGGCTGGTCGAGCACGGCTGGGCCGATCTGGTCCGCGACCAGCACCCGGATGTCGACGGGCCGTACTCGTGGTGGAGCTACCGCGGGCGGGCCTTCGACAACGACGTGGGCTGGCGGATCGACCACCTGCTCGGCACGCCCGGCGTCGCGGCGGCGGCGACCGGCGCCGTTGTCGAGCGGGCGCCGTCGCACGACCGGCGCTGGTCCGACCACGCCCCGGTGACGGTCCGGCTCGGGGAACCCGGGTGACCGGGACCGGCGTGGTCGGCGGCCGTTACGTGCTGCTCGATGAGCTGGACCGGCGCGGTTTCGGCCCGGTCCGCCGCGCCGAGGACCGGATCACCGGCCGGATGGTCGCGATCACCGAGATCGCGGTGCCCGCGCACGGCGACGGCCTGCGCGAACGCCTGCTCGCGGAGGTGCGCGCCGCGGGCCGGCTGCAGCATCCCGGGGTGGCCGGCGTCCTGGACCTGATCACCGACCGCACCCCGGACGGCGCCCTGCGCGAGTACCTGGTCACCGAGCGTCCGGACGCCCGGCCGCTGGGCAGGCTCGTCGAGGGCGGCCCGCTCGGCGCGCAGCGGACCGCCGCGATCGGCCGGGACGTGCTCGCCGCGCTGCGCGCGGTGCACACCGCGGGCGGCACGCACGGCGGTCTCGATCCGGACTGCGTGCTGCTCGCCCCGGACGGGTCCGCACTGGTCACCGACCTGGGCCTGGCCCGCGCGGTCGGCCGGGAACCGGGGCCGTTCAGCCCGCCCGAGCGCCGCGCCGGGGCCGGCGACGGCCCGGCCGCCGACCTGTGGAGCCTCGGCGCGCTGCTGGCGCACACGGCCGGGCGGCGGATCCCGTCCGGCGGCCCGCTGGAACGCGCGATCGCCGGGCTGACCGCGGCCGATCCCGCGGAGCGCACCGGGCCGGACGACGCCCACGCCCTGCTGGAGCGGGCCGCCCGGCCCCGCCCGACCGGCGGCGACCTGGGCCGCAACCGCTGGATCCTGCTCGTCGTGGCCGGACTGCTGCTGTTCGCGGTCGTCGCGATGCTGCTGTGGGCAGCCCGCTGAAAGCCGCTGAAAGCCGCTGACAACCGCTGAAAACCGGTGGAACCGGCCAGCAGGATGGGACGATGAACGACTCCACCGGGGCCGCCGAGCATCCCGCCGACCATCCGCGGGTCGCTGCCGTGAAGGAGGCGCTGCGCACCGCGGGTGCGGATCCGGCGTCGATCGCCGGACTGGTCCTGCTGCCGGACGCGGTGACCACCGCGGCCGCGGCGGCCGCGGCGCTCGACGTCGAGATCGGCCAGATCGCCAACTCGCTGGTGTTCGACGCCGACGGCGAGGCGCTGCTCGTCCTCACCTCGGGGCGGCACCGGGTGGTCACCGGCCGGGTCGCCGCGCTGGTCGGGGCGCGGTCGGTCGGCCGGGCCGACCGGGACCTGGTCAGGGCGGCCACCGGGCAGGTCATCGGCGGGGTGGCGCCGGTCGGGCACCCGGCGCCGCTGCGCACGCTGGTCGACGTCGCACTCGACGACTACGACCGGGTCTGGGCGGCCGGCGGGATCGCCCGGTCGGTGTTCCCGACGACGTTCGCCGAGCTCGTCGCCGTCACCGGGGGTACCGCGGCCCGGGTCGGGGACTGATCCGGGCCGGCCCGCTCAGGGCCGGACGACGACGGCGCCCAGACCGGGCGGCCCGCCGTGCGCGACCCGCTGCCAGTCCGCGCGGGCCGCGTCCAGGCCGTCCGTGGTGCGCAGCGACATCCAGGTCGCCGCCCGGCCCACCAGGGTGGCCCGCGCCTCGGCGAGGAGCCGGTCGAGGGTCGCCCCGCCCAGCTCGGCGAGCAGCTCGGTCTCGCGCCGCCCGACGCTGAACCATGCCCGCACCATACATGTCAGTCAGCCAACAGATATCCATGCGGGACGGTGGCCGACTGCGGGGCACGGGTTCGTATGCTCACGGTCATGTCGGGGGCAGCCACGCCGCGTGCGGCCACGCCGGGCACGGCGGTCCCGGACCCCGGCGCCCGGCCCGGGGAGCGCCGCACCCAGGAGCAGCGCCGGACGCGCGCCCGCACGGCCCTGCTCGCCGCCGCTGCCGAGCTCGTCGCCGAGTCCGGGATCCGCGCGGTGACCTTCGCCCGGGTCGGCGAGCGTGCCGGTTACAGCCGCGGGATGGTCACCCACCACTTCGGCTCCAAGCAGGGCCTGCTCGAGGCGCTGGTGCAGGAGGCGCAGGCCGGTCTGGCGCCCGGCATCCAGCAGGAGCCGCCCGGACTCGACCGGCTGCTGCGGTTCGTCGAGGCCTACCTGCTCGGCCTCGGGGCCGATTCTCCGACCTGGCAGGCGTTCCTGGTGCTGTGGGCCGATGCCGTGGGCGGCGGCGATCTCGCCCCGATGATGCGCGAGCGGGACGCCTGGTTCCGGGACCGGCTGCGCGCCGACGTGGTCGCGGGGCAGGCCGCGGGCACCGTCCGGTCCGACGTCGACGCCGGGATCGTCGCCCTGCGGGTGGTGGCCGAGCTGCGCGGGATCGGCATGCAGCGGATCCTCGATCCGGAGCCGCCCGCCGTCGGTCCCCTCGCGGCCGCCGTCGTGCGCGGGTGGGTGCAGCAGCTCGGCCGGGACGCCGGCGCCGCGGAGTGACCCGCGCCACGAGTTGACCACCCGTTGATGTTCGACGGTCGCTGCGGTGATGCGGGAAACCTACTGTGGGTCCATGGCCGACACTCCTGCCGATTCCGTTCCGGCCCAGGCCGCCCCGTCCGCCTCCGCGATCCGGCGGGCGTTGCGGCGCGTCCGGGACGGCGCGACGCTGGACGTCACCGAGGCCGCGGTGCTGCTCGCCGCGCGCGGCGACGATCTCGACGAGCTGCTCACGCACGCGGGCCGGGTGCGTGACGCGGGGCTGGTCGAGGAAGGGCGCCCCGGCGTCGTCACCTACTCCCGCAACGTGTTCATCCCGCTGACCCGGCTCTGCCGCGACCGCTGCCACTACTGCACGTTCGCGACCGTGCCGCACCGCCTCGAGTCGATGTTCCTGGAGCGCGACGAGGTCGTCGAGATCGCCCGCCAGGGCGCCGCGCAGGGGTGCAAGGAGGCGCTGTTCACCCTCGGCGACCGGCCGGAGGACCGCTGGCCGCAGGCCCGTGAGTGGCTCGACGCCCGCGGCTACGACTCGACGCTCGACTACGTCCGGGCCTGCGCGATCGCCGTGCTGGAGGAGACCGGGCTGCTGCCGCACCTCAACCCGGGCGTCATGTCCTGGGAGGAGGCGACCCGGCTCAAGCCGGTCGCGGCCAGCATGGGGATGATGCTGGAGACCACCTCGCAGCGGCTGTTCGAGAAGGGCGGCCCGCACTTCGGCAGCCCCGACAAGGAGCCCGCCGTCCGGCTGCGCGCGCTGACCGACGCCGGCCGGGTCGGCATCCCGTTCACCACCGGGATCCTGATCGGGATCGGCGAGAACCGCACCGAGCGGGCCGAGTCGCTGTTCGCGATCCGCTCCGCCGCCCGGGCGCACGGGCACGTGCAGGAGGTGATCGTCCAGAACTTCCGGGCGAAGCCGGACACCGCGATGGCGAACGACCCGGACGCCGATCTCGACGACCTGGCCGCGACGATCGCCGTCGCCCGCGTCGTGCTCGGCCCGAAGATCCGGCTGCAGGCCCCGCCGAACCTGGTCGGCGAGGAGTTCGGGCTGATGGTGCGCGCCGGCATCGACGACTGGGGCGGGGTCTCCCCGGTGACCGTGGACCACGTGTCCCCGGAGATGCCGTGGCCGGCCGTCGACGAGCTGGCCCGGGTCACCGCCGCCGAGGGCTTCGAGCTGCGGGAGCGGCTCACCGCCTACCCGAAGTACGTGCGCGCCGGGTCGCCGTGGATCGACACCCGGCTGCACGGCCACGTCGCCGCACTGGCGACCGCCGACGGCCTCGCCGATCCGGGCGTGGTCGTCGAGGGGCGGCCCTGGCAGGAGCCGGACGGCGGGTTCGCCTCCACCGGGCGCACCGACCTGAACAGCACCATCGACACCACCGGGCGCACCGACGACCGGCGCACCGACTTCGGTTCGGTCTACGGCGACTGGGACGAGGTGGCCGCCGAGCTGGCCGAGCAGCGCTCGCGGGCGCCCGAGCGGCTCGACGGCGACGTGAAGGCCGGCCTGGACCTGGCCGCGTCCGATCCGGCGGCGCTGCTCGATCCGGCGCACGCCGCGGCCGCGATGGCGGTGCTCACCGCCGACGGTCCCGCGCTGCGGACCCTGCTGGGTCTCGCCGACGACGTCCGCCGGTCGGTGAACGGGGACGACGTCACCTACGTCGTCAACCGGAACATCAACTTCTCGAACGTCTGCTACGTCGGCTGCCGGTTCTGCGCGTTCGCCCAGCGTGAGCGGGACGCCGACGCGTTCCGGCTCTCCCTCGACGACGTCGCCGCGCGGGCCGCCGAGGCCGCCCGGGACGGCGCGACCGAGGTCTGCGTGCAGGGCGGGATCGACCCGCAGCTGCCCACCTCGTTCTACGGCGATCTGGTCCGTGCGGTGCACGAGGCCGTCCCCGGGATGCACGTGCACGCGTTCTCCCCGATGGAGGTCGTCTCCGCGGCGGCCAAGGCGGGCGTGTCGATCCGGGAGTGGCTCACCGAGCTGAAGGCGGCCGGCCTCGGCTCGATCCCGGGCACCGCCGCGGAGATCCTCGACGACGAGGTCCGCTGGGTGCTCACCAAGGGCAAGCTCCCGGCCGCGCAGTGGATCGAGGTCGTGTCCACGGCGCACGAGCTGGGGATCCCGTCGTCGTCGACGATGATGTACGGCCACGTCGACGAGCCGCGGCACTGGCTCGGGCACCTGCGCACCCTGGCCTCGATCCAGGACCGCGCCAGTGAGCACAACGCGGCCGGGTTCACCGAGTTCGTCCCGCTGCCGTTCGTGCACCACAACGCGCCGATCTACCTGGCCGGACTCGCCCGGCCCGGGCCGACCGAGCGGGACAACCGGGCGGTGCACGCGTTCGCCCGGCTCGCGCTGCACGGGCGGATCGACCACATCCAGGTGTCCTGGGTGAAGCTCGGCGACGACCTGGCCGCCGAGGTGCTCGCCGGTGGGGCCGACGACATGGGCGGCACCCTGATGGAGGAGACGATCAGCCGGATGGCCGGCTCGGAGAACGGTTCGGAGCGCTCGGTGGAGGAGCTCACCGCGATCGCGCACGGCGCCGGGCGCCCGGTGCGGCAGCGGACGACCACCTACCGGGGTGAGCCGACGACGCTGGTCCCGGCCCCGCGGCCCGGTCCGACGATGCTGCCGCTGACCCCGGCCTGAGCGGCCGGACCGGCCGCGCCACCCGGCCCGCCGCCGGGGCCGCCGCCGGGCGGCGGAACCGTCGTACGGTGGTGGCATGAGCGTGCTCGGAGAGATGTTCCCGCGGAAGCGGATCCACGAGGACTCGGACGCCGCGCAGGGCGGGGAGCAGTGGCGGCTGGGCCCGATCGACCTGGAGAAGGGCGTCGTGACGATGCAGCCGGCGCCCGCTCCGGAGACCGGTGACGACGAGCAGTCCGGGAACCCGGACGACAGCGGGCAGTCCGCCGGCTAGACCGTCGCACCCACGCACGACCGGCCGGACCGTGGCGACCTCCCCCTCAGCGCCGCCGCGGATCCGGACCGGCCGTCCGGGTGGATCGGACCCCCCGAGCCCGATCCACACTCCGCCCCGTCCGCTGGCGCTCCCCGTTGCGCGGCCCGGCTTCGATCGGCAGAGTCAGACCCTCACAGTACGATCATGATCGGGGCTGGTCAAGGGAGGCGGGCAAGTGCGGGCGCAGAAGCTGGGCGCCGTCGGGTGCGGGCTCGGCCTGCTCGCGGACACCTGGACCCTGCTGATCCTGCAGCGGGCGGCCCTCGGGGTGCGCCGTTACGCGGGCTGGCGGGACACCCTCAACATCTCCGACGCGACGCTGTCCGCGCGGCTGCGGTCGCTGGTCGACGCGGGGCTGCTGCAGACCCGGCCCTACCGTGAGGGCGGCCGGGAGCGGCGCGAGTACGCGCTGACCGAGCGCGGCGCCGACGTCTGGAAGCTGCTGATCACCACCTGGCACTGGGAGAAGTCCTGGGTGCCCCGGGAGGTCCCGCTGCCGGACATCGTGCACCGGGCCTGCGGCGCCCCGGCCGGGGTGCTGACCTGCTGCGCGGCCTGCGGCGAGCGGGTCGGGGCGCGGGACACCACGGTGCACCGGACGCCCGGGACGCCCGGCCTGGAGCAGCTGGCGCGCCAGCACCCGCGGCGCACCCGCGGCCGGCTCCCGGACGACCCGATGTCCCTGCTCCCCGGGGCGATGGAGATCATCGGTGACCGCTGGGGGGCCACCGTGCTCGGCGCCGCGCTGACCGGGCTCCGCTCGTTCAGCGGGATCGCCGACGCGCTCGCGATCTCCCCGGAGGTGCTCTCCGACCGACTGCGCCGGTTCGTCGAGCTGGGGGTGCTGGCGCGCACCGGGGACGGCAGCTACCGGCTCACCGAGAAGGGGATCGCGTCGTTCCCGATCTTCGCCTGTCTGGTCGACTGGTCGCTCCGCTGGCACGCCGGGATCGACGGGTCGCCGGTGGACCTCACGATCCGGCACCGCGCCTGCGGTGCGGTGCTGCAGGTCCGGCTGGTCTGCGACCGGTGCGGTGCGGCGTTCGACCGGGGTTCGGTGTCGCCGGTACAACCGAGCTGACCGCGTCCGCCGGGGGCTGCGAGGATGCCGTTCATGACCGACCGCCGTCCCCGCGTGCTCTCCGGGATCCAGCCCACCGCCGACTCGTTCCATCTCGGCAACTACCTGGGCGCGCTGCGGCAGTGGGTCGCGCTGCAGGAGAGCCACGAGGCGTTCTACTGCGTGGTCGACCTGCACGCGATCACCGTCGAGCACGACCCGAAGGAACTGGCGCAGCGGACCCGGGTGGCCGCGGCGCAGCTGCTCGGCCTCGGCCTGGACCCGCAGCGGTGCACCCTGTTCGTGCAGTCGCACGTGCCCGAGCACGCCCGGCTGAGCTGGGTGCTGGAGTGCATCACCGGGTTCGGCGAGGCCGGCCGGATGACCCAGTTCAAGGACAAGTCGGCGCGGCACGGGGCCGACCGCGCCACCGTCGGGCTGTTCACCTACCCGGTGCTGCAGGCCGCCGACATCCTGCTCTACCAGGCCGATCAGGTGCCGGTCGGCGAGGACCAGCGCCAGCACCTGGAGCTGACCCGCAACCTGGCGCAGCGGTTCAACCACCGCTTCGGCGCGACGTTCCAGGTGCCCGAGCCCCACATCCCGCAGGCCACGGCGAAGATCTTCGACCTGCAGGACCCGACGGCGAAGATGAGCAAGTCGGCGTCGTCGCCGTCCGGGATCGTGGAGCTGCTGGACCCGCCGAAGACGTCCGCCAAGAAGATCCGCTCGGCGGTCACCGACAACGAGCGTGAGATCCGCTACGACCCGGAGACCAAGCCGGGCATCGCGAACCTCCTGACGATCAACGCGGCGATGACCGACCGGAAGGTCTCCGAGGTCGAGGCCGAGTACGAGGGCCGCGGCTACGGCGATCTCAAGAAGGACCTCGGCGAGATCGTCGCGGCCTTCGCGGAGCCGTTCGCCGAGCGGGTCCGCGGCTATCTCGCCGACCCGGCGGAGCTGGACCGGGTTCTGGCGCACGGTGCCACCCGGGCGCGCGAGGTGTCCGGCGCGACACTGGCCGCAGTTCACGAGAGGATCGGCTTCCTCCCGCCCGCAGGCTGACGAGTCCCGGGCGGGCGAGCACGACCGACCCCGGGGGAACGATGGCCGACAACCGTCCGACGACGACGGCGCACCGGTTCGACGACGACGAGGAGGAGGGCCCGACCTTCCTCGAGCGCCAGCGGGAGAAGCACCCCTGGCTCGACCACCTGGTCCGGGCCGGGGAGCGCTACACCGAGAACCACGGCGACCACTACGCCGCGGCGATCACCTACTTCTCGATCCTGGCGCTGGTGCCGTTGCTGATGGTGGCGTTCGCCGTCGCCGGGTTCGTGCTGCGCGGCAATCCCGACCTGGTGGAGCAGCTGCGCGAGGGCATTACCTCGGCGGTGCCCGGTGACCTCGGGCAGACCCTCGACGGCGTCGTCGACACGGCGATCAACCGGGCGGGTGCGATCGGCCTGATCGGCCTGGTCGGCGCGCTCTACTCCGGGATCGGCTGGATGAGCAACCTCCGCGAGGCGCTCACCGAGCAGTGGGGGCAGCGCGACGAGGCCCCGCCGATGATCAAGCGGCTGGCGTTCGACCTGCTGGCGCTGGTCGGGCTCGGTCTGGCCCTGGTGCTGTCGTTCGCCATCGCCTCGGTCACCGGCGCGCTCGGCAGCTACCTGCTCGGCCTGGTCGGCCTCGGCGGCGCGAGCTGGGCGATCGTGCTGTTGAACGTCGTCGGGTTCCTGGTCGGCCTGCTCGGGAACTGGCTGGTGTTCCTCTGGGTGATCGCCCGGCTGCCCCGCGAGCCGGTCACCTTCCGCAGTGCCGCGAAGGCCGCGCTGATCGGCGCGATCGGCTTCGCCGTTCTGCAGCGGGTGATGGTCGTCTACCTGGGCACCATCGGTCAGACCCCGGCCGGTGCCGCGTTCGGCTCCATCCTCGGTCTGCTGATCTTCATCTTCTTCACCTCCCGGTTCCTGCTGTTCGTGACTGCCTGGGCGGCCAGCGCCGAGGAGAACGACCAGGGACCGCGCGACATCCCCGGCCCGGCCGTGATCCGGCCGCAGTACGTGGTGCGGGAGGGCCCCGGCGCGCTCGCCTCGGCCGGCCTGGTCACCGCCGGACTGATCGGCGGCGCGCTGGGGCTGCGGGCGTTGGGCCGCCGTCGCCGCTGAGCCCGGAGCCATCTCGTTACCGCGCCGGGCGCTCCTCTCGCGCCGGGTGCTCCCTCCGTCCATCCCTTCCCGCGTCCCCGGTCCCCTTCCCGCGCCGGGTCAGAACGGCGGGGCATCGGCTTCGGCATCGGCATCGACTCGCGCCGTCGCTGCCGTGGCCGCGATGGACGTCGTGGTCGCCGTGGCCGTGGTCGCCGCGGTCGTGGCTGCCGGCGCCGTGGTGGTTGCGGTCGCGGAGCCGTTGGAGGGCGGTGTCGTGTGTGCGTCGTGGAGGTGGGGTCGGTAGTCGTGTGGGTGGGTGGTCTCCCGGTGCCCGCACGGGCTGATCCAGGTCAGTGAGCCGTCGGCTGCGGCGAGGACCTGCCAGCCGGGTGTGTCCTTGAGCTTGTGGTGGTGCAGGCACAGGCCGTGCAGGTTCGTGGTGTCGGTGGTGCCGCCGTGGGCCCAGGGGATGAGGTGGTCGAGGTCGCGGATCGGTCGGCTGCACGGTGGTCCGCGGCAGAGGCCGTCGCGGGCTCGTATGAGGTCGGCCATGTCCTCGGGTGGGGTGTAGGTGCTGCGGCCCCGGTCGCGGACCGTTCCGGACAGCGGGTCGATCACGAGGCGGGTCCATGTGCCGCCGGCGGCCAGGGCGCGTGCGGTGGTGGCGGGGATCGGGCCGTGTCCGACCAGTTCGGCGGGGTGGTCGTCGCCGAGCAGTGTGTCGAGGGAGACGACGACCTGGATCAGTGGTTTGCGTCCGATCGCCGTGCCTGGATCGGGGCGTGCCGCCAGTACGGCGGCGACGATCTCGGCGAGTATCTCGGCCGGGGGGGGCCCACGTATCCGGCTGCCCCCGCGACCCGATCGACCTGCCCGATGCCCCCACCGGTTCCGGCGGCACCGCCATCCGGCCCGGACGGGTCGGCCGTGCCGGTCGGGTCGGTCGGGTCGGATCCCAGGATCCGGTTGACGGCCTCCCGGATGGTCTCCACGTCGGTGACCGTCATCGTGCCCTGCAGCAGTTGGTGCGCCAGGTCGACCCGCCGCTGGTCCAGTGTCCGCGGGTCATCAGCACCCAACGATCGGGCCAGCCGGTCCACCGACCGCCACGACGCCTCGGTCTGCTCGGCTGCTGCGGACAGCCACAGCGACGCCATCCCGTCCTCGGAGCGGCTGATCGACATCCGGCGGTCGGTCTTCGCCCGCTCGTGCCGTCGCGCCGCGCCGTCGGGATCGACCCGGGCCACCGCGCGCCGCAGCCGGTCCTGCAGCAACCGGCGGATCGCCGCCGCCGCGCCGGGCAGCACCCGCGCTTCGACCTCGCGGGCCTGTTCGTCGTCGAGCACGCTGGTGGCGTGTGCGATGGCCTCGGCCTTGCGTTGGTCGATCCGCCCGGCCTCCCATTCGGCCAGGGTCGCGGGCAGTACGTGGGAGAACCGGGCCGCGCCGGCCAGCAGGCAGCGGGCCTCTTCCAGCGACACCCGCAAGGTCAACGCGACCTGGTCGGGCAGCCAGCGGCCCACCGGTGTGACCGCCCGGGGGTCGGCGCCCGGTGGTGCGGCGCTGCTGCCGGGTGGGTGCCGGTCGGCGAACGCTGCCAGCATCCGGGTCCGCAACGCCGAGGCCCATCGCTCGAGGCGTTCGGCGCCTTCGACGACGTCGAGCACCTGGGCGTCACTCAACAGCTCGGGGCTGTCGGCGGCGAGTTGGCAGTCCAGTGCCAGTGCGAATCCCACCGGCCGGGTCGGGTCCACCACCACGACCGGCTCGCTGTTCTCGTCTCCGCACAGTAGGGCGCACAGGTCGCGGGTCATGCCGTGCGGGCAGGGGTCGGCGGCGACCGCCTCGGGACTGAGCAGCGCACCGTCGATATCGACCATGTGTTCGATTCTATCGGGTTGGGCTGGTTGTTCTCTAGAAGAAAGTCGGGGGGAAATCCACTCAGGACAGGGTTGTTGTCGCACCCGGCGACGGACTGGCCGACGAGCCGCGCGAGCGGCAGGCCGACGTCCGTGGTCCGGCCGGCCAGGACCGCGTTCCCGGTGGCGCCCGGCTCGGCGTCGTACTCGCTCGCCATCGCGCGGCACGGGCTTGCCACTGCGCGGCACCGGTTCGCCATCGCGCGGCAGCCGCTCGCTGCGGCGTCCCTCCCGTCTCCACGCCGACCGACCCGGACCGGCGGACCCCGGGTCAGCCCCGCAGTCGGCGCCGCAGCACCGCCATCACCGCCGCGATCACGCCGACCGCCGCGGCGACCGCTCCGACGATGATCGCCGCGGACGGACCGGTCCCGTCGGCGTCGGTCCGGGACGATCCCGGGTCCCCGGGCGCGGCGGGATCACCCGCCGCGGGACTCCCCGCGGTCGCGGACCCCCCGGACCCGGACGGCGCCGGATCGGCCGGGTCCGCCCCGGTCAGGCCGGGACCGGTCGGGCCCGGGACGGGCGATCCCGGGCCGGTCGATGCCGGATCGGCCGGCACGTCGCCCGGCGCCACCAGTGTCCCGATCCCGGCCGCGGTGACGCCGAAACCCCAGTCGAGCAGCGCCCGCGCCTGGTCGACCATCCGCACCGGCTGCGGCTCGCCGCGCACCAGTGCCACCACCAGCCGCCGCCCGTCCCGCTCGACGGCACCGACGTAGGTGTGCCGCGCCGCGTCGGTGAAGCCGTTCTTGCCGCCCAGGAAGCCGGGGGTGCCGAACATCCGGTCGCCGTTGCCGAGCTCGAAGCCGGGCCGGTCGGCGAACCCGGGGAACGGGATGCCCGGGGACCGCAGCACGGCTGCGAGCCGCGGGCGGTCCAGTGCCTCCCGCAGGACCAGTGCGAGATCGTAGGCCGACGACGACATGCCCGGGCCGTCCAAACCGGACGGGGTCGCGGGCCGGGTGTCCAGCGCCCCCAGGCCGCGGGCCGCGTCGTGCATGGCGGCGAGCGTCGCGGGGGTGCCGCCGAGCTCGCGGGACAGAGCGTGCGCGGTGTCGTTCCCGGACGCCAGCAGCAGGCCGTGCAGCAGCTGCTCGACGGTGTACCGGCCGCCGGGGCCGATCCCGGCCCGGCTGCCCTCGATGTTCGCGTCCTCGACGGTGCCGGTGACGACCCGGTCCGGCGGCAGGACGTCGTCGACGACGAGGGCGAGCAGCAGCTTGATCGTCGACGCGGGACGGTGCCGGGCGTGCGGGGCCCGGGCGGCGAGCACCGCGCCCGAGTCCAGGTCGGCGACCAGGTACGACGCCACCCCGACCGGCGGCGGCGGGACCGGTCCGGCGTGCGCCTCGGCGCAGCCGGTGAGCCCGCCGACCGGCGGATCCGGCGCCGGCAGCGGCGCCACCGGCACGGTCTCCTCCTCGGCGGCCGGTCCCGGCGGCACCTCCTGGCCCGGGCAGGCCACGGCCACCGGCGCGGGCGCCGTGGCGAGCCCGGCCACCGGCGCCGCGGGCGCCGCACCGCTCAGGATCAGCGGCACCGACAGCAGGACGAGCCATCCCGGGGCGCTGGGCACCCGGGCAGCATGCCCTACCCGGCGGGGACCTCCACGATCGTCCGCACCCGCTGCAGGCTCTGCTCCAGCCCGTCGCGCATCATCGTCTCCCGGTCCCGGCCGAGCAGCCCGCTGCGCTGCAGCAGCCGGACCGGCAGCGCGGGCGTGCCCACGCTCTCCCGCCAGGCGACGACGTGGGTGCCTGCGCCGTCGTCGGTCGGGGTGAGCACCCAGCCCCACGCCGTCCTCGACTCGGTCACCACGAAGGTGAACCGGCGGCCCGGCTCGCACTCGGTGACCCGGCAGTGGGTCGGCCAGCGGATCACGCCGTGCCGGTTGAGCCCGACGAACCGGGCACCCACCGCGGGCCCGGTGGCATCGCCGCGCCAGCGGCCGCCGGTGGCCTCCGGGCTCCACTCGCCGGCCCGGGTGATGTCGGAGACCAGCTCCCACACCCGCTCCGGCGGCGCTTGCACGGTCAGTTCCGCTCGGTCCACGACGGCACCGTCCTCCTCGACGCGACTGGCCCGGCAGAGATCGACTCCGGGCGCGCGGAGACTACCGCCCGCCCGCTTCTCGACCGCCTGTCGACGCGTCCGGTCACAGCGCTGTTGCGACCCTGCCGCTCGGCGCGGTGAGCGGTTACCGTCCCGCGGGATGCGCGCCGCCGACCGGCGGGCGCCGGAACGGGGGAGGACGTTCGTGCGGAACAACCAGCGCATCGGACGGCGGAGCAGGTTCGCGACCGCGATCGCAGTCGGGGCCGTCGCGGCACTCGCGCTGTCGGGCTGTGCCCGCGACACCGGTGGCGGCGGGGGAGCCGCCCAGGGCGAGTGCGAGCGGGTCGCGCCGCCGTCGGTCCCGGCGGCCAGCGCGCAGCCGGCCCCCGAGGCGGCGCCCGCGGACGCGAGCGCGCTGCGGGTCGGCCTGGCCTACGACATCGGCGGGCGCGGCGACGCGTCGTTCAACGACGCCGCGGCGGCCGGCCTGGACCGCGCCGTGGAGGAGCTGGGCCTGGTCCGGGAGAACACCCGCGAGGCCACCGCCCAGCCGGGCGAGAGCGAGGACGCCGGGACCACCCGGCTGCGCCAGCTCGTCCAGGGCGGCTTCAACCCGGTGATCGCGGTCGGCTTCAACTACGCCAACGGCGTGCAGACCGTGGCGACCGAGTTCCCGGACACCCAGTTCGCCATCGTCGACGACGACACCGTCGACCTGCCGAACGTCACCCCGCTGGTGTTCGCCGAGGAGCAGGGGTCGTTCCTGGTCGGCGTCGCGGCCGCGCTGAAGACCGAGACCTGCCGGGTCGGCTTCATCGGCGGCGTGGACAGCCCGCTGATCCAGAAGTTCGACGCGGGCTACGAGCAGGGCGCCCAGGCCGTCGCACCGGACATCCAGATCGACTCGGCCTACATCTCCCCGGCCGGTGACTTCACCGGCTTCAACGACGCCACCCGCGGCACCGAGATCGCCGCCGGCCAGTACGACGGCGGCGCCGACATCTCCTTCGCCGCGGCCGGCCAGTCCAACCAGGGCGTGTTCGCCGCCGCGCAGACCGCCGGGCAGCGGGCGATCGGGGTCGACTCCGACCAGTACAACTCGCCGCAGCTGACCGCCGTCCGCGATGTCATCATGACGTCGATGATCAAGCGGGTGGACGTGGCGGTGTACGACTACGTGAACGCCGTCGCCGGGAACACCGTCGACTCGCTCCCGGAGCGCTTCGATCTCGCCAACGACGGCGTCGGCTACTCCACCTCCGGTGGCTTCGTCGACGACATCACGCCGCAGCTCGAGGCGTACCGGGCCGCGATCATCGCCGGTGAGATCGAGGTCCAGTCCACCAAGTGACCGAGCAGCAGCACGCGGTCGAACTGCGCGGGATCACCAAGCGGTTCCCCGGTGTCGTCGCCAACGATCGCGTGGACCTCGCCGTGCGCAGCGGCGAGGTGCACGCGCTCTGCGGGGAGAACGGCGCGGGCAAGTCGACCCTGATGAAGATCCTCTACGGGATGCAGGCGCCGGACGAGGGCACGATCGCCGTCGGCGGGGAGCCGGTGCACTTCCGGACCCCGGCCGACGCGATCGCCGCCGGGATCGGGATGGTGCACCAGCACTTCATGCTGGCCGACAACCTCACCGTCGCCGAGAACATCCTGCTCGGCGCGGAGAAGCGGCACGGGATGGGCCGGGCGGCCCGCACCCGGATCGCCGAGCTGTCCCGGACCGTCGGCCTCTCGGCGGGGCCGGAGCTGCTCGTCGAGCACCTGGGCGTCGCGGACCGGCAGCGGATCGAGATCCTCAAGGTGCTCTACCGGGGCGCCCGCACGGTGATCCTGGACGAGCCGACCGCGGTCCTCGTCCCGCAGGAGGTCGACGAGCTGTTCGCCACCGTCCGCTCCATGCAGGCCGACGGCTACACCTTCCTGTTCATCTCGCACAAGCTCGACGAGGTGCGGGCGATCGCCGACCGGATCACCGTGATCCGGCGCGGCCGCACCGTCGGCACCGCCGATCCGGGATCGGTCACCAACTCGCAGCTGGCGGAGATGATGGTCGGCTCCGAGCTGCCCTCGCCGGAGACCCGCGAGTCGACGGTGACCGACCGGGAGGTGCTCCGCGTCGAGGGCCTGGGTCTGCCCGACCCGGCCGGCGGCCGGGACCTGCTCGACGGCGTCGATCTCGTCGTGCACGCCGGCGAGGTGCTCGGGGTGGCCGGCGTCGAGGGCAACGGCCAGACCGAGCTGGTCGAGACGATCATGGGGATGCGGGCGCACGCCCGCGGCCGGGTGCTGCTCTCCGGCACCGACGTGTCCGGGCTGTCCACGATGGCCCGCCGGGAGCACGGCGTCGGCTACATCCCCGAGGACCGGACCCGGCACGCGCTGCTCGGCGACCAGCCGCTGTGGGCCAACCGGATCCTCGGCTTCCAGTCCCGGCCGCCGATCGGCGGGCGCGGCCTGATCGACCGCGCCGCCGCGCGGGCCGACACCGAGCGGATCGTGACCGGCTTCGACGTCCGGACCCCCGGCATCGACGTCATGGCGTCCGCGCTGTCCGGCGGGAACCAGCAGAAGCTCGTCGTCGGCCGGGAGCTCTCCGGCGAGCCGGTGCTGCTGATCGCCGCGCACCCGACCCGCGGCGTCGACGTCGGCGCGCAGGCCGGCATCTGGGCGGAGCTGCGCCGGGCCCGCGCGGCCGGGCTCGCGGTGCTGCTGGTCTCCGCCGACCTGGACGAGCTGATCGGCCTGTCCGACACCCTCGCCGTCATCCTGGACGGGCGGCTGGTCGGCACCGCCGATCCGGCCACCGTCACCCCGGAGGAGCTGGGCACCAAGATGACCGGAGCGTCGACGTGAGGCGCCTGGGCGGCGCCGTCGTCGCACCCGCACTGGCGATCGGGGTCGCCGCGCTGCTCTGCGCGGTCGCCCTGGTGATCAGCGGCGCCTCGCCGTGGACGGCGCTCACCACGATCCTGTCCCAGCTCGGCTCGGGCACCGTCGCGGTGGACACGGTCAACTCGGCGGCCGTCTACTACATCGCCGCGCTCGCGGTCGCGATCGGCTTCCAGATGCGGCTGTTCAACATCGGCGTCGAGGGCCAGTTCCGGGTCGCCGCCTGCGTCGCCGCGATCGTCGGCGGCACGGTGATCCTGCCGCCGGTGCTGCACACCGTGCTGATCATGGTCGTGGCGATGCTGACCGGGGCCGCGTGGATCGCGATCCCGGCGCTGCTCAAGGCCTACCGGGGCGTCTCCGAGGTCATCTCGACGATCATGCTGAACGCGATCGCCACCGGGCTGATCGCCTACCTGATCCGCGCCGAGACCTTCGGCGAGCTGCGCGGCAACAACATCACCACCCCGCCGATCCCGGAGTCCGGCTGGTTCCCGGGGATCCCGGTCGGCAACGGGCAGATCTTCGGCATGGTCGTCGTCGCGATGGTGCTCGGGCTCGGCTACTGGTTCCTGCTGGGCCGGACCCGGTTCGGGTTCGAGCTGAAGGCCTCCGGCGAGTCGAAGACGGCGGCGTCGGCCGGCGGGGTGAACGCGCGCCGGACCATCCTGATCGCGCTGCTGCTCTCCGGGGCGGTCGCCGGGCTGGTCGGGCTGCCCGAGCTGCTCGGCCGCGACCACGCCTACACCCTGAGCTCGCCGCAGGGCTACGGCTTCACCGGCATCGCGATCGCGCTGCTGGGCCGCAACCACCCGGTCGGCATCGCCCTCGGCGCGCTGCTCTGGGCGTTCCTGGACAAGTCCGCGGTGGCGCTGGACGTCGTCGGCATCCCCCGGGAGATCGTGCTGATCATGCAGGGCCTGATCGTGCTCTCGGTCGTCGTCGCCTACGAGGTGGTGCGCCGGATCGAGCGGCGCGCCGAGCAGCGCCGGGTGGCCGCCGAGGTACCGCAGCAACCGGTGGGGGCGTCGGCATGACCGCGGCGGTGCTGGAACGGGCCGCCCGGCTGCCCGGCTGGGCGCGGTCCGCGCTGATCGCGGCCGGGCTCGTGCTGATCCTCTCGGTCACCGTCACGCTCACCGGGCAGACCCAGCTCGCGTCCTCCGGGACCTCCGAGGCGGCCGTCCGGCTCGGGCTGCCGATCCTGTTCGCCGCGCTCGGCGGGCTGTGGGCCGAACGCGCCGGGATCATCAACATCGGCCTCGAGGGCATGATGGTGCTCGGCACCTGGGGCGCGGCCTGGGCCGGCTACCAGTGGGGGCCGTGGGCCGCGGTGCTGGGCGGGCTGGCGTTCGGCGCGCTCGGCGGGCTGGTGCACGCCGTCGCGACGGTCACCTTCAACGTCAACCACATCGTCTCCGGTGTGGCGATCACCCTGCTCGGCACCGGCCTCACCAAGTACCTGGCGACGCTGCTGTTCACCCCGGTCTCGCAGAACCCGCGCCAGTCCCCGCGGCTGGAGGGCTTCGAGCAGTTCTCGGTGCCCGGCCTGTCGTCGGGCCTGCGGGCGCTGGAGGCCCAGCAACGGGTCTTCGTCTCCGACCTGGCCGGGCTGCTGTCCGGCCTGGTCACCGGGCTGACCCCGATCGTCGTGCTGGGTTTCGCGCTGGTGCCGGTCAGCTACTGGATCCTCTGGCGGAGCGCGTTCGGGCTGCGCCTGCGCAGCTCCGGCGAGTCCCCGGTGGCCGCCGAGTCGCTCGGCGTGAACGTGATCGCGCACAAGTACGTCGCGGTGGTCATCTCCGGCGGGCTGGCCGGCCTCGGCGGCGCCGCGCTGGTGCTCAACCCGGGCCAGCTCGGCTACCTGGAGAACCAGGTCGGCGGCCGCGGCTACATCGGCCTCGCCGCGATGATCTTCGGCAACTGGCGGCCGGCAGGGCTGCTGGTCGGGTCGGCGCTGTTCGGCTACGTCGACGGGCTGCAGCTGCGGGCCGGCGGCGAGGCGGTGCACGCGCTGCTCTACGGCGCGACGCTGGTCGCCGTCGTCGTCGCGGTGCTGTGGGCGATCCGCCGGATGTGGACCGCCGCCGCGATCGCCCTCGGCGCCGGCGCCGTCGTCTACGCGCTGTACTGGGCGTTCGACACCGTCCCCAGCGAGTTCGCGTCCTACGCGCCGCAGCTGGTCACCCTGATCGTGCTCGCCGCGGCGTCCCAACGACTACGACCACCGGCGCGGCTCGGCGACGAGTACCGCCGCGGGGAGGGCGGCTAGATGGCCGGCGGCGGACCCACCGGAGCCGGTGCGGACATGGTGGCGCCCGATCCGCCCGTCCCGGACTGGGACGCGCTTCGCTCGGCCGCCGTCACCGCGGCGGCCTGGGCGTACGCGCCCTACTCCGGCCTGCGGGTCGGCGCCGCCGCACTCGTCGACGACGGCCGCCTGGTGACCGGCTGCAACGTCGAGAACGCCTCCTACGGCCTCGGCGTGTGCGCCGAGGTGACCCTGGCCGGGCAGCTGCGGCTCTCCGGCGGCGGCCGGCTGCTCGCGATCGCCTGCCGGTCCGGCACCGGCGAGCTGCTGATGCCGTGCGGGCGCTGCCGCCAGGTGCTCTACGAGTTCGGCGGACCGCAGCTGCGCTGCGACACCCCGGGCGGGGTGCGCCCGTTCACCGAGGTGCTGCCGGACGCGTTCGGGCCCGAGCACCTGCCGGGGAGCGCGCGGTGAGCGGCCGGTCGTTCAGCGCCGTCGAGATCATCGCGGCCAAGCGGGACTGCCGGGAGCTCAGCCGCGACCAGATCGACTGGGTGGTCGGCGCCTACACCCGCGACGAGGTCGCCGACGAGCAGATGGCCGCGCTGGCCATGGCGATCCTGCTCAACGGGATGGACACGGCCGAGACCGCGCACTGGACCCAGGCGATGATCGACTCCGGCGAGGTGCTCGACTTCGGCGACGTCGGACGCCCGCTGGTGGACAAGCACTCCACCGGCGGCGTCGGGGACAAGATCACGCTGCCGCTGGCGCCGCTCGTCGCGGCCTGCGGCGCCGCCGTCCCGCAGCTGTCCGGGCGCGGGCTGGGCCACACCGGCGGCACCCTGGACAAGCTGGAGGCGATCCCCGGCTGGCGGGCGTCGCTGAGCACCGCCGAGATCACCGCGCAGCTCGCCGACGTCGGCGCCGTGATCTGCGCGACGACGCCCACCCTGGCCCCCGCGGACCGGCGGCTCTACGCGCTGCGCGACGTCACCGGCACCGTCGAGTCGGTCCCGCTGATCGCCAGCTCGATCATGAGCAAGAAGCTGGCGGAGGGGACCGGCGGGCTGGTCCTCGACGTCAAGGTCGGCTCCGGGGCGTTCATGAAGAACGCCGCCCGGGCCGGCGAGCTGGCCGACGCGATGACCGAGATCGGGGCCGCGCACGGGCTCCCGACGACGGCGCTGCTCACCGACATGTCCCGGCCGCTGGGCCGCTGCGTCGGGAACGCGCTGGAGGTGGCGGAGTCGGTCGAGGTGCTGCGCGGCGGCGGCCCGCCGGACGTCGTCGCGCTGACCGTGGCGCTCGCGTCCGAGATGCTCGCGCTGGCCGGGATCACCGACGCCGATCCCGCGCAGGTGCTCGCCTCCGGCGCGGCGTACCCGGTGTGGGAACGGATGATCGCCGCCCAGGGCGGCGACCCGTCGGCGCCGCTGCCGGTGGCCGGGCACGTGGAGACGGTGACCGCGGACCGGTCCGGGATCTTCGCCGGCGCCGACGCGCTCGCCGTCGGGACCGCGGCCTGGCGGCTCGGCGCCGGGCGGGCCCGCAAGGAGGACCCGGTGCAGGCCGGCGCCGGGGTGCGGCTGCTCGTCGCGCCCGGCGACCAGGTGCGGGCCGGGACACCGCTGCTGGAACTGCACACCGACACCCCGGACCGGATCCCCGACGCCCGGCGGCTGCTGGCCGGCGCGGCGCTGCTGATCACCGCCGATCCGCCCGCCCCCCGCGAGCTGATCCTGGACGTCCGCCGCGGGTGATCGCCGTCCCGGTGCACGGAGCCGCGATCCGCGTGGCCGGGCGCACCGGGACGGTGATCATGCCCTGCCCCTGACGTCCCGGGTGCGCCGGGGCCTACGCACCGTCCGCGACCGATCCGGCACGATGGGCGCGATGCGTGAGGATCGACCGCCCCGGCGGGCTCCGATACCCCGTCCGGTGATGCCGGAACGGGCCGGACGCGCACCCGCGGAGTCGGTGCAGCCGCCGGAGGCTCCGGAGGAGGTCACCCGCCCGGTCCAGCGACCGTCGGTCCCGCCGGACGACGGCCCGCCGACCACCCCGATCGACCGGGTCCCGGAACCCGCCGAGCCCGCCGGGCCCGCGGGCGGGGGCACCGAGAACGCGGGCTCGCTGGTCCGCTCCTCCGGCATGATCGCGATCGCCAGCCTGGTCAGCCGGGTGACCGGCTTCCTGCGGAACCTGGCGATCGTCGCGGTGCTCGGGTTCGCAGTCGTCAACGACTCGTACACGATCTCGAACACGCTGCCGAACATCGTCTACGAGCTGCTCCTCGGCGGCGTCCTGACCAGCGTGATGATCCCGGTGCTGGTCCGCGCCCAGGCCGAGGACCCGGACGGCGGCGAGCGGTTCACCCGTCGCCTGCTGACCGTCGTCGGGGTGGCGCTGCTGCTGGCGACGCTGCTCGCGATGGCCGCCGCGCCGCTGCTCACCCGGCTCTACCTGGGCTCCGGCGACGGCGGCGAGGCCAATCCGGCGCTGGCGACGGCGTTCGCCTGGCTGCTGCTGCCGCAGATCTTCTTCTACGGGATCGGGGCGCTGCTCGGCGCGATCCTCAACTCCAAGCAGGTGTTCGGGCCGTTCGCCTGGGCGCCGGTGCTGAACAACGTCGTGGTGCTCGGCGTGCTCGCCGTCTACGCGCTGGTGCCCGGCGAGATCTCCGCCGATCCGGTGCGGATGGGCGACCCGAAGCTGCTGGTGCTGGGGCTCGGGACGACGCTGGGCATCGTCGTGCAGGCGGCCGTGCTGATCCCGTTCATGCGCCGCATCGGGTTCTCCTACCGGCCGGTGTGGGGCTGGGACCCGCGGCTCTCGCTGGCCGGCGGGATGGCCCTGTGGATCGTCGGCTACGTGCTGGTCGGGCAGGCCGGCTACATCGTCACCACCCGGGTCGCGGCCGCCGCGGACGGCGGCTCGGTCGCCACCTACATGAACGCCTGGCTGCTGCTGCAGGTGCCCTACGGCGTCCTCGGGGTGTCCCTGCTGACCGCGCTGATGCCGCGGATGAGCCGGGCCGCGGCGCAGGGCGACACCGACCAGGTGGTGACGGACCTGTCGCTGGGGGCCCGGCTGTCCACCGTCGGGCTGGTCCCGATCGCCGCGGTGATGACCGCGTTCGGCGGCGCGCTGGGCACCGCGCTGTTCTCGGTCGGCGCCGGCAGCGGGGACGGCGCGGCCCGGCTGGGGGAGACCGTCGCCTGGTCGGCGTTCGGGCTGCTGCCCTACGCGGTGACGATGCTGCAGATGCGGGTCTTCTACGCGATGACCGACTCCCGCACGCCGACCCTGATCCAGGTCGGCATGGTCGGCGTGAAGATCCCGCTGCTGCTCGCCTGCCCGCTGCTGCTGCCGCCGGGCCAGGTGGTGCTCGGGCTGGCCGCGGCGAACTCGCTGTCGTTCGTCGGCGGCGCGCTGATCGGGCAGTGGCTGCTGCGCCGCAGGCTCGGCCGGGTCCGCAGCGTCGAGGTGCTGCGCTGCCTGGTGAAGGTGACTGCCGCCTCCGGTGCGGCCGCGGCGATCGCCTGGGGCCTGACCCGGCTCGCCGAGCCGGCGATCGCGGACTGGCCGGTCGTCGCGCAGGCGTGGACGCTGCTGCTCGGCGGGACGCTGATCGCGTTGCCGCTGGCCGTCGCCGGGATGCGGCTGCTGAAGGTCGCCGAGCTGGACGCGGTGTTCCGGCGGCTCGCCCGCCGCTGAGCGCTCCCGTGCCAGGATCGGTGGCGTGCCGGACCTCCTGGAGTTCCCGACGCTGACCGAGCTGCGCCGCCGCACCAGCATGAAGTGGCGGACCTACGACGACGACGTCCTCCCGCTCTGGGTCGCCGAGGCCGACGTGCCGGTGGCGCCCGGGGTGCTGGCCGCGGTCAACCGGGCGCTCGCCGACGGCGACACCGGCTACCCGGCCGGCGACGGCTACGCCCGCGCACTGGCCGCGTTCGCCCGGGACCGCTGGGGCTGGGACGGGCTCGATCCGGCGCGCGCGCTCGTCGTGCCGGACGTGATGCAGGGCGTCGTCGAGGCGCTGCGCGCGGTCGTCCCGCCCGGCGACGCGGTCGCGGTGACCCCGCCGGTGTACCCGCCGTTCTTCGCGTTCCTCCGGCACGCCGGGTGGGAGCCGGTGTCCGCGCCGCTGACCGCCGCCGGGCGGCTCGACCCGGACGCCCTGGAGCGCGCGTTCGCGCTGCCCCGGGTGCGGGCGTTCCTGCTCTGCTCACCGCAGAACCCGACCGGCACCGTGCACACCGCCGACGAGCTCGCCGCGGTCGCCGCCGCGGCCCGCCGGCACGGGATCACCGTGGTCGCCGACGAGATCCACGCCCCGCTGGTCGATCCCGGCACGCCGTTCACGCCGTGGCTGAGCGTGCCCGGCGCGGAGGACGGGTTCAGCCTGATGTCGGCGTCGAAGGGCTGGAACCTGGCCGGGCTGAAGGCGGCCGTCGCCGTCGGCGGGCCGGCGGCGCCGATCGACCGGCTGCCCGCCGACATGCTGGAGGTCGGCGCGAGCCACGTCGCCGTGCATGCGCACGTCGCCGCGCTGGAGTCGGACCGCGGCTGGCTGGACGGCTTCGTCGCGGCGCTCGCCCGGAACCGGGAGCTGCTGGCCGGGCTGCTCGCCGAGCACCTGCCCGGGATCGGCTACCGGCCGGCCCCGGCGACGTTCCTGGCCTGGCTGGACTGCCGCGGGCTCGGTCCCGACGATCCGGCGGCGACATTCCTGGAGCGCGGCCGGGTCGCGCTCAACGCCGGGGAGCCGTTCGGTGCGGGCGGGGCCGGGCACCTGCGGCTGAACCTGGCGACGCATCCGGACGTCCTCACCGAGGCGGTGCAGCGGATGGCCGCCGCCCTGCCCTGAACACGACGACGCCGCGACCCCCGGGTGGGGATCGCGGCGTCGCCGTGCTGCTCGCGGTGTCAGTCGTCCGGGTCGTCGGAGACCAGATCGGCCGCCGAGGCGCCGTTCTGGCTCTTCACCGCGACCTTGGACCGGGACCGGCGCTGCGCGGGCCGCGGCGGGGGCGGCGGGGTCTGCTGGGCGTACTGCCCGCCCCGCCCCATGATGAGCTCGGCGAAGGTCGCCATCGCCTCGTCCAGCTGGCTGGCGTTGCGCCGCTCCGAGTCTGCATTGGCGCGGGTCACCAGCTCGGTGACCGAGCCGGTGTCCGGCCGGTCCCGCAGCACCGCGTCGAGACCGGACAGCCGGCCGTCGACGTCGCCGGAGAGCGTGTCGAACCGGGTGTCGACGCTCTCGGCCAGCTTCGCCAGCCGGGTGTCGACGCCCTCGGAGAGCCGGTCGAACCGGCCCTCGACGTCACCGGAGAGCTTGTCCAGCCGGGTGTCGAAGCCGTCGAGCTTCTCCTCGACACCGCTGGCGAGCTCGCCCAGCCGGTTCTGCACCGAGCCGTCGAGCTCGCCGATCCGGTCCTTGAGGGAGCCGCCGAGCTTGCCGACCCGCTCCTTGACCGAGCCGTCGAGGTCGCTGAGCCTGCCCTCCATGCCGGACTCGACGGTGTCCAGCCGGCCGCCGACCTCCTCCAGCCGGGCCGACAGCGCCTCGAGCCGCTCGGTGAGCGCCTCGAAGCCCGGCGTCGGGTCGACGGCGGGCCGCTGGGCCAGCTCCTCCAGCCTGCGGTGCAGGCCGACCGAGGTGTCGCCGAGCAGGTTGCGCAGGCCCTCGCCGGTCTCCTCGAAGGAGCCGACGGCGGCGTCGAGCTGGTCCTTGACCTGCCGCTCGACGCCCTCGATGCGCTCCTTGATCGGAGAGGCGACCGCGTTGGGCATCGCGTCCAGGCGCATCTCGTGCCGGTCGAGCCGGTTGTCCAGGTCGTCGAGCCGCTTGTGCAGCCCGCCGAGCCGGTCGTCCAGCCCGTCCATCCGGCCGGACACCCCCTCGAGCCGGCCGCTCATGCCGTCCAGCCTGCCGTCGAGCTGGGCGATCGGCTTCGCCAGCTTGTCCGGCAGGGACTCGATGGCGCGGGTGATCGCTCCGAGGATGACCTCCTGGTTGTCCAGCTTGGTCACGGTCTCGTCGAGCCGCTCGGCCAGGACGTTGAGCTCGGTCCGGTCGGGGAGCTCGGTGAGCTTCTTGCGCACGGTGCCGATGGCGTCCAGTGCGGCAAGCCGGGCGTGGATCTCGTCGAGGGAGTCGAAGATCTGCTGCTGTTCGCTGTCGCGGATCTCGGCCGCCCGCATGAGCATGCCGCGCATCCGGTCGAACGAGAGGTTCGAAGTGTCGCTCATGGCACCTGCTGCGCTTCCTCTGAGCCAAGTGGGGAGTGCCCAGAGGGTAGCGACCGCCGTTCGAGGGTCGACGGACGGTGTTGCATTGAGCCGTCCGGGGGCCGTTCTCGCCGCCGGATCGGGATGATCATTGCAGGCCCGCACGGCCGGTGCAGGACGCCACGCCGAACGGGCGGCCGGGATCGGTACCGTGCGCGGGTGGCAGAGAACCCCGCGCCGATCCCGCTCACCCACGACACCGTCCGGCGCGCCCCCAAGGTGCTGCTGCACGATCATCTGGACGGCGGACTGCGGGTCGGGACGGTCACCGAGCTGGCCCGCGAGACCGGCTACGACAAGCTCCCGACGACCGACCCGCAGGAGCTGGCCGCCTGGTTCCTGGGCGCCGCGCACTCCGGCTCGCTGGTCCGCTACCTGGAGACGTTCGGGCACACGGTCGCGGTCATGCAGAGCCGGGAGGCGCTGACCAGGGTCGCCGCCGAGGCGGCCGAGGACCTGGCCGCCGACGGCGTCGTCTACGCCGAGGTGCGGTTCGCGCCGGAGCTGCACGTCGAGGGCGGCCTGGACGTCGACGCGGTGATCGCCGCCGTGCTGGACGGGTTCCGGATCGGCACCGAGCGGGCCGCCGCGAGCGGGCGCACCATCCGGATCGGCACGCTGCTGACCGCGATGCGGCACGCCGCGCGGTCCCGGGAGATCGCCGAGCTGGCCGTGCGGCACCGGGACGCGGGCGTGGTCGGCTTCGACATCGCCGGCGCCGAGAAGGGGTTCCCGCCCACCCGGCACCTGGACGCCTTCGAGTACGTCCGCCAGCAGAACGCGCACGTCACCATCCACGCCGGCGAGGCGTTCGGGCTCCCGTCGATCTGGGAGGCCATCCAGTGGTGCGGCGCGGACCGGCTGGGGCACGGCGTCCGGATCGTCGACGACATCACGACGGGCACCGGCCCGGACGGGCCGGAGCACCGGATCGGCAGGCTGGCCGCCTACGTCCGGGACATGCGGGTGCCGCTGGAGATGTGCCCGACCTCGAACGTGCACACCGGCGCCGCGGCGTCGCTGGCCGAGCACCCGATCGGGCTGCTCACCGAGCTGCGGTTCCGGGTCACGGTCAACACCGACAACCGGCTCATGTCCGGCTGCACCATGACCAGCGAGCTCACCGACCTGGCCGGGGTGTTCGGCTACGGCTGGGACACCCTCGAGTGGTTCACGGTGAACGCGATGAAGTCCGCCTTCATCGGGTTCGACGAGCGGGTCGCGCTGATCCGGGACGTCATCCGGCCGGGCTACGCCGAGCTCACCGGAGGCGCAGCCGGGCCGCGAGCCCGGCCACCAGCTCGCTCCAGGCCTGCGCCTCCCGGGTGAACGGCGGGCTCGGCGCCATCCGGGTCGGGTCCGGCCGGACCACGAACGACACCAGCCAGCCCAGGCTGCTCGACTCGGCGAGGGACTCGGCGGGCTCGGGATCGCCCGCCCACTCGCCGACGTCGGTCAGCAGCTCCGAGGCGAGGTCGAGCTGGACCGGGTCCAGGTCGAGGACGCCCTCGGCGAGATCGGAGCCGATGCCGGTGAGCACGTAGGTGTTCATGTCCTCGACCGTCGCGTCCAGCTCGCCCGCCCTCGCGGCCGCCAGCACCTCGGCGAAGGTGACCGCCGCGGCCAGGTCGGTGCCCGCTACCGCGGGGTGCTCCGGATCGGCCAGCGCCGCGACCAGCTCCTCCTCGGAGCCGAAGACGTCGATCCGGCCGTCCGATCCGAGGAACACCGGCTTGTCGTCGAGGTAGCAGCGCAGCGTCACCAGGGAGGTGTCACCGTTCTCGATCCGGATCGGGTCGATGCCGACCTCGGCCCAGAAGCCGGTCGGCCCCTCCGCGACATCCCGGTCGCCGGCACCGATCGCCGCGGCCCCGTCGTTCTCGCCGTCGGTGGCCTCGTCGTCGGTGTCGCCGGAGTCGCCGGTGTCGTCCGTGCCGTCGGCCTGGGCGGCCTCCCACTCGGCGGCCTCGGTGCGGGCCTTCTCCAGCGCCCCGGCGTCCACCTCGGGGGTGGCGACCAGGCCGTCGACGGTGTCGACGATCTCGTCCCAGTGCTGGGCGACCGCCTCGGACAGCGCGGCCCAGCGCTTGGCGCCGTCCCGGCCGGCGAACGCGCCGGCCCCCTCGCGGAGCAGCGCGAACGCGGGTTCACCGTCCAGCGCGGCGACGACGTTCTCCAGATCGCAGACGTCGGCCAGCGACCGGACCATCGAGACGGCCTCGTGCAGCTCCTGCACGGTCCAGGCGTCCGGGTCCTCGGCGGCCAGCTCGGGCAGCCCGACGAGGTCGTACCGGTGCGCGTCGTCCGGTGTCAGGTCGCCGACCGGCAGGCCGGGAACCGCCGACCAGGCGGGATGGTCCTCCAGGTCGTGCCCGGAGGCGGTCCGCACGAAGGCGGCGAGACCCGCGACCTCGTCGAAGACGAACACGTGCTCGTCGTCGCCGAGGAAGGCCTCCCACTCCTCGCCGTCCTCCCGCCAGGGGGGAGCCCACAGGGTGACCACGTCGCCCCGGGTGAGAGCGAGCCGGATCGGGACGATGTCGCTTGCCACGATGCGGACCCTATCTCGATCGGTCGGGGGCCTCGGGGAGCCCCGGCGCGGTCAGGCCTGGCTGTGCAGGCGGACCACGCCGATCGACACGTCCTCGAGACCGCCCCGGTCGAAGTCGCGCCTCAGCTGGTCCGCCTTGATGGTCGCCGTCATCCCGTCGAACGGGCCGTGCGCGTCCACCTCCCCGGTCTGCGGGTCCACCGCCAGAACGACGTATCCGTCGCACTGCGTGAGCTTTTCCGCAGCAGCGATCAACGTCTGCTCTTCGGAAGTCGTGTTCTCCGGCATCGGATCACCTCCTCGTCATCTAGTACAGCGTCGGCGGGGGCTTCGATGTGACACCGTTTCGGCCATACCACCCGTTCGGGTCAGGTGAATCCCGAGTTCGGCGACCTTGTGTGCCGATAGTGGCACTCAGCGCGCGTGATCACGCGATGTGGGGAGCCCGGCGTGTCGGCGCGAGCACTGTTGGTCACTGCCGGACCGATCGGGGATCGACTGTCACGCAAGGTCTGTGACCGTGCCGCGGGCCTCACCCGGGCGGACGACCGGGGCTGCAGCAAGGGAGTTGACATCACTCGTCGGTGGCGACGGACCGCTCACTCTTCGTGAACCCTGACACGCATCCGTGTCGACGTCGTCACCGGTCCCGCTGTGCCGCAGCAGGTCCGGGGTGTGCGGCCGGGACGGCGCCGCGGCCGGGTGCCCCTCGCCGGGGGATACCGGCCGGTCCGCGCGCACGTAGGCTCTCCGCTCGTGGACACGATCGTCGTCGACCACCCGCTGGCGCGGGCGCGGCTGAGCAACATGCGGGACGCCCGCAACGACAACGCCACCTTCCGGGCGGCCCTGCGCGAGCTCACCCTGATGCTCGTCTACGAGGCGACCCGCGGCGCGCCGCTGGCCGAGGAGCCGATCCACACGCCGGTCTCGCGCACCGTCGGGCACCGCCTCGCGGCGCCCCCGGTGCTGGTGCCGGTGCTCCGGGCCGGCCTGGGCATGGCCGAGGCGGCGCTGAACCTCATCCCGGAGGCCCAGATGGGCTTCGTGGGGATGGCCCGCGACGAGGAGACCCACCAGCCGGTGCCCTACATGGAGTCGCTGCCCGACTCGCTGGTCGGCCGGCCGGTCTTCGTGCTCGACCCGATGCTCGCCACCGGCGGCTCGATGCTGCACACCGTCGAGCTGCTGACCCGGCGCGGCGCCGACGACGTGACCGTGGTCTGCGCGCTGTCCGCCCCGGAGGGCGTGCAGCGGCTGCGCGAGTCGGGCCTGCCGCTGCGGATGGTCACCGCGAGCATCGACGAGCGGCTCAACGACTCCGCCTTCATCGTCCCGGGACTCGGCGACGCCGGGGACCGCCAGTTCGGGTCGGTCTGAGCGGTAGTGCCGGCACCCTCCGCGCCGACCCGGCGCCGGGTCCTGACCGCACTGGCGGCCGCGCTGCTCGTCGCGGCCGTGGCGCTGCTGCCCGGCGCGGACCGGCCGGAGGAGACCGAGGTGCCCGATCCGTCGCCGGGCGCGCTGCGGGTGATGCCGCTCGGGGCGTCGTCGACGGTCGGGGTGGGCAGCCCGGCGACGGCCGGCTACCGGCTGCCGCTGTGGGAGCGGCTGACCGCCGACGGCGTCGCCGTCGACTTCGTCGGCTCCCGCTCGTCGGGGCCGGACGCGCTGCCCGACACCGACCACGAGGGACGCTCCGGCTGGACCGCCGCCCGGATGCTGCCGCTCACCGGCGGCTGGGTGCTGGCCGCCGACCCGGACGTCGTGCTGCTGCACGCCGGCACCAACGACCTGCTGTCCGGGACGTCGGCGCAGGCGACCGCGGCCACCCTGGACCGGGTGCTGGACCGGATCTTCACCGCGGCGCCCGGCACCCACGTGATCATGGCCGGGGTGTGGGCGCCGCTCCCGAAGCAGCGGACCGAGCGGGCCCGGCTCGCCTCGCTGCTGCCCGGGGTGGCCGAGCGGCACCGGGCGGCCGGCCGCTCGGTGGAGTACGCCGACGTGTCCGGGTTGTTCGGCAGCGGGCGCACCGCCGACGGCCTGCACGCCGGCCCGGACGCCTACCGCACCATCGCCGCGATGTGGGCGGACCGGATCGGGGCCTGGCAGGACCGCACGCCGGTGCCCTCCACCCGCAGGTAGCCGGGCTCAGCCCGGCATCACCCCGGCGGCCAGCACCGCGCCCAGCTCGCGGCAGGCGGCCCGGGCCGCGGCGTCCGGGGCGCCGGTGACCTCCACCGGAGCGGCCGCGGCGACCCAGCCCATGCCCTCGGCGATCGCGGTGACCGACCGGGTCGCGCCCGAGGTGTCCGATCCGCCGTGCACCCACAACCCGTACGGCAGGCCGCGGGTGTCCTCGCCGCACACGTAGTACACCTGGTCGAGGAAGTGCTTGAGCGCCCCGGACATGTAGCCGATGTTGGCCGGGGTGCCCAGCAGCACGGCGTCCGCGGCGAGCAGGTCGGACGCGGTCGCGGCCAGCGCGGCCCGGGCGACGGTCCGCACCCCGGTGATCTCCGGATCGGCGGCGCCCGCCCGCACCTGCGCCAGCAGCTCGGCGGTCGCCGGGGACGGCGTGTGGTGCACGATCAGCAGCCGGGCCCCGCTCACCGGTTCAGCATCCCGTCCACCTCGGCGCGCAGCGCGTCGAGCCGCCGCTCCGCCCGCTCCCGGGACGCCGGGACCAGCGCCGGATCGCCGGTCGGCGGTTCGACGACCTCCAGGTACGCCTTCAGCTTCGGCTCGGTGCCGGACGGCCGGACCACCACCCGGACGCCGTCGCGGCGCAGCCGCAGCACGTCCGGTGCCGGCCGGTCGGCCGCCCAGCCCGGCGGCGGCGCGTCGCGCAGCCGCTGCACCGCGCGGTCCCGCTCGGCGGGCTCCATCCGGAGCGAGACGCCGAGCGTGCGGTGCACGCCGGCCGCGGCGGCCAGCTCGTCGAGCCGCGCGGGCACCGACGACCCGGCCGCGGCCAGCCCGCGCACCAGGTCGGCGGCCAGCACCGCGGCGGAGACGCCGTCCTTGTCCCGGACCGCGTCCGGGTCGACGCAGAGCCCGATCGCCTCCTCGTAGCCGAAGACCAGCCCGTCGCCGGCGCGGACGATCCACTTGAACCCGGTCAGCGTCTCGGCGAACCGGGCGCCGTGCGCGGCCGCGACCCGGGCCAGCATCGACGACGACACCACCGTCGTCGCGACCAGCGGCGCCGGCGCGTCCGGCCGGTCCGGCTCGCCCCGGGTCCGCAGCAGGTGATCGGCCAGCAGCACGCCGGTCTCGTCGCCGGAGAGCATCCGCCAGCCGTCGTCGAACGGGACGCCGATCGCGCACCGGTCGGCGTCCGGGTCCAGCGCGACGGCCAGCTCCGCCCCGCAGCCGGCGGCCAGCTCGAGCAGCAGGTCGGTGGCGCCGGGCTCCTCCGGGTTGGGGAACGCGACCGTCGGGAAGTCCGGATCGGGCCGGGCCTGGGCGGCCACCACGTGCACGTCGTGCACCCCGGTGCGGGCGAGCGCGGCGGTGACGAGCGCGCCGCCGACACCGTGCATCGAGGTCAGCGCGATCCGCGGGGCGGCGCCGTGCGGGGTGCGCGGGAGCGTCGCGATCCGGTCCAGGTAGTCGGCGGTCACGTCGGTGACGGCGGGCAGCGGCCCCAGCGGGACCGACACCGCGGCCGGCGCGGCGGTCACCGCGGCCTCGATGCCGGCGTCGTCGGGCGGGACGAGCTGGGCGCCGTCCTGCAGGAACACCTTGTAGCCGTTGTCGGCCGGTGGATTGTGCGAGGCGGTGACCGCGATCCCGGCGACCGCGCCGAGCCGCCGCACGGCGAACGCGACCAGCGGGGTCGGCACCGGGGGATCGAGCAGCACCACCTCGAACCCGGCGCCGGTCAGCACCCGGGCGGCGGCCTCGGCGAACGCGGCCGAGCCGTGCCGGGCGTCGCGCCCGACGACGACCGTCCCGGTCCGGCCGCCGGCGCGCAGCCAGCCGGCGAGCCCGGCCGTCGTGCGGGTCACCACCGCCACGTTCATCCCGGCCGGCCCGGCCCGGACCGGGCCGCGCAGGCCCGCGGTTCCGAACCGGAGCGGCCCGGACATCCGGTCGGACAGCCCGGCGACGGCGTCGGCGGCCGGTGGGCCGCCGGCCAGCGCGGTCGCCAGCAGCCGCTGCAGCTCGGCCCGGGTGCCCGGATCCGGGTCGTCGGCGATCCAGCGCAGCGCGGCGTCCCGCAGCTGCGGATCGGGCCCCATCAGACGCGGGCGACGAGCTCGCCCAGCAGCTCGCCCATCCGGGTCGCCGCGGCCCGCCCGGCGTCGAGCACCTCCTGGTGGTCCAGCGGCTGCCCGGACAGCCCGGCGGCCAGGTTGGTGACCAGCGAGATGCCGCAGACCTCCAGCCCGGCGGCGCGGGCCGCGATCGTCTCCAGCACGGTCGACATCCCGACCAGGTCGGCGCCGAGCGTGCGCAGCATCCGGATCTCGGCCGGGGTCTCGAAGTGCGGCCCGGGCAGCCCGGCGTACACGCCCTCGACCAGCGACGGATCGAGCTCGCGGGCGGCCGCGCGCAGCCGCGGCGAGTAGGCGTCGGTGAGATCGACGAAGTCGGCGCCGACCAGCGGCGAGCGGGCGAGCAGGTTGAGGTGATCGGCGATCAGCACCGGCTGGCCGACCGAGAGGCCCTCGGTGATGCCGCCCGCGGCGTTGGTGAGCACCACGGCCGAGACGCCCGCCGCGGCCGCCGTCCGGATCCCGTGCACCACCGGCTCGACGCCGTGCCCCTCGTAGAGGTGGGTGCGGCCGAGCAGCACCAGCACCCGGCGCCCGCCGATCGTCAGCGAGCGCACGGTGCCGCCGTGCCCGACCGCGGACGGGGCGACGAACCCGGGCAGCTCGGCCATCGGCAGCTCCGCGTCGGCGGTCCCGAGCACGTCGGCGGCGGGACGCCAGCCGGAGCCGAGCACGACGGCGACGTCGTGCCGCTCGGTTCCGGTGCGGCGGGCCAGCTCGGCGGCGGCCTCCTGGGCGGTGTGCGCGGGGGCGGACATGGCGCCACCCTAATCACCGGCCGGGATCAGCCGCCGGTGCTCCGGAACCCGGCGGCGACCGCGTCGAACAGCCCGGCGGCGGCCTCCTCGGCCTGGCCGGCGGGGGAGGTGAGCTGCAGCACCCAGACGCCGTCCGGATCGCGGCCGGGGAAGATCCGCAGCAGCGTGCTGCGCTCCTGCGGGCCGCTGGTGGTGGTCATCTCGATCTGGTCGGACCCGTCGGCCTGTGGCTGCACCGGGCCGGCGTCGACGCCGTCCACGCCGAGCGCCTCCGGGGTCAGCGCGCCGGCGACCGCCTCGGTGGAGGCGGCGGCGCGCACGGACAGCTCCTGCCGGCCGTCCGGGCTGACGAACCGGACGACGGCCGAGCCGTCGCCCGCCGGGGAGCGGTACTGGGTCCAGTCCTGGGGGACCGCGACGGAGAACCCGAGCGGATCCGGGTGGGCGACCCGCGGCGTGCGCTCGGTGGCGACGGTGATCGTGCTCAGCGGCTCCTGGCCGGCCAGCGCGCGGACCCCGGCGAACCCGGCGAGCGCGCCCAGCAGCACCAGCAGCGCGCCGCCGAGCACCAGCGGCACCCCGCCGAGCACGCCGGCGAACCCGGTGCCCCGCGCCGCGGCGGGGCGGGCGGGCGCCGGTCCGGCCCGTCCGGCCGGGCCGGTGGGGCGGGCCGGCCGGGGCGCGGGCCGGTGCTCGGGGACGGGGGGTGCGGCCGGTGGGGCGTGTCCGGCCGGGGCGGCCGGTGCCACCTCGGTGGCGGGCGGCGCCCCGCCGCGGGTGTGCGTGCCGGTCGCGGCCGGCGGCCGGTGCGGCACCTGCGGGCCGGACGCCGGCGGGGCGGCCGGGGCCGGGACCCGCGCCATCACGGTCGGGACGTCCGGCGAGCCGGGGAAGATCGGGTCGTCCGGGTCGGCCAGCAGCGGCCGCAGCCGGGCCCGGACCTCGTCCAGCGGCATCCGGCCCGCGGGCTCCTTCACCATCAGCCCGGAGATCACCTCGGCGATCGGGCCGCCCACGGTCGGCACCGGCACCGGGCCGTCGACGACCTCGGTGATGGTCCGCACCGGATCGCCGTCGACGTCGTAGGGCGGCCGGCCCTCGACGGCGGCGAACAGCGTCGCGCCCAGGCCCCACAGGTCCGCGGCCGGGGTGACCGGCTGGCCGGCGGCGACCTCCGGGGCGATGTAGGCGGGGGAGCCGAGCACCAGGCCGGCCGAGGTCATCGGGGCGTCCGACTCGTTGCGGGCGATGCCGAAGTCGGTGAGCTTGATCCGGCCGTCGTCGGAGATGAGGACGTTGCCGGGCTTGACGTCGCGGTGCGTGATCCCGGCCCGGTGCGCCGCCCGCAGCGCGGCGGCGGTGCCGTACCCGACGACGCCGGCCTGGGCCCGGTCGAGCCGCCCGGCCTCGGCGATCGCCGCGGCCAGGTTCTTCGACGGCACCAGCTCCATGACGACCAGCGGCTCGTCGCCGCCGGAGTCCAGCACGTCGAACACGGTGACGACGTTCGGGTGCGAGAGACCGGCCAGCGCCCTGGCCTCGCGCATGATCCGTTCGCGCAGCTCGAGCTTCTCGGCGGCCGGGATCCCGTCCGGGATCTTCAGTTCCTTCAGGGCGACCCGGCGCTGCAGCACGTCGTCGAAACCGGACCACACGGTGCCCATGGCGCCGCTGCCGAGCGGCCCGTCGACGCGGTACCGCCCGGCGATCTGGCGGCGCTGGACATCGCCTTCGGGAACGGTCACGCCGGCGATTGTTCCATCGTCCCGCGAGCCGCCCACCTGCACACCGGCTGTGACAGGCGGTTCCGGCCGGTGACGGTGTGTCACCAATTGCGCGGCGCCCGGTCGCCGGGCGGCGCCGGCCGCGGGGCGGACGCCGTTGCGTCACGGCCCGGTGACGGTGCGGATTCGGGGCGGCTGCGGGGCGGCTGCGGTGCGGTTGCGGTCCGGTCCGGGACCGCCGGTGAACGGCGGAAACGGCCGCTCGTCGCGCTCCCGCCCGCCCGCTCGTCACAACTGGTGAACCCGTTGGCAGCATCCCGCCGACCCCTCGCCGCGCGGACCCGTGAACGGCCGCTTTCGACTGGAACACCGCCGGACGGGTGAGCACCATGAGTCGTGGTCGGGCACGTTCCGACGCCCCGTGACGGGGCGGCGGGCCGGGGCCCCGACATCCCGGACGAGGAGGACAAGGTGACTGCGCTGCAGACCCGCACCGAGCTTCCCGAGGTGGGCGACCTGCCGGTCGACGACCTCGGTGCCGGCACGGGTCCGGCCTGGCTGGAATCGTGGATGCGGGCGCACAAGGGCGAGATCGTCGGGTGGCGCCGCGCCATCCACGCGCAGCCGGAGCTGGCCCGTCGCGAGCACCGCACGACGGCCCGCGTCTCGGAGACGCTGCTGCGGGCCGGCCTGGAGCCGCGCACGCTCGCCGGCGGGACCGGCGTCGTCTGCGACATCGGCCACGGCGGTCCGCTGGTGGTGCTGCGTGCCGACATGGACGCGCTGCCGCTGCAGGAGCAGACCGGGCTCGCGTTCGCCTCGACGGTGCCCGGCGTGATGCACGCCTGCGGGCACGACGCGCACACCGCGATGCTGCTCGGCGCCGCGCTGGCGCTGAACTCGGCGCCGTCGCTGCCCGGCCGGGTCCGGCTGGTGTTCCAGCCGGCCGAGGAGGTGCAGCCCGGCGGCGCGCTGGACGTCGTCGCCCAGGGCGTGATGTCCGACGTCGAGCGGATCTTCGCGCTGCACTGCGACCCGCGCCTGGAGGTCGGGCGGCTGGGTACCCGGGTCGGGCCGATCACCTCGGCCTGCGACCTGATCGAGGTCCGGCTGACGTCGCCGGGCGGGCACACCTCGCGCCCGCACCTGACCGCCGACCTGGTGCAGGCGCTCGGCCTGCTGGCCACCCAGGTCCCGCTACTGCTCACCCGGCACGTGGACCCGCGCTCGGGCACCGTGCTGACCTGGGGAGCGGTGCAGGCCGGCGACGCGGCCAACGCGATCCCGCAGTCCGGGATGCTGCGCGGCACGCTGCGCACCGCCGACCACGCGACCTGGACCGAGCTGGAGGACACGCTGCGCGCGCTGGTCGCCGCGGTGCTGGCCCCGACCGGTGTCGGGTACGTGCTGGACCACGTCCGCGGGGTCCCGCCGGTGGTCAACGACGAGATCTCGACCGGCCTGCTGCGGGACGCGGCGGTGACCGTCGGCGGCGAGCCGGCCGACGCGAGCACCGAGCAGTCCTCCGGCGGCGAGGACTTCGCCTGGTACCTGGAGCACGCCCCGGGCGCGATGGCCCGGCTCGGCGTGTGGTCGGGCAGCGGCCCGCAGCGCGACATCCACCAGCCGACGTTCGACCTGGACGAGCGGTCGCTGCCGTTCGGCTCCCGGGTGCTGGTGCACGCCGCGCTCGCGGCGCTCGCGGACGCCTCCTGACCGTCGCCGGGGCGCCCGCCCCGGTCAGGCGACCGACCGCAGCCGCAGGGTGACCGCGCGCCCGCCGCGCCGCGCGGCGTCGTGCGACTCGGTGAGCTGGGCCCGGGCCAGCTCGCGCAGCTCCGCCATCTGCGGGTTCACCTCGGCGAGCGTGAGCTCGGTCTCGATGACGTCGAGATCGAGCCCCCAGACGTCGACCAGGATCCGGCGCATCCAGCCGGTCGCGTGGTCCCAGCCCTCGCGCGGGGTCCCGGGCGCGTAGCCGCCCCCGCGTGCCGTCACGAGGAAGGCCGGCCGATCGGCCAGGGGCGTCTGCCCCGGTGCGAGCCGCGGATCGGTGATCAGGGTGTCGACCCAGGTCTTGAAGTGCTGCGAGACGCCGAAGTTGTACAGCGGGGCGCCGAGCACGAGCACGTCGGCGGACAGGACCTCGTCGGCCAGCTCGCGGGCGGTCCGCACGGCGCGCTCCTGTTCCGCGGAGCGGCCCTGCTCCGGCGCGAGGGCGGCGCTCGCCCACGCGTCGGCCGGGACGGGTTCGACGGCGAGATCGCGCCGGACCACCCGGGCGCCCTCGCCGAGCTCCTCGAGGATCGTGCGCTGCAGCGTGTCGGCGACGGCCCGGGTGACCGAGCCCTCGGTGCGGATGCTGGTGTCGAGCCGGAAGAGGGTGCTGCTCATGCGGGACCTGCTCTCGCTGGAAGATAATCTGTGAACCAGATGATCGTACATCATGATTATCTTGCCGCGAAGGTCGAATCTGTACGATTCGGGGCATGGCGGAGGCGGTGCAGGAGGTGCCCGACACCGGCGAGCTCGGCCGGTCGCTCGGCACGGTGCTGCGCGCCTACCTGCGGTCGGTGCACGAGCAGGTCGACGATCTGCCGGGCGGGCCGCGGGGGTTCCAGGTGCTGTCCGTCGCGGCGGGCGGCGCCTGCCACAACCAGGCGACGATCGCCCAGCTGCTCGGGCTGGACCGGACGGTGATGACCTACCTGGTCGACGACCTGGTGAAGCGCGACCTGGTGGAGCGCCGCCCGGACCCGGCGGACCGCCGGGCCCGGCAGGTCCTGCTCACCGAGGCGGGCCGGCGGCTGCTGGCGGAGGTGTCCGCGCGCATCGCCGAGGTCGAGGACCAGCTCCTCGCCCCGCTCGACGACGCGGAGCGTCCGCTGTTCCGCGACATGATCGGGCGGATCGCCCGGGCCCGGCCGGCCGACGACGCGGACCCCTGCACCGAACCCGGATCGGCCTGCTGAGCCGCGGGTGGCGTCAGCCGCCGGGTGAGGACTTCCGGCTCGGCCGGCTGCGCAGGTCGTTGACGTAGTCCGCGGGCGCGCCGGCCATCTCGGCGGCGTCGGCGATCACCCCGAGGTAGCGGGCCGACGGCTCGCCGCCCTCGTAGGCGTTGAGCACGTAGATCCAGGCGAGGACGCTGCCGTCCAGGGTGGCGACCCGCAGCCGCAGCTTCTTGTGCAGGCCGAGCTCGCCGCCCTCCCAGCGGTCGAGCTGCGCCTCGTCGTGCTCGGGGACGTCGTAGAGCACGACGAACACCTGCGAGCCCGGCTCCTCCACCACGGTGGAGAGCGCGCCCTCCCAGGTGTAGTCCTCGCCGCCGAACGTCAGCCGCCAGCCCTGGAGCCACCCGGTCCCGGCCATCGGCGAGTGCGGGGCGCGCTCCTTCATCTGCTCGGGGTCCATGTTCGACCCGTACGCGGCATACAGCGGCACGGGGGCAGCGTAGTGGCTCGGGGTCGGAGGGCGGCCGGGCGGGCCCCGCCCCGCCCGGTCGGCTGAACCGGACACGCGTACTGTGAAGCACTGTCCACGCCGGTGGCGAGGCCGCCGGCCCACCACCACCGACGTCTCAGGGGGACTTCCCGTGACCCGCATCGTCATCATGGGCGGCGGACCTGCCGGATACGAGGCCGCGCTGGTCGCGGCGCAGCACGGCAGCGAGGTGACCGTCGTCGAGCGGGACGGGATGGGTGGCGCCTGCGTCGTCTACGACTGCGTCCCGTCGAAGACGTTCATCTCGTCGGCCGCCGTCCGGGTGGACCTGCACCGCGCCGAGGACCTGGGCGTGCTGGTCGACCGCGGCAACTCGGCGGTCGACCTGCCCGCCGTCAACCAGCGGGTCAAGTCGCTGGCGCTGGCGCAGTCCGCGGACGTGCGCACCCGGCTGGAGAACGAGGGTGTCCGGATCATCGCCGGCACCGCGCAGTTCGACGGGCCCGGTGCCGGCCGGGCGACGCACGACGTCACCGCCACCCACACCGACGGCACCGTCGAGCGGCTGGTCGCCGACAACGTGCTGATCGCGACCGGCGCGACCCCGCGGGTGCTCGACTCCGCCCGGCCGGACGGCGACCGGGTGCTGGACTGGCGGCAGCTCTACGACCTGGAGGAGCTGCCCGAGCATCTCGTCGTCGTCGGGTCCGGTGTGACCGGCGCCGAGTTCTGTTCGGCCTACGTGGAGCTGGGCTGCCGGGTCACCCTGGTGTCCAGCCGGGACCGGGTGCTGCCGCACGAGGACGCCGACGCCGCCGCGGTGCTGGAGGAGGTCTTCGCCGAGCGCGGCGTGGAGATCCTCGCGCATGCCCGCGCCGACAAGGTGGAGAACACCGGCGACGGCGTGCTGGTGACGCTGTCCGACGGCCGCACGGTCGAGGGCTCGCACGCCCTGATGACGGTCGGGTCGGTGCCGAACACCGGCGACCTCGGCCTGGAGAAGATCGGCGTGGAGACCGACCGCGGCGGGTTCATCCCGGTCGACAAGGTGTCCCGGACGGCGGAGCCCGGCGTCTACGCGGCCGGTGACTGCACCGGGGTCCTGATGCTCGCGTCGGTGGCGGCCATGCAGGGCCGGATCGCGATGTGGCACGCGCTCGGCGAGGGCGTCGCGCCGATCCGGCTGCGGACCGTCGCGGCGAACGTGTTCACCCGGCCGGAGATCGCGACCGTCGGGATCAGCCAGAACGCGATCGACTCCGGCGAGGTCCCGGCGCGCACGGTGATGCTGCCGCTGTCGACGAACCCGCGGGCGAAGATGCGCGGCCTGCGCCGCGGCTTCGTGAAGCTGTTCTGCCGGCCGGCGTCCGGCGTGGTCGTCGGCGGTGTCGTGGTGGCGCCGGTCGCCAGCGAGCTGATCCTGCCGATCGCGATGGCGGTGCAGAACGGTCTGGGTGTCGAGGACCTGGCGCACACCTTCTCGGTGTACCCGTCGCTGTCCGGGTCGATCACCGAGGCGGGCCGTCAGCTGATGCAGCACTCCGACCTGGACTGATCCCCGAACAGCTGGTCGAGCAGGGCGCGCAGCGCCTGCGGGGACACCGGGGCCAGGGTGACCCACTCCGGCCCGGGGCCCGGTTCGGCGTCGCGGGTCAGCCTGTACCGGCCGCGCGCGGTGTCGACGACGGTGACGTACCCGGGCAGCCGGGCCGGGTTGCCCCAGCGGTCGAACCGGACCGCGCACACCTGGGCGTGCCGGGCCGGTCCGCGCAGCACCGCCTCCAGCCGCGCCGACGGCCCGGACCGCTCGGTGCCGGCAGCGTGGTCAGCGCCGTCGCTGAGCAGCCGCGCGAGCTCGGCGGTCGGCATCCCGGCCGCGGGCCCGGGGCCCGGGGGCGCCGGCGGGAGCACGGACACCGCCGCGTGCGCCGGGGAACCGGCGGCGACGGTCACGGTGCCGCCGGTGTGCACGGCGAGCACGCCGCCGTCGGTGCTCCCGGCCGCGACGGCGCGCAGCGCGGCCCCGTAGCGGGCGCGCACCTCCAGCTGCCGTTCGGGCCGGGCGAGCAGGGTGAACAGCCGCACCAGCCCGGGTGCGGGCCCGCGCGGGCCGGCGAGGCCGCGATCGCGCAGGGCGGCCATCACGGCGGCGACGCCCCGGGTGCGCTCGTCCGTGCTCCGCCCGGGCGAGGGCACGGACAGCGCCGCCGGGGTGGTGCCGAGCCCGAGCAGCTCCCAGACGACGTCGAACTCGGCGGCGGTGAGCCGGAACCGGGTCGCCGGGTCCCGCTCAGCCACGGCCCCGCCAGCGCTGCTCGGGGCGCAGCACCGCGTCGGCGGCCGGTGCGCCGGGCCCGGGTTCACCGGTCCCACCGGTCTCGCCGCTGTCGCCGGCCTCGGGGTTGCCGGTTCCGCCGGGCGAGTTCCGGTCGGCGAGCAGGCGCCAGGCCGGTGCGCGCCCGTCCGGTCCGGGTGCGGGAGAGGCGGCGCCGGACGCGGCGGGATGCGGGTGCACGGCCGCCGGTGCACCGGGTGCGACGGCGGCGGGGAGCACCGGCGCCGCGGGTACGGGTAGACCCGGCGGGGGCGTTGCCAGCGCGGTGAGGTGCGGGTTCGTGGTTGCCCGTGCCTCGGGTGCGGCGAGGCCCGGTTCCGTGGTCGTCGGTCCGCCGGGTGCGGTGACGTGCGGATCTTCGCCCGGCGCAGCGGCCTCCGGACGGGCACCCGGGTCCGCCCCCGGACCGACAGCCGACCCGACAGCCGGGCCGACGTCCGGCCCGGCCGCGGGGTGCGCCGATCGGAGGTCGCCGGAGCTCTCGCCCGCCGCACCGGAGGCCTCGGTGTGGCCCGGCCCGTCGCCGGACTGCATCCGACTTGCGGCGCCGGTGCCGGGCGTCGCACCGGGCTCCGGCCGTCCGGCCGCTCGTGCTCCCGCGGCAGCCGCGACACCGGCGGCGCCCAGCGCCCCGGCGGCCCCGCCCGCCACCCACCCCGGCCCGCCGCCCGTTCCCGGCCCGGCCACGCCCCCGGCACCGCCGGCCCCGGACCAGCCGGCCCCGGACCAGCCACCGCCCGGCGCGGCAGCACCGGCCAGGCCACCGCCCGACCAACCACCGCCCGGCGCGGCAGCACCGGTCACGCCACCATCCGGCGCGGCAGCACCGGTCGGGCCCGGCGCGGCGGCACCGATCGGGCCCGGTGCGGCAGGACCGGTCAGGCCCGGCGAGCCAGCACCGGGCCCGGCACCGCCCGGCCCGGCTCCGGGACCGCCCGGTCCGGGACCGGCCACCGTCGGACCACCCGATCCCGGACCACCCGATCCCGGACCACCCGATCCCGGACCACCCGAACCCGGACTGCCCGGCGCAGCCAGCCCCGCCGCCACGGACGCCCCCGCGGGAGCCGCCCCCGCCGTCACCGCGGGCGGTGCGGCCCAGCCGGTCCAGTGGGCCCCGGCGATCCGGCTGTCCTCGGCGTAGCGCTGCATCAGCTCGGCGGCCCGCGCCGCCGCGTTCCCGGCGGCGGCGTCCGCCGCGGCCCAGTCGGTGAGCACCGCCGCCCCGGCCGGGACGACCGCCGGTGGGGACGCGGCCGGGGGCTCGGTCATCCGGGCCCGCAGGCCGGCCGCCAGCGCGGCGTGCGCGGCGAGCCCGTCGGCGGTCCGGACCGCGTCGGCCGCGGCGCCAGCGGCCCAGCCGGCGAGCGCCCCGAGCGCCCCGGCGGTCACGTCGGCGGCGCCGCCGGACCAGCCGGCCGGGAGCTCCCGCACCCGGTCGGCGAGCTCCCGGTGCACGTCGCCGAGGGCCTCCGCGGCGTCCCGCCAGGCCCGTTCGGCCGCCGCCGACGCCGCCGGGCCGGGACCGGCGGCGACCATCGCGTGCAGTTCGGCGTGGCTCATCCCGGTCCAGCGCGGTGCGGTCACGACCGGGTCCAGGAGCGGACGATCCCGGCCTCGGTGCCGGCGTAGTCCCGCCCGGAGCGGGCGACCGCGTCCCCGACCCGGACGATCTCGGAGCGCAGCGTCCGGATCCGTTCGATCGCCGCACCGGCGGCGTCCGCGGCGTGACCGGCGTACCGGGCGGCCGCCTCGGCGCTCACCGGGTCACCCAGCCAGGGCCGGATCCGGCGGGCGTCGGCGTCGAGCAGGGTGAGGACCGTGGCGAGCCGGTCCGCGGCCCGGTCCAGCGCGGCCACGACGGCGGGCGGTGTCGTCGGATCGATCCGCAGATCCGGGCGGGGTACGGGCACGGCTGGCCTCCGGGACGCTGGGCGGGACGGCGGCACGCTAGCCACGGTCGTCCGCGGTCACGTCCGGTCGGCGGACCGCGGTCGCCATCGCGAACGACGGGCACCCCCGCCCGTGCCGGTCGTGATCCGGCACGCGCGGGGGTGCGCGTCTGCTGTGGCGCCGTGGCTACGCGGCGGCGACCGCGTGGCGGTCGTCCGCGTCGACGGGCCGGCACCCGCTGAGCGGGCACGGTGGTGGGGCCCAGGTCGTGGTGGCGAACGCGGGGACGAGCCCGGCGAACGGCCAGCGGCCCGCGAACCGCTGCAGGTACCAGAACACGAACAGGTGGTCCGGTTCCGCCGGGTCGACGACGAACTGCGGTCGGCCGCCGAGGTCGTCGACCCAGGCGGCGTAGGCGTTCGCGACCAGCCCCGGCGGGCGGGCGGCCCGCCGGGTGAGGAGCCAGTCCTCGGCCCGGCCGCGCCAGTCTGCCAGCGCCGTCGGGTGCACGGTGGCCCCCGGCAGCTCGCGGAGGTTCGCGGTGAATGTGCCGATCGTGACCCCGTCCGCGCCGTACGCGGTCGAGATCAGGGTGAGCAGGGAGTGCGGGCCCGGGATCGGGCCGTCGGTGTGGATGTGCGTCGTCACGTGTGGTGACGCCGGTGGGGCGAGGGGCATGACGGATCCTGTGCGTCGTTGGAGCTGGTGACGGCTCACGGCGCGGGACTGGCCTGCGTGGTGAGCGGATCCGCGGCGCGGTACTCCGCGTGGCGGGGTGGACCGGGCCCCGTGGATCGGGCACACGGGTTCGGTTGTGGAGTTTGGCGGTATCAAGTTGGGCGGTATGCGGTTGTCCGCCGCGGGCACCTGCCCGGTGTGCGCGGCGCAACGACGCTAGGGCCGCGGCGGCCACCAGGTCAACGCGCGTCCCAGGGAGCGGGATCGGTGTGCAGCCTGCCCAGCACGAGCACGTCGACCCGGGCCCCGTCGACCTCCCACGCCTCCCGCATCCGTCCCTCGTGGACGAAGCCGAGCGCGGCCGCGAGCGCCGCCGAGGCGTGGTTCGGCTCGGCGTGGTGGTAGGTGACCCGGTGCAGCCCGAGGCCGCCGAACCCGAACCGGACGACGGCACCGACGGCGGCCCGGGCGAGCCCCCGGCCGCGGGCGGCGGGCAGCGTCCAGCAGCGCACCTCGGCGGTGCCGTGCGCCAGGTCGAGCTGCTCCAGGGTGACCTCCCCGAGCATCTCACCGGTGGTCGGCTCGGCGACCGCCCAGGCACACCGCGTCCCGCTGGCCCAGCCGTCGATCCGGCCCGCGACGTGCGCGGTCACGGCGGCGTCGAAGTCCGCGGCCTCCGGATCGGGACGGTTGCGCCAGCGCCGGATCTCCGGGTCCCGCGCGGACGCGGCGACGGCCGGGCGGTCGTCCACCCGGTCGTCGTGCCGCGGGCCGCGCAGGTACCAGGCCCCGGCGTTGATCTCGACCGGGTCGAGCGACACCTGGCTCAGTCCTTGATCTCGCAGATCACGGTCCCCTGCGACACCGACGCACCCTGCTCGGCGCTGAGCCCGGTGACGGTGCCGTCCTTCGGCGCGGTGACCGGGTTCTCCATCTTCATCGCCTCCAGCACGACGATCAGGTCGCCCGCCGAGACGGTGTCGCCGTCGGCGACCGCGACCTTGATGATCGTGCCCTGCATCGGCGCGGTGACGGCGTCGCCGGAGACCTTGGTGCCGCCGCCCTTGCCGGCCCGCTTGCGCGGCGCGGCCTTCGCCGCGCCGGCGCCGCCGCCCCCGCCCAGCGCGAGATCGCCGGGCAGCGAGACCTCCAGCCGGCGGCCGCCGACCTCGACGACGACGGTCTGCCGCTCGCCGGTCTCCTCGTCGGCCCCGGCGCCGCCCTCGAACGGCGGCACCGTGTTGTCCCACTCGGTCTCGATCCACCGGGTGTGCACCGTGAAGTCCTCGACGGACTCGGCGGTGAAGGCCGGGTCCGCGGCGACCAGCCGGTGGAACTCCAGCACGGTCGCCATGCCCTCGACGCGGAACTCGTCCAGCGCGCGGCGGGCCCGCTCCAGGGCCTGCCTGCGGTCGGCGCCGGTGACGATGAGCTTCGCCAGCAGCGAGTCGAACTGGCCGCCGATCACCGAGCCGTCCTCGACGCCGGCGTCCACCCGCACGCCGGGGCCCGCCGGGTACCAGATCCGCTCGACGGTGCCCGGCGCCGGGAGGAAGTTGCGGCCCGCGTCCTCGCCGTTGATCCGGAACTCGATCGCGTGCCCGCGCGGCGCCGGGTCGTCGGTGAGCTCCAGCTCGTGGCCCTCGGCGATCCGGAACATCTGCCGGACCAGGTCGATCCCGGTGGTCTCCTCGGAGACCGGGTGCTCGACCTGCAGCCGGGTGTTCACCTCCAGGAAGGTGATCATCCCGTCCTCGCCGATCAGGAACTCGACGGTGCCGGCGCCGAAGTAGCCGGCCTCCTTGCAGATCGCCTTGGACGCGTCGTAGAGGGTGGTCCGCTGCTCGTCGGTGAGGAACGGCGCGGGCGCCTCCTCGACGAGCTTCTGGAACCGGCGCTGCAGCGAGCAGTCCCGGGTCCCGACGACGACGACGTTGCCGTGCTGGTCGGCCAGCACCTGCGTCTCGACGTGCCGGGGCCGGTCCAGGTAACGCTCGACGAAGCACTCGCCGCGGCCGAACGCCGAGGTGGCCTCGCGGACCGCGGAGTCGTAGAGTTCGGCGACCTCGGAGCGCTCGCGGGCCACCTTCATCCCGCGGCCGCCGCCGCCGAACGCGGCCTTGATCGCGACCGGGAGGCCGTACTCGTCGGCGAAGGCGAGCACCTCGTCGGCGCCGGAGACCGGGTCCTTGGTACCGGGCACCAGCGGCGCCCCGGCCCGGGTGGCGATGTGCCGGGCGGTGACCTTGTCGCCGAGGTCGCGGATCGACTGCGGGGACGGCCCGATCCAGGTGATCCCGGCGTCGATCACGGCCTGGGAGAAGTCGGCGTTCTCGGAGAGGAAGCCGTAGCCGGGGTGGATGGCGTCGGCGCCCGCCTGCTTCGCGGCACCGATCACCTTGTCGATGTCGAGGTAGGACTCGGCGGCGGTCGAGCCACCCAGCGCGAAGGCCTCGTCGGCGAGCCGGACGAACATGGCGTCCCGGTCCGGGTCGGCGTAGACGGCGACGCTCGCCAGGCCCGCGTCCTTCGCGGCTCGGATCACACGAACGGCGATCTCGCCCCGGTTGGCGACGAGCACCTTGCGCAGTGCGGGCACGGTACGAACTCCTCGGGTCGCAGGCGCCGGCCCGGTGCTCCGGCGCTGGGTTACCGGCGAGTGTAAGAGCCGGATCCCCGATCGTTCCGCGCGGAGACTGTGGTGAACGCAACTCACCCCGGACGGGTGGGGTCGCTGACGTCGTCGTGATCGGTCCAGAGGTGAGTCGGGCCACGTGAGGGGTGGTGCCCCGGGCGGAGGGTCCCCGCAACTCCACACCCCCCAGTGGTGGAGTTGCGGGGATCGCCGAGCCCCGACCCCCCGGGGCAGTCCTGTGCGGCGCGGCCGCCGCTCAGCCGCGCCCGCCGAGGGCGACGGCCCGCTGCGCGGCCAGTTCCTCGGCGAACGCGGGCTCCGCGGCGAGCATCGCGCCGAGCCCGAACGCGCCGACGCTGAGCGCCGCCGCGGCCGGTCCGATCGCCGTCCAGTCCGGGCGCATCGACGGCGCCAGCTCGGGATGCCGCTCCCGCACCCGGCGCAGCGCCTCGTCGCCGGCCCTGGTGCGCACCGGGATCCGCGCGCCGAGCAGCACCGTCACGGCGACCATGGCGAGCGTCGCGACCAGCAGCGCACCGACCGGGCGGCCGTTCGCCAGCCCGGCGAGTACCCGGACCAGGCCGAGTGCGGCCACCAGGCCGGGCGCGACGGCGGCCGAGCGGAGCCGGTCCCGCCCGGGGGCGCCCAGCACCAGTCCGGCGACCTCGAGCCGGCGGGCGATCCGGTGCAGCTCGGCGGCGACCGCGGCGTGCGTGCCGAGGCTGCGGCACGGGATCAGTCGGTGCGCCGAACGGTGGATCGCCCGCTGCAGCCCGGTCGCCGACCGGGTGACCGGACCACCCGCACGGACCTGGCCGGGTGTCCGGTCGGAGGTGAGCACGGTGCCGTCGACGTGCATCGCGGACAGCGCCGCGTACACCGCGAGGGCGGGTCCGCCGTTGAGGTACGCGACGTCCTCCGGGCGGCCGTCCACCGTGCGGACCCCGGCCGGGTCACCGGCGACGACCCGGGAGCGGTACCAGAGGGTCAGTGCCGTCACGACGAGGGCGAGCAGCAGGTACGCCGTGAGGAAGGCCGATGCGCTGACACCCCAGGTCTCGCCGGTGAGGTTCGTGCCCATTCCGGCCTCCCCGTGCAGGTCCGCGCGCTTCATCGTTCGAAGCAGTGTGCGCCCGCTCACGGGGAGGCTCGCCGGATTTCACAGAGACTTGAGGTTGCCCGGAGCGAACGGCCGACACCCGATCGGGTGGACTCGGCCGTTCGGTCCAGCACCCTCCGGCGCGGCCGTCACGGCCCGGTGTCAGCCGGTCGCCGACCGCACCTGTCGCTTGATCCGGGCCAGCATCGCGGCGATCCCGCGCAGCCGCAGCGGGCTCACCGCCTCGGCCAGGCCCAGGTCGGTGTAGAAGTCGTCGGGGACCTCCAGCACCGCCTCGGCGGGCTGGCCGTCCAGCCCGGTGTACATGATCGAGGCGAACCCGCGGGTGGTCGGCGCCTCCGGCGGCGCCGAGAAGAACAGGTGCACCGGGCGGTCACCGTCGTCGGCGACCTCGACGGCCAGGAACAGCGGCGACTGGCACTCGTGCACCTGCTCCATCGAGTCGGCGGCGTCGGCGTACCGCTCGGGCAGCTCGGGCAGCTCCCGGGACAGCTCCAGCAGCAGCTGCAACCGGTCCTTCGGGCCGAGCGCGGCGAAGTCGTCGACCAGTTCGGCGAGAGCCGGTGGGAGGCTCACCCGCGCTCCTCGCCCTGCGCGATCGGCACCCGCACCGCGTTGCCCCACTCGGTCCAGCTGCCGTCGTAGTTGCGGACCCGGTCGAAGCCCAGCAGGTAGGTCAGGACGAACCAGGTGTGGCTGGAACGCTCGCCGATCCGGCAGTAGGCGACGACGTCGTCGGAGGGCTTGAGGCCCTGCTCCTGCTCGTAGATCGCGGCCAGCTCGGCGCGCGACCGGAACGAGCCGTCGTCGGCGGCGGCGCGGGCCCACGGGACGCTCGCGGCACCCGGGATGTGCCCGCCGCGGACCGCGCCCTCCTGCGGGTAGTCCGGCATGTGCAGCTTCTCGCCGGTGTACTCCTGCGGCGAGCGGACGTCGACCAGCGCCCCGCCGCCGTCCGGCACCAGCCGGAGGTGGGCGAGCACGTCGTCCTTGAAGGCCCGGATCGCCGCGTCGTCCCGCTCCACGACCGGGTAGTCGGCGCGGGCCGGGGTGGGGGTGTCGGTGGTGGTCTCGCGGCCCTCGGCGATCCACTTCGCCCGGCCGCCGTCGAGCAGCCGCACGTCGGCGTGGCCGAACAGCGAGAACACCCACAGGGCGTAGGCGGCCCACCAGTTGTTCCGGTCGCCGTAGACGACGATCGTGGTGTCCCGGCCGATGCCGCGCTCGGACATGATCTCGGCGAACCGCTCCCCGTCGACGTAGTCACGGGTCACCGGGTCGTTCAGCTCGGTGTGCCAGTCGACCTTCACCGCGCCCGGGATGTGGCCGGTGTCGTAGAGCAGCACGTCCTCGTCGGACTCGACGACGACCAGGCCGGGATCGGCCAGGTGCTCGGCCAGCCAGGCCGTGGTGACCAGCCGCTCGGGGTGCGCGTACTCGGCGAGCTTGGGGTCCGGGTCGTTCGTGACAGCCATGGCGGGAGGGTAACCGCGCGGCCGGTCACCCACACGCGGGCTCAGACGCCGAAGTCGGAGTCGTCCCCGTCCGGGCGCGGACCGTGGATCGTCCGGTCCTCCGGCGCGATCCACAGGTCGTTGATGCTGGCCTCGCGCCTGCGCATCAGGCCGTTGTCGGCGAACTCCCAGTTCTCGTTGCCGTAGCTGCGCCACCACTGCCCGTCGGCGTCGCGGGACTCGTACCGGAACCGCACCGCGATCCGGTTCCCGCCGAACACCCACAGCGACTTGCGCAGTGCGTAGTCGAGCTCGCGTTCCCACTTCGCGGTCAGGAACGCGACGACCTCGTCGCGGCCGGTCAGCCAGGTGTCGCGGTTGCGCCACACGGTGTCGGGTGTGTAGGCGAGCGCCACCTTCTGCGGGTCGCGGGTGTTCCACGCGGCCTCGGCGGCGAGCACCTTCTTCCGGGCGCCGGCCTCGTCGAACGGCGGGAACGGGGGACGGGAACCGTCACTCATCAGGACTCCTTGCCACCCGGGACCGGCACTCCGGACCGTGGGTGCCAGAGGTCGACCACGCTCACCCCGATCCCGCCGAGCAGCCGGCGCAGCAGCGGGAGGCTGATCCCGATCACGTTCGACGGGTCCCCGTCGATGCCGTCGACGAACCAGCCGCCGAAGCCGTCCAGGGTGAAGGCGCCCGCCACGTTCAGCGGCTCGCCGGTGCCGAGGTAGGCGGTCAGCTCCTGCGGGGTCGGATCGGCGAACCGGACCCCGGTCACCGCGTGCCCCTCGGCCTCCTTGGCGACCGCGCCGCCGGCCAGCAGCAGCACCGCGTGCCCGGTGAGCAGCTCACCGGTCCGGCCCGCCATGGACAGCCAGCGGCGGCGTGCGGTGTCCGGATCGCCGGGCTTGCCGACCAGCTCGCCGTCGACGTGCAGCATCGAGTCGCAGCCGACCACCAGCGCGTCCGGGTGCTCGGCGGCGATCCGGCCGGCCACCGCCGCCGCCTTGGCCGCGGCCAGCAGGGTCACCTTGCGCGCGGGCTCGGCGTCCGGGTGGGCGGCGAGCAGGGCGTCCTCGTCGACGTCGGAGACCTCGACGAGCGGATCGGCGCCCGCGGCGCGGAGCACGCCGAGCCGGGCGGGGGAGGCGGAGGCGAGAACCAGTCGCACGGGCGGACCCTATCCGCCGCCGGGACAGCCGACCGGCGGGAACCCGTCGGCGCGCCCGGCGAGCCACGGCAACGAGTCGGCGAGCGCGGCGGAGAACAGGTCGAAGTCGTGCCCGCCGCCGTCGACGGTCCGGGTGCAGACGTCGATCCCGGCCGCCCGGGCGGCCGGTGCGAGCCGGTGCGCGGCGGCCAGCGGCTGCGGATCGGCGGAGCCGGTCTCGAACCAGCCGCCGAGGCCGGGGAAGCGCCGGGTCGCCAGCAGCGCGGCGGGCTCGTGCGCGGCGAACGCGGCCCGGTCGCCGTCGAACAGGTCGCCGACGGTGGTCCCGACGGCGTTGGTGTCGCCGGACCGGGGCCCGGCCAGGCCCGCGTAGTCGCCGAAGGTGCCGAACACGGCGGGATGGCGCAGCGCGAGCATGACCGCGCAGGAGCCGCCCTCGGACAGCCCGGCCACCGCCCAGGCGGGGCCGGGACCGAGGGTGCGGAAGGTCCGGTGCACCGCGGCGACCAGGTCGTCGGTCAGGTAGGTCTCGGCCCTGCCGGCCGGGCCGTCGACGCACTCGGAGTCGGCGGTGACCGATCCGTTGATGTCCGGCATGACCAGGATCGGGGCCCGGCCGCCGTGCGCGGCGGCGAACGCGTTCGCGGTGTCGGCGGCGCGGCCGCCGTCGATCCAGTCCTGCGGCGATCCGGGGGTGCCGTGCAGCAGCACCACCACCGGGAGCTGCGGCCGGGGCCGGGCGAACCAGGCCGGCGGGACCCAGACCAGCGCCGGCCGGGCGTCGAACCCGGACGCCGCCGCCGGGATCGGGAACGGCGCGATCTCGCCGTGGCCGGGGACGCCGGTGCGGGTCAGCAGCTCGTCGAGCGCGACCTGGTCGGCCGGTGCGTCGCCGAGCACGAACCCGAGATCGCGGTAGTAGTCGTAGTAGCCGTTGGCGAGCGCGCCGGTGTTGACGACGAGCAGCACCAGCACGACGGCGAGCACCCCGGGCCGCGGGAGCCGCAGCAGCCGCAGACCGACGACCACCAGCACGCTGACCGCGGCCAGCGCGGCCAGGAACCCGGTCGTCGTGATGTCGGTCCGCAGCAGCGCGTTCACCGGGACGGCACCGGCGACGTCAGCGGGGCAGCCCCGAGGCGCGCCAGGCCCCGCGCCCCGCGACCAGCGGGGCGCGCAGCTGGGACGCCGGGTGCGACCACAGGTCCGGCGCGGCGGGTGCCCGCTCCGGCCCGCCCGCGCCGGCCGCCGCGGCGACGACCGCGGTGAGCGCGGCCAGCTCGTGGTCGTCCGGGTTGCCCCGGACCACCCGGAACAGCGCGCGGCGCTGCTCCGGGGTCTGCTCGGTGCTCTCCTGCGGGCCGGCCATCAGAGCGGGATGTTCCCGTGCTTGCGGGTGGGGCCCTGCTCCCGCTTGGTGGCGAGCATCCGCAGCGCGCGGCCGACGTAGCCGCGGGTGTGCGACGGCGGCACGACCGCGTCGATGTAGCCGCGGTCGGCGGCGATGTAGGGGTTGCAGAGGGTGTCCTCGTAGTCCTGCTGCAGCTTGGCCCGCTTCGCCGCCAGCTCGTCGCCCTCCAGGGCCTTGAGCTCCTTGCGGTAGAGGATGGACACCGCGCCCTGCGCGCCGGTGACCGCGATCTGCGCGGTCGGCCAGGCGATGTTCACGTCGGCGCCGAGGTGCTTGGAGCCCATCACGTCGTAGGCGCCGCCGTAGGCCTTGCGGGTGATCACGGTGACCTTCGGGACGGTCGCCTCGGCGTAGGCGTAGATCAGCTTGGCGCCGCGCCGGATGATCCCGTTCCACTCCTGCTCGGTGCCCGGGAGGAAGCCGGGGACGTCGACGAAGGTCAGCACCGGGATGTTGAACGCGTCGCAGGTCCGGACGAACCGGGCGGCCTTCTCGGAGGCGTCGATGTCCAGGCAGCCGGCGAACTGGGTCGGCTGGTTCGCGACGACGCCGACGCTGCGGCCCTCGATCCGGGCGTAGCCGATCACGATGTTCGGCGCCCACAGCTCCTGGATCTCCAGGAAGTCCTCGTCGTCGACCACCCGGCTGATGACCTCGCGGATGTCGTACGGGGTGTTCGCCGAGTCCGGGATCAGCGTGTCGAGCTCGAGATCGGAGTCGGTGAGCCCGTCGGTGATCGAGCCGTCGACGGGCTCGGCGGCCGGGAACTCCGGCGGCTCGGACAGGTTGTTCGACGGCAGGAAGCTCAGCAGCTGCTTGACGTAGTCCAGCGCGTCCGACTCGTCGCCGGCCAGGTAGTGCGCGACGCCGGAGCGGGAGTTGTGCGCCCGGCCGCCGCCGAGCTCCTCCATGTCGACGTCCTCGCCGGTGACGGTCTTGATCACGTCCGGGCCGGTGATGAACATGTGGCTGGTCTCGTCGACCATCACGGTGAAGTCGGTGATCGCGGGGGAGTACACCGCGCCGCCCGCGCACGGGCCCATGATCAGCGAGATCTGCGGGATCACGCCGGAGCTGCGCACGTTGCGGGTGAAGATCTCGCCGTAGAGGCCGAGGGCGACCACGCCCTCCTGGATCCGGGCGCCGCCGCCGTCGTTGATGCCGATCATCGGGCAGCCGATCTTCGTCGCCAGATCCATCACCTTGACGATCTTCTCGCCGTAGACCTCGCCGAGCGCGCCGCCGAACACCGTGGCGTCCTGCGAGAAGATCGCCACCGGGCGGCCGTCGATGGTGCCGGTGCCGGTCACCACGCCGTCGCCGAACGGGCGCTTGTCCTGCATCCCGAAGTTGGTCGACCGGTGCCGGGTCAGCGCGTCCAGCTCGACGAACGAGCCGGGATCGAGCAGCTGGTCGATCCGCTCGCGTGCGGTCTGCCTGCCCTTGGCGTGCTGGCGCTCGACGGCCGCCGCGGATCCGGCGTGGATCGCGTCGTCGAAACGCTGGTACAGGTCGGCGAGCTTGCCCGCCGTGGTGTGCACGTCAGGTGCGGCCCCACCGTCGTCCGGGGTCGCCATCGGCTCCGTTGCGGCGCTCATGAGGCGGGAGCCTAACCCGGCGGATGCGCGCCGATCGGCGTGATGTCCGCCGCAGCGCACCCGGTCGGGTGAGGAGCGTTATCGATCCGGGTCCTGCCGAGGGCGACGGTGTGCCGTACGCCCGTTACGGTGCGCGGTGATGACGACCGGGACGAACCCCGACGAGGGTGCCGACGAACCGCTGGACGTGTACGCCCTGCGCACGGCGGTGCTGCGCCCGGCGGGCGGCTGGACGGCGCTGGACGTGGTCGCCTCCACCGGCTCCACGAACGCCGACCTGCTCGCCGAGGCCGGTCGGGGCGCGCCGGACCGGTCGGTGCTGATCGCCGAGGAGCAGGTGCGCGGCCGCGGCCGGCTGGACCGCACCTGGACCTCGCGGCCCGGTGCGGCGATCACGATGTCGGTGCTGTGGCGCCCCGAGGGGGTGCCAGCCGACCGGCTGGGCTGGCTGCCGATGCTGGCCGGGGTGGCGCTGGTGGACGCGGTCACCGAGGTGGCGCCGGGCCTCCCGGCCGCCCTGAAGTGGCCGAACGACCTGCTCGCCGGGCCGTCCCGGGGCAAGGCCGCCGGCATCCTGGCCGAGATGACGGCGGTGTCCGGTGGCGGGCCGGGCGTCGTGCTGGGCATCGGTCTGAACGTCGCCACCCCGCCGCACGAGCTGCCGTGGGGGGCGACCTCGCTGGCCGCGCACGGGCTGAGCGCGACCCGCCCCGAGGTCGTCGTGGCGCTGCTCGGGCACCTGTACCTGCGCGAGGCCGAGTGGCGCGACGCCGGCGGGGACGCCGACGCGTGCGGGCTCCGGTCGGACTACCGGTCGCGCTGCGCCAGCCTCGGCTCCCGGGTCCGGGTGGAGCGCCCCGGCGGCGACCACATGGTGGGGATGGCCGAGGACGTCGACCCGCAGGGCAGGCTGCTGGTGCACCTGGAGAACGGCGACCGGGTCGCGGTCGCCGCCGGCGACATCGTGCACCTGCGCGCGGCCGATCATCCGTAGCACACCGCCGGCTCAGCCGGCTCACCCGTTGCGCTGACCAGCGGGTTCGCACCGCGCGTCGGCCCGGCGACCGGCCCGCGCCGTTCTAGCCTGGGGTCATGGCGTTCCCGGACGACGCGCTCGGCGAGGACGAGCGCGTCGTGCTGCTCGGCCGGCCGCACTGGCGGTTGTGCCTGCGCCCGGCCTGCGCGCTGCTGCTGGTGGCGGCGGTGGCCGGGTTCGCCGCGGCGGTGGTGCGGTTGCAGGTGTGGGCGCCCTGGGCGTGGGCGCTGCTCGGCGTGCTGGCCGGGCTCGCCGTGACCCGGACGACGGTGCTGCCGCTGGTCCGCTGGCGCTGCTCGCACCTGCTCGTGACGAACCTGCGGTTCGTCGTCCGGGAGGGGATGGGCGCCCGGGAGGGGCTGGACGTGCCGATCGACCGGATCGACGCGGTGCGGGTCCGCAGCACCACCGTCGAACGGCTGCTGGGCTGCGGCACCCTGGCGCTGGACGTGGCGGGGGAGCGGCTGACCTTCCGGCACGTCCCGGTGGTGGAGCGGGTGCAGGCCCGGCTGCACCGGGAGATCGGCCGGACCGGGAGCGCGCGGCGCGGCGCGGCGGACACGGCGCCGGGGGAGACGCAGCGCACATCCCTCCGGGGGCGTGCGGGTGCCGCGGCCCGGGAGAGGATGGGGGCGTGAGCAGCCTGCCGACGACGGTGCGCGACGCCGATCTCCCCGAGCGTGTCGAGATCTACGAGGTCGGGCCGCGCGACGGCCTGCAGAACGAGTCGGCCGTGATCCCGGTCGAGATCAAGGCGGAGTTCCTGGACCGGCTCGCCGACGCCGGGCTGCGCACCCTGGAGGCGACCAGCTTCGTGCACCCGAAGTGGGTCCCGCAGCTCGCCGACGCCGCCGACCTGCTGGCCCGGCTGCACCGCCGCGACGGGCTCGACTACCCGGTGCTGACGCCGAACGAGCGCGGCCTGGACCGGGCGATCGAGGCGGGCTGCGACCACGTCGCGGTGTTCGCCTCGGCCACCGAGACCTTCGCGAAGCGCAACCTCAACCGGACCCTCGACGAGCAGTTCGCGATGTTCGAGCCGACCGTCACCCGCGCCGTGCGCGAGGGCCTGCGGGTGCGCGCGTACGTGTCGATGGTGTTCGGCGACCCGTGGGAGGGCGGCGTCGACCCGGACCAGGCGGCCGCGGTGGGGGCCCGGCTGATGGAGATGGGCTGCGACCAGCTCTCGCTGGGCGACACGATCGGCGTCGCCACCCCGGCGCACGTCGGAGCGGTGCTGGACGCCTGCGCCGCGCGCGGTGTCGGCGTCGACCGGATCGCCGTGCACTTCCACGACACCTACGGCCAGGCGCTGGCCAACACCCTCGCCGCGCTGCGCCGCGGCGTGACGACGGTGGACGCCAGCGCGGGCGGTCTGGGCGGCTGCCCGTACGCCGGGTCGGCGACCGGCAACCTCGCCACCGAGGACCTGGTGTGGATGCTCGACGGGCTGGGCATCGCGCACGGCGCCGACCTGCGGGCGCTGGTCGACACCAGCGTCTGGATGGCCGGGCACCTGGGCCGGCCGTCGCCGTCGCGGGTGGTCACCGCGCTGGCGCCGGAGTCCTGACCCCGGCCGTCCCGCGGAGCACGCCCAGCACGTCGTCGTGCAGCAGTCCGTTGCTGGTCAGCCCGTGCCCGCCGGCGTAGGTCGGGTTCCCGGTCAGGTCGGTCAGCCGGCCACCGGCCTCGGCGACGACGGCGGCCGGTGCGGCCAGGTCCCACGGATTCGCCGCCGGTTCCACGGCCACGTCGAGCACGCCCTCGGCGACCAGGCAGTGCTGCCAGAAGTCGCCGAACGCGCGGGACTCCCAGCACACCTCGGTGAGCGCGGTCCAGCCGTCCCGGGAGACCGGCCCGGGCTCGGTGCGGAAGGTGTCCTGGTTGGTGGTGGAGACGTAGGCGTCGGCGACGTCCGAGACGCCGGACACCGTGATCCGGTGCGGGGTGCCGGACGGCAGGTCGCGGGCCCACGCCCCGGCGCCGGTCGCGCCCCACCAGCGCCGGTGCAGGGCCGGCGCGCTGACCACGCCGACCACCGGCACACCGTCGACGACCAGCGCGATCAGCGTCGCCCAGGCGGGCACGCCCCGGGAGAAGTTCTTGGTGCCGTCGATCGGATCGACCACCCAGCCGCGCCCGGTCGGCGCGCCGCCGCTCGCACCGCGCTCCTCGCCGAGCACGGCGTCCCGCGGGCGCTCGTGGCCGAGCGCCGCGCGGATCGCGTCCTCGGCGGCGGTGTCCGCGTCGGTCACCGGCGTGCGGTCCGGCTTCCGGGTGACCCGCAGGTCGGCCGCCCGGAACCGGGGGAGGGTGATCGCGTCGGCGAGATCCGCCAGCCGCAGCGCGAGATCGAGGTCACGCGGGTCGGCGGGCACGTTCTGCTCGGGGCTCACGTTCGGCGAGCATGCCAGTCCACACGCACGGCTCCGCGACCCCGTCCCGGGCCGGCGGGCCTATGCTCGGCACGATGACCACCGTGGTGCTTGCCGAGGACGATGCGGCGATCGCCGAGCCGCTCTCCCGGGCACTGCAGCGGGAGGGATACGACGTCGAGGTCGTGTCGGACGGGCTCGGGGCGCTGGACCGGGTCACCCGTGACCCGGCGGACCTGCTCGTGCTCGATCTCGGACTGCCCGGCATGGACGGCCTGGAGGTGTGCCGGCGGGTCCGGGCCGCCCGGTCCGATCTGCCGGTGCTGATGCTCACCGCGCGCACCGACGAGGTCGACTTCGTGGTCGGTCTCGACGCCGGCGCCGACGACTACGTGTCTAAGCCGTTCCGGCTCGCCGAGCTGCTCGCCCGGGTGCGGGCGCTGCTGCGCCGCCGCACCCAGGACGTCGTCGAGGTGGGGGGCCTGCGGATGGAGCTCTCCGGGCGCCGGGTGCTGCTCGACGGCGAGGAGGTCACCCTCGCGAACAAGGAGTTCGAGCTGCTGCGGGTGCTGATGACGCACGCCGGGCAGGTCGTCACCCGGGAGGAGATCCTGCACGCGGTGTGGGGCGACGCCGACATGAAGTCGTCGAAGACGCTGGACATGCACATGTCGTGGCTGCGCCGCAAGATCGGCGGCGAGAAGCGCATCGCGACCGTCCGCGGGGTCGGGTTCCGCTACAACGCGGACTGACCGATGCGCCGCCGGATCCTGGTCTCGACGCTGCTCACCGTCGCGGTGACGGCGCTGTTCCTGGGCGGTCCGCTGGCGCTCGCGACCTGGCAGCTCGTCGAGGACTTCACCCGCGCGGAGCTGACCCAGCGGCTCGAGCAGCTGACCGGGACCCTGGAGAACAGCGGCACCGCCGCGCCACCGCCGGGCGCGATCGAGCTGGCGATCCCGGCGAACAGCAGGCTCACCATCGAGATCCCGGACACGCCGACGATGGAGTACGGCGTCCGCGAGGTGGTCGACCCGGTCGCCGAGTCGCTGCCGTTCGGGCCGGGCGGGACGATCACCCTGGCCCAGCCGACCGCGATCATGCGGGCCCAGCAGACCCAGGTCGTCCTGGTGGTGATGCTGCTGGTCGGCTTCTCGGTGACGGTCGGCACCGGGGTCGCGATCTACACCGCGCGCCGGCTGTCCGATCCGCTGCGCGATCTCGCGGCCCGGGCGGCCCGGCTGGGTGCCGGGGACTTCCGCCGCTCCCCGGCCCGCTACGACATCGCCGAGCTGGACCGGGTCTCGGAGGTGCTCGACTCCTCGGCGACGGCGCTGGCACAGCTGCTGCAGCGCGAGCGGGCGCTGGTCGGGGACGTGTCGCACCAGCTGCGCAGCCGGATCACCGCGCTGCAGCTGCGGCTCGACGAGCTGTCCACCCATCCCGATCCGGACGCCCGCCGGGAGGCGCTGGCCGCGCTGGAACAGACCGAGCGGCTGACCGGGGTGCTCGACGACCTGCTGGAGTCCGCCCGCGCCGCCCGCGCGGTGGGCGCCGAGCCGGTCGACCTGGCCGAGGCGCTGGAGGAGGTAGCGCAGGAGTGGCGGGTGCCGCTGTCGCGGGCCGGGCGGTCGCTGCGGTTGCGGGTGCCGGACGGGATGCTCGCCCGGGTCACCGCGGCCCGGCTGCGGGAGGCCGTCGGCGCGCTGGTGGACAACTCGGTGCAGCACGGCGACGGCCAGGTGACGATCAGCGCGCGGGCCGCGGACAACGCGTTGCAGGTGGAGGTCTCCGACACCGGCCCCGGGGTGCCGGAGGAGCTCGTCCCGCACGTGTTCGACCGCGGGGTGTCCGCGCAGTCGTCGACCGGCCTGGGGCTGGCGCTGGCCCGCACCCTGGTGGAGGCCGACGGCGGGCGGCTGGAGCTCTACCGGGCCCGGCCGCCGGTCTTCCGGATCTACCTGCCCGCGGCCCGCACCGACGACGTCGCGGCCGGTGCGCCGGCGGCGGAGCGGACCGGCCCCCGCTAGGGCGCGGCGAGCTGCTTCTTGATCTCGGTCTTCAGCACCTTGCCGATCTTGGAGCGCGGCAGGTCCGGCCAGATCTCGATCTGCTTCGGTGTCTTGACGGCGCCGATCCGGCCCTTGACGAACGACGTCAGCTCCGCGGTGTCCAGCTCGGCGCCGGGGCGCAGCTGCAGGACGGCGGTGACCCGCTCGCCCCACTTGTCGTCCGGCAGCCCCACCACGGCGCAGTCGGCGATCCCGGGATGGGCCATCAGGGCCTGCTCCACCTCGGCGGAGTACACGTTGAAGCCGCCGGTGATGACCATGTCCTTGGCCCGGTCGACGATGAACAGGAACCCGTCGTCGTCGAGGTAGCCGATGTCGCCGGTGTGGTGCCAGCCGTGTGCCGACGCCTGGGCGGTGGCATCGGGATCGCGGTGGTAGCCGCGCATCACCAGCGAGCCGCGGACGACGATCTCGCCGCGCTCGCCCCGGCCGAGCAGCCGCCCGCCGTCGTCCATCACGGCGACGGTGACCAGCGGGGACGGCCGCCCGGCAGAGGACAGCCGGGCCCGCGCGGGCTCCCCGTCCGGGCCGAAGTGGTCCTCCGGGGGCATCGTCGAGATCATCATCGGCGCCTCGGTCTGGCCGAAGAGCTGGGCCATCACCGGCCCGATCCGGGTCAGCGCCTCCTCCAGGCGGGTCACCGACATCGGTGCGGCGCCGTACCAGAAGCACTGCAGCGACGACAGGTCCCGCCGGTCGAGCGAGGGATGGTCGAGCACCATGTAGATCAGTGTCGGCGGCAGGAAGGTGTGCGTGACCCGGTGCCGCTCGACGTGGTCGAGGAAGCCGCCGACGTCCGGGCTGCGCATCACGACGACCGAGCCGCCCCGGCACAGCACCGGGAAGCAGAGCACCCCGGCGGCGTGCGTGAGCGGGGCGAGCGCCAGGTAGACCGGCCGCCCGCCGCGGGCCGGCCACGGGTAGCTCATCAGCGTGATCGCCGTCATCGTCTCGATGTTCGTGCCGGTCAGCACGACACCCTTGGGGCGCCCGGTGGTGCCCCCGGTGCCGACGATCATCGCCACGTCGTCCGGGCAGGGCCGGTCGACCGGCCCGGTGCCGCCGGCCAGGAAGGTCTCCCAGCCCAGCGCCCAGCCGGGATCGCCGTCCAGGCAGACCAGCGTCCGCAGCCCGGGCAGGTCGTGCCGGATCGCGTCCACCAGCGGCGCGAACGCCGCCTGGAACACCAGCACCGAGCAGCCGAACAGGTCGAGCAGCTCGCGGTTCTCGGCGGCCTCGTTGCGCGGGTTGACCGGGCACCACACGGCGCCGGCCCGGCTGATGCCGAACACGCAGGTGAACGCGGTGGGATCGTTCGCGGACAGCACCGCCACCCGGTCACCCGGCTCGACCCCCGCGGCGGCGAGGGCGGCGGCGATCCGGTCGCCGAGCTCCCGCACCTCGCCGTAGCTGCGGATCTCGCCGTCGCAGACCAGGCACGGTGCGTCGGGGCCCAGCGACACACCCTTGTCCAGGTGGTCGATCAGGCGCATCTCACATGCCCATCCCGCCGTCGACGGGCAGCCCGGCGCCGTTGACGAAGCGGGCGGCGTCGGAGGCGAGGAAGGCGACCGCGTCGGCGATGTCGGTGACCTCGCCGAGCCGGCCGGACGGGGTCAGCTCGATCACCGCGCCGACCGCGGCCTCGGGGCTCTCGAACAGCCCCAGCCCGGACGTCTCGACGGCCAGCTTCTGGCCCATCGCGGTCGGGACCAGCCCGGGGTACACGCAGTTGACCCGCACCCCGTAGCCGAGCTTGCCGGACTCCATCGCGGCGACCCTGGTCAGCCGGTCGACGGCGGACTTGGTCGCGGAGTACCCGCCGATCGCCGGGAACGCGATGGTCGCGGCGACCGAGGCGACGTTGACGACGGTGCCGCCGCGGCCGGCCGGGCCGCCCGGGCGCATCGCCCGGAAGGCGTGCTTGATCCCCAGCATGGTGCCGACGACGTTGACCTCGAGCATCCGGCGGACGTCGTCCGGCTCGGTGTCGACGAGGAGCTGGGTGACCTCGATCCCGGCGTTGTTCACGACGACGTCGAGGCCGCCGAACCGCTCGACGGTGGTGGCGACGGCGGCCGACCAGGACGCGTCGTCGGTCACGTCGAGCCGGACGGCCCCGTGCTGGTCGCCGAGCGCCTCGGCGAGCTTGCCGCCGAGCTCCTCCTGGACGTCGGCGATCACCACCCGGGCCCCCGCGGCGGCCAGCGCCCGGGCCATGCCCTCGCCCAGACCCTGGGCTCCTCCGGTGACGAGTGCGGTACGGCCGGTCAGATCGATCTGGGTCACTGGCACTCCTGTGTGCAGGTGATGGGGACCACACCATGGGCGATGATCCATCCGGCTGTCAAGAAATCTCCGGCCAGATGTCAAGTTTTCTGTGACCGGTCGTCCGGTGATCGGTTAGAGTCCCGGTCATGGCGCGGGCGAATCCGGTCGACAAGCACGACGCGCGGCGTCGTGCGCTCGCCGACTCCGCGCTGCGGACGCTCGGCGAGCTCGGCTACGCGCGGTCGTCGCTGCGCGAGATCGCGAACAACTCGCCGTTCAGCCACGGGGTGGTGCACTACTACTTCGCCGACAAGCTCGATCTCATCGTCTACTGCGTGCGGCGGTACAAGGCGGTCTGCGTCACCCGCTACGACGGCGCGGTGGCCGGCGCGACGACCGCGGACGGCCTGGTGGCGGCGTTCGCCGGCAAGCTGCGCGAGACGATCGTCGAGGAGGCCCCGATGCACCGCCTCTGGTACGACCTGCGCGCGCAGAGCATGTTCGAGGAGAGCCTGCGCGAGCCCGTCGAGCAGATCGACCGGACGTTGGAGGAGATGGTGTGGCGGGTCGTCGTCCGCTACGCCGAGCTCGCCGTGGCCGAGCCCGCACTGCCCCCGCACACCGCCTACGGCATGCTCGACGGCATCTTCCAGCAGGCGCTGCTCGGCCACCTGTCCGGCGACGGCGCGGCGCTGGACACGCTGCGCGACGAGGTGCACGACGTCATGCCGCTGCTGGTGCGCGCGGCCGCCCGGGTCTAGTCGGCGGTCGGCGGCACCGGCTGGCGTCGCACGAACTGCTCCGGCCAGACGAACCGGCGGAACGCCCACCAGCGGAACGCCATCCCGGCCAGCGTCCCGACGATCTGCCCGGACACGAAGTCGGCGATCTCCTGGGTGACCAGCGAGACGCCCGGCACCTGCAGCTCGAGCACGTACCGCGAGATCGCCAGCGGCGCCGAGTACACGGCCACCCCGGCCCCGCTGATCAGGAAGAACAGCGCCGCCTCGTGATGCCGCTCGCGGCCGCCCCTGGTGCGGAACGACCACTCCCGGTTGAGCACGTACGACACGATCGTCGCCACCAGCACCGCGAACACCTTCGCGGTGACCGGCTTGGTGTCCAGCACGGTCGTCTTGAGCAGCAGGAACACCACGGTGTCGATGACCCAGGTGGTGCCGCCGACCATCAGGAACTTGATGAGTTCGCGGTGCTTGATGGCCTTGTCACGGTACGGCTGGGGGATCCGCGCGAGCGTCGCCTCCACCACCGTCACGTGGGCGATCGTGCCAGATTACGCTTCACGTCCTGTGGAGAGGGTTGACAGCGCAGGGAAGAGCGGGCTGCCCACGGTCGGCATGGTCGGCGGCGGGCAGCTGGCCCGGATGACCGCCCAGGCGGCCGTCGCGCTCGGGCAGACACTGCGGGTGCTGGCGGCCTCGCCGGACGACCCGGCGGCCCGGGTCACCCCGGACGTGGTGGTCGGCGATCCGGACGACGCCGGCGCGCTGCGCGAGCTCGCCGTCGGCTGCTCGGCGGTCACCTTCGACCACGAGGGCGTCCCGCAGGAGGTGCTGCGGCCACTCGCCGAGGCGGGGATCCCGCTGCGGCCGCCGCCGTCGGCGCTGGTGCACGCCCAGGACAAGCTCGTCATGCGCAGGCGGCTGGCCGCGATGGGCCTGCCGGTGCCCGACTTCGCGGAGGTGGACGGCGCCGCCGACGTCGAGGCGTTCGGCGCGGCGCACGGCTGGCCGGTGGTGCTCAAGGCCACCCGCGGCGGGTACGACGGCCGCGGCGTCTGGTTCCTGCGCGGCCCGGACGCCGCGCTGGTCACCGACCTGCTCGAGCGCGGCACCCCGCTGATGGTCGAGACCGCGGTGCCGATGGTCCGGGAGCTGGCGGCGAGCGTGGCCCGGTCGCCGTTCGGTCAGGCGGCCGCCTGGCCGGTGGTGGAGACCCTGCAGGTCGACGGCCAGTGCGCCCGGGTCACCGCGCCCGCACCCGGGCTCGGCGACGACGCGGCCGCGCGGATCCAGGAGACCGCCCTGCGGATCGCGGCCGAGCTGGGCGTGATCGGGCTGCTGACGGTCGAGCTGTTCGAGACCGCACCCGGCGAGATCGTGATCAACGAGCTGGCGATGCGCCCGCACAACTCCGGGCACTGGACGATCGAGGGCTCCGTCACCTCGCAGTTCGAGCAGCACCTGCGCTCGGTGCTGGACTACCCGCTCGGTGCCACCACACCGGTCGCGCCGGTCGCGGTGATGGCGAACGTGCTCGGCGCGCCCGAGGAGCCCGCGATGTCGATGGACGAGCGGCTGCACCACTGCTTCGCCCGCTTCCCGGACGCGCGGGTGCACCTCTACGCCAAGGACGGCCGGCCGGCCCGCAAGATCGGCCACGTGACCGTGCTGGGCTCCGACGGCGACGCCGTGCGGGAGCGCGCCGAGCTGGCCGCCGGCTGGCTGGCCACGGCGAGGTGGGCCGACGGCTGGTCGGCGCACGCGGACGACCCCCGAGAGGACTCCTGATGGCCGAGGCGAGCACCCCCCGGGTGGGGGTGGTCATGGGCAGCGACTCCGACTGGCCCGTGATGAGTGCGACCGGTGCGGCGCTGGACGAGTTCGGCGTGCCGTGGGAGGTCGGCGTCTACTCGGCGCACCGGACCCCGCAGCGGATGCTCGACTACGCCGCCTCCGCCGCCGACCGCGGGCTGCAGGTGATCGTCGCCGGGGCGGGCGGCGCCGCGCACCTGCCCGGGATGGTCGCCGCCGCGACCCCGCTGCCGGTGATCGGCGTGCCGGTGCCGCTGAAGTACCTCGACGGGATGGACTCGCTGCTCTCCATCGTGCAGATGCCCGCCGGGGTGCCGGTCGCGACCGTCGCGGTCGGGAACGCCCGCAACGCCGGGCTGCTCGCCGTGCGCATCCTCGGCGCCGGGGACGAGGCGCTGCGCCAGGCGATGGTGGAGTTCCAGGCCGACCTGGAGCGGACCGTGCTGGACAAGGACGCGGCGCTGCGGGCGACCGCGCGCGGGCAGGGCTGAATTCTCCTGGCGCCGGGCCCGAGCACGTGGTTACGGTGTCGGTACACGGGAGAGGAGGTGGTCCGAGCAGATGAGCTACTGGACACGTGAGGTGGCCCTCAGCTAGCACCACGTTCTGCCGGGCGGGGGGCGACCCCGGCCCGGAGACGGTCGTGGAAGCCGGTGTGGTGCCGGCAATACCAGACGGTCACCCGTGATCCCCGGATCCTGTGGATCCGGGGATCACGCACGTCCGGGTCGTTCAGCGGGAGTCGCTGCGCCGTTCGAGGGCCAGCGCGGCCCGCTCCAGCCGCCGGGTGACCTCGGCCAGGTCCGGCTCGGTGTCGACCTCCAGCGGCAGCATCGGCGCGACCCGGCGGAAGTGGTCGACGCAGGCGGGCAGGTCCGCGTCGCGAGCGCCGTCGGCGAGCCAGCGGTGCAGCGCCTGGTTGTGCGCGGCGACCAGCGCCGCCGCCGTCACCGCGGCGCGCAGCTCGCCGTCCGGCCGGCCGGTCAGCCGGGCCGCGAGCTCGCGGGTGAACAGCCGCCGGTAGTGGTGCACCGAGGCGGCCTCCCGGTCCCGCAGTGCGGGCACCGTGCCGACCAGCGCGAACCGCTGCCGGGCGACCTCCGGGTCGACGGTGTAGAGATCGAAGACGGTCTCCGCGGCACGCAGTGCCAGCGACAGCAGCGGCTCGTCCGGGTGCGCGTCGGCGAACACCTCGGCGATCCGGGAGAGGCCGCGCTCGTGGTCGGGCGACAGCGCGTCCTCCTTGCCGCGGAAGTAGCGGAAGAAGGTCCGGCGGCCGACGCCGGCCGCGGCCGCGATGTCGTCGACCGTGGTGTCGTCGTAGCCCCGCTCGGTGAACAGCCGGGCGGCCGCGGCGACCAGCTCCCGCCGGACCTCCGCACGCCCCTCGGGGGAACGCCCGCGGCGAGTGCTGCTCGTCATGGCACGGAGGGTAGCAAGACGCGTTGCCTCGTGGCACGGAGTGCCGTTAAGATTCGCACCATGAACAGCGACTTCGACAGCTACCGGCTCAGCGACGAGCACCAGGCCCTGCGCGAGGCGGTGCGGGACCTGGCGGAGAAGGAGATCGCTCCGCACGCCGCCGAGGTCGACGAGCAGGCCCGGTACCCGGTCGAGGCGCGGGACGCGCTGGTCAAGGCCGGTTTCCACGCCGTGATCATCCCCGAGGAGTACGGCGGCGAGGGTGCCGACGAGCTCGCCGGGTGCATCGTCATCGAGGAGGTCGCCCGGGTCTGCGGCTCGTCGTCGCTGATCCCCGGGGTGAACGGCCTCGGCCTCACCCCGGTGCTGCTGTCCGCCTCCGACGACCTGAAGAAGCAGGTGCTCCCCTCGGTCGCCGCGGGCGAGGCGATGTTCAGCTACGCGCTGTCCGAGCGCGAGGCGGGCTCCGACGCCGCCTCGATGCGCACCCGCGCCCGCCGCGACGGCGACGAGTGGGTGCTCAACGGCACCAAGTGCTGGATCACCAACGCCGGCGAGTCCACCTGGTACACCGTGATGGCGGTGACCGACCCGGAGAAGAAGGCGAACGGGATCTCCGCGTTCGTCGTGCACAAGGACGACCCCGGCTTCGAGGTCGGGCCGAAGGAGCGCAAGCTCGGCATCAACGGCTCGCCCACCCGCGAGATCTACTTCACCGACGCCCGCATCCCGGCCGACCGGATCATCGGCGCCGAGGGCACCGGGTTCAAGACGGCGCTGCGCACCCTCGACCACACCCGGCCCACCATCGGCGCCCAGGCCGTCGGCATCGCCCAGGGCGCGCTCGACGTCGCCACCGCGTACGTCAAGGAGCGCAAGCAGTTCGGGAAGGCGCTCGCCGAGTTCCAGGGGCTGCAGTTCATGCTCGCCGACATGGCCATGAAGGTCGAGGCGGCCCGGCAGCTGGTGTACGTCGCCGCGTCCCGCGCCGAGCGCGGCGAGGCCGATCTCGGCTTCATCTCCTCGGCCGCGAAGTGCTTCGCCTCCGACACCGCGATGCAGGTGACCACCGACGCCGTGCAGCTGCTCGGCGGCGCCGGGTACACCCGGGACTTCCCGGTCGAGCGGATGATGCGCGACGCCAAGATCACCCAGATCTACGAGGGCACCAACCAGATCCAGCGGATGGTGATGGCGCGCAACCTGCTCAAGTGAGACGAGCGGGGCGCTGAGCCCGGTGGTGGGGTCCCGGCGCCCGCTCAGCCGAGCAGTGCGACGTGCGCGAACACCAGGCCGAGCCACAGCCAGCCCACCCCGATCACCACGCGCTGCACCAGCCCGGCCCGCGGGTCGTCGTTCTCCCACGCGGTGCCGAACGCGCCGAACCCGGCGAGCAGCAGCGCGGCCGTCACGCCCGAGTACCAGCGCCAGCCGGTATCGGCCAGCGTGAAGGCGGCGATCGCGGCTGCGACCGGTAGGGCGAGGAACACCACCGCTCCGGCGTGGTCGTGCAGGTCGTGCCGCCGGGTCGTCGTCTCCGGCGTGCCGTCGGGCGTGCCGGGGGGATAGCCGCGCATCGGGTCCATCCGGAACACCCCGGACGCGACCAGTGCCAGCCCGAAGACGCCGACGGCCACGCCCAGCAGGACGTGCGTCGGCGCGAGCGCGAGCGCGCCGGTGGTGATCGCGAGCCCACAGACGACGAAGTTCGCCGTCTGGATCCCGCCGCGCGGCCCGAGCGCGAGCGCGCTGACCGGATGCCGGACCGGGCTGTAGCCGGGCCGGGTGGCGCCGTCGATCAGGAAGGTGACGACGAACAGCCACGAGCCGAGTGCTCCGGTCCACAGAAGAGCCGTCATAAGGGACAGTTCTAGTCGAACCGGACGGTGCTGGGGGATCGATGGACGCTGCGACGCGGGACTGGCTGCTCGACTCCGATCCGGCGCTGCGCTGGCAGGTCGAGCGCGACCTGATCGGCGCACCGTCGCAGGTGTGGCGACGGACCAGGGCGCGGGTCGCGACCGAGGGGTTCTGCGCGCGGTTGCTCGCCCACCAGGATCCGGACGGCCGGTGGGCGGGCGGCGCCTACTTCCCGGCGGAGCCGACCGGGGTGGACGGGCAACCCTGGACGGCCACCACCTGGTCGCTGAACGCGCTGCGCGAGTGGGGCCTGACGCCGCAGGTCCTTCGGGACCGCCGGACGGTCGAGCCGCTGGAGCGGAACTGCCGCTGGGAGTACGACGACCTTCCCTACTGGGACGGCGAGGTCGACTGCTGCATCAACGCCTGCACCCTCGCCAACGGGCTGTGGCTCGGGCGCGACATGGAGCCGCTGGCGCACCGGTTCGTCGAGCACCGGCTCGACGACGGCGGCTGGAACTGCGACCGGGGCGACGGTGCGCGACGGTCGTCGTTCCATTCGACCCTGAACTCGCTCGCCGGGCTGCTCGCGCACGAGACGGCGACCGGGGGCACCGCGGCGACCCGGGCGGCCCGCAGCGCGGGCGAGGAGTATCTGCTCAGCCGCCGCCTGCTGTACCGGCGCTCGACCGGTGAGCGGGTCGGGTCGTGGGTCGACCGGTTCGCCTACCCGTTCCGCTGGCGCTACGACGCACTCCGCGCGACCGACCACTTCCGTCGCGCGGCCGCACTCGACGGGGGACGGCCGGATCCGCGGCTGGCCGACGCGGTCGCGCTCGTCCGTGCGGCGCGGGGCGCGGACGGCCGGTGGCGGCAGGGCGAGCGTGATCCGGGAGCGGTCTGGTTCGAGGTGGACGCCCCGGCCGGGGAGCCGTCGCGGTGGCTGACGCTGTACGCGCTCCGGGTGCTGGCCTGGTGGGAATCCGATGTGGAAAGCGCTCGATAGAAGGCCTGGTGATGCGCTGCTGTTCGAACATGTGGTCGAGTGAGGGCGGACCGGGTGCCGATCCCGGCTGTGCCGATCCGGTCGTCGCCGTCCTCGGGTCGGTGCTCGAGGCGCTGGCCGGGCTCCCCTCGGATCCCGGTGGCGCCACCGGCGCCGGGCCGGCGGTCCGGATCGACCGGATCGCGCTGTTCGAGCGCCTCCGTGCCGTGGTCGCCGCCGGGCACGGCGCCGAGATCGTCGGCTTCGCCCGCGCCGCCGTCGAGGAGCGGATCGCCGCCGGCGATCTCGATCCACGCACCGCCGAGCGCGGGATCGCCGACCAGGTCGCGCTGGCCTGCCGGATCTCCCCGTCGGCCGGCTCGCGACGGCTGGGCAGCGCCCGCGCGCTGCACCTCGACCTGCCCCGGGTCTGCGCGCTGCTGCGGGCGGGGCGGATCAGCGAGGAGGTCGCCGAGCACGTCGTGTCGGAGACCCGCCATCTCGACCGGGAGGCCCGGCGCTCGGTCGACGAGCAGCTGGCCGGTGCCGGCATCGACGAGCTCGGCCGCCGGGCAGCGGCGGCGCTCGCGCGGCGGCTGGCCTACGAGTGCGACCCGGCGGCGTACGTCGCCCGGGGCCGCACCGCCCGCACGGACCGCCGGGTCGGGTGGCGGCCCGCGCCGGACACGATGGCGGTGCTGTCCGCCTGCCTCCCGGTCGAGCAGGGCGTCGCCTGCCTGGCCGCACTGCGCCGGCACGCCGATGCGGTGGTCGGCGCCGGATCCGATCGCAACCGCGACCAGATCATGGCCGACACCCTGGTCGAACGCCTGACCGGGCAGGCCCGGGCGGCCGACGTGAACGTCGAGCTCGGCATCGTGATCGGGGTCGACCAGCTGGTCGATCCCGCCGCCGGTGGCACCGCCGAGATCGTCGGCCACGGCCCGGTCCCGGTCGGCATCGCCCGCGACATCCTCGCCGGCACCCAGGGGCGGCGCTGGTGGCGGCGGTTGTTCGCCCGCCCGGCCGGTGGGCTGCTGGTCGGCGCCGATCCGCGGCGGCGGTACTTCGGCGGGGTGCCGGCCGCCCTGGTCCGGATCCGCGACGACGACCGCTGCCGCGATCCCTACTGCGACGCCCCGGGCCGGCACATCGACCACATCGTCCCCGCCCGCCGGGGTGGCCCGACGACCCCGGCGAACGGGCGGACGGTCTGCGTCCGCGGCAACCTCGTCCGGGAGCTGCCGGGCTGGTCGGTCGAGGTGCTGGCGGACGGCCTGGGCGACACGCCGCACACGGTGCGGACCACCACGCCGACCGGGCACACCTACCTCGGCCGGGCGCGCCGGACCGGATCACCAGGATCACGGCGGCGGGCCGGTCCCCGAGTGCTCGGTGGCTGTGCTCGCCGTCGCTGGTCCATGTCGCGGCTCCGCCGGCTACCGGGCCGACCTCGTCGCCTGCCCGCCCCGCCCCCGCGGGGCCGCGGGTCACCGGGAGGTGCCCGACGACGCACGGGCCGTGTCCGCCGGAGACGGGTGCCGCGGATCTAGGGTTCTCCCGTGGAACGATCGTTGCTGCAGCCGGTGTCGGTCGGGATCGTGTCCGCCGTCGTCGGGGTCACCAGCTCGTTCGCGGTCGTACTGGCCGGGCTCACCGCCGCCGGGGCCGATCCGGCGCAGGCCTCGTCCGGGCTGGTGGTGCTCACCGCGCTGATGGGCCTGGCCACGTTCTGGCTGAGCCGGCGCTCCCGCCGTCCGATCACCGTCGCCTGGTCGACCCCGGGGGCCGCGCTCCTCGCCACCACCGGGGCGGTCGCCGGGGGCTGGCCGGCGGTGGTCGGCGCGTTCCTGCTCACCGGGGCGCTGATCGTCCTCACCGGATTGTGGGGCCGGCTCGGTAGCCTCGTCGGATCGATCCCGGCGCCGCTGGCCCAGGCGATGCTCGCCGGGGTCCTGCTGCCGCTCTGCCTGGCGCCGGTCCGGGCGCTGGCCGAGCAGCCGCTGCTGGTGGCCCCGATCGTCGTCGTCTGGGTGGTGCTGCAGCGGTTCGCGCCGCGCTGGGCGGCGCCCGCGGCGTTCGTGCTGGCGCTGGCGATCGTCATCGTGCTCGCCGACGGCTGGTCCTGGCTGCAGCCGCCCACGCTGACGGTGACCGCGCCGTCGTTCTCGGTCGCGGCCGTCGTCGGCGTCGCGCTGCCGCTCTACGTGGTCACGATGGCCTCGCAGAACCTGCCCGGCGTCGCCGTGCTCGGCGCCGCCGGTTACCAGGTCCCGTGGCGGCAGGCGATGGTGGTCACCGGCGCCGGGACGATGATCGGCGCCACCGCCGGCGCGCACGCGATCAACCTGGCCGCGATCACCGCCGCGCTGCCCGCCTCACCCGAGGCGCATCCGGACCCGGCCCGGCGCTGGATCGCCTCCCAGGCCAACGGCATCACCTGCCTGGTGCTGGCACCGCTCGCGACGACCCTGGCCGCGCTGGTCGCGGCCGCGCCGCCCGGGGTGATCGAGTCCGTCGCGGGGCTGGCGCTGCTGGGGACGTTCGCGGCCGCGGTGACGGGGGCGATGGCGGTACCGGCGGGCGCCGAGGCGGCTCCGGCGGCCCGGGTGCCGGCCGCGATGGCGTTCCTGTTCGCCGCGGCGGGGTTCACGATCGGCGGGATCGGCTCGGCGTTCTGGGGGCTGGCCGTGGGGATCGTGCTGCACCTGGTGCTGACGGCGCGCCGGGTCAGTGCCTGAACGACTCCACCCGCACCTCGTCGGTGGGCTCGAACCGCCCGGCGGCGGCCGTGATCAGCGCGATGGTGCGCGCCGACTGGCTGCAGCCGAAGCCGTACTTCGCGCGGACCCGGGCGTCGGCGATCTCCATGCACGTCCGGCTGCGGTCCACGAAGTCCGCGACCGGGTACGACACCCCGGCCGCCAGGTGCTCCTCCACGACCAGCGACGGCGAGTAGTAGCTGACCTCGGTGCCGTCCGGCCACCGGACGTCGAACATCATCTCGGGCACGCCCGCGACGCTAGGTGCCCGCGGTTACCCCGGTGTTGCCCGCGGGCACTTACAGGATGAACCCGAACAGCGGGCTGTCCGGCGGGATCTGCTCGATGTGCGGCGGGGCCTCGTCCATCCGCTTGAGCAGCGCGGGCAGGTCGTCCGGCGAGCCCAGCTCGACCCCGACCAGCGCGGGCCCGGTCTCCCGGTTGGAGCGCTTGGTGTACTCGAACAGGGTGATGTCGTCGTCCGGGCCGAGCACGTCGTCGAGGAACCGGCGCAGCGCGCCCGGCTCCTGCGGGAACTCGACCAGGAAGTAGTGCTTGCGGCCCTCGAACACCAGCGCGCGCTCGACGATGTCGGCGTAGCGGCTGACGTCGTTGTTGCCGCCGGAGAGCAGGCACACCGTGCTCGCGTCGCGCGGGATGTCGAGCAGGTCCAGCGCCGCCGGGGACAGCGCGCCCGCGGGCTCGGCGATGATCCCGTCGGACTGGTAGAGCGCCAGCATCTCCACGCAGATCCGGCCCTCCGGCACCGCGACCAGCTCGACGCCGGACTCGCGCACGACGTCGAAGGTCGCCGCGCCGACCCGGCGCACCGCGGCGCCGTCGACGAACGGGTCCAGCGCGGCCAGCTCCACCGGCTCGCCGGCGGTCATCGCCGCCGCCATGCTGGCCGCGCCGGCCGGCTCGACGCCGACGATCCGGGTCGACGGCGAGTGTTCCCGCAGGTAGGTGACGGCCCCGGCGAGCAGCCCGCCGCCGCCGACCGGCACCACGAGCAGGTCCGGCGGGTCCGCCAGCTGGGACAGGATCTCCCGGACGATGGTGCCCTGCCCGGCGACGGTGCGCGGATCATCGAACGCGGGGACCTGGGTCGCCCCGGTGGACTCGGCGTCGGCACGGGCGGCCGCCGCGGCGTCGTCGTAGGTGTTGCCGACCACCCGGATCTCGACCGCGTCCCGGCCGAGGCGGGCGACCCGGTCGCGCTTCTGGCGCGGTGTGGTGCCCGGCAGGTACACCCGCCCGCGCACGCCGAGCCGCTGGCAGGCGAACGCGACGCCCTGGGCGTGGTTGCCCGCGCTCGCGCAGACCACGCCGGCCGCCCGGTCGGTCTCGGGCAGCTGGGCGATCAGGTTGTACGCGCCGCGGATCTTGTACGAGCGGACCGGCTGCAGGTCCTCGCGCTTCACCCAGACCTCGCCGCCGAGCGCGTCGGACAGCCGCGGGTTGAGCTGCAGCGGGGTCGGTCCGATCACGGCGCGGAGCCGGGCCGCCGCGTCGTCGACGTCCGCGGCGCTCACCCGGGTGCCGGGGGCAGGGGAAGTGCTGGGGTTCACGATCGACCAGCGTCTCACGGCCGCACCGGCCGGCCTGCACCAGGGAGTGGTCAGCCCAGCCGTACGGTGGCGCGCTCGGTCTCCGCCCGCCGCTCCAGCGATCCCTCGGCGTTCACCACCTGGACCAGCGAGGCGCCCGCCGCGAGCACCGCGAGCAGCCCGTCGCGCAGGCCCTCCGGCGAGTCCCAGGCGAGGGTGGACAGCACCCGCGCGCCCCCGGTCAGCTCCAGCGCGGCGGCCCGGGCGAGGGCGGCGTCGAGCACCTCGGCGCCGGTCGCCCCGTCCCAGGCGACGGCGTCGCCGGGCACCGGGTCCCAGGGCACGAAGTCGTCGCCGTGCACCCGCACCTCGCTCGCGAAGTCCAGCACCCCGGTGGGCAGCCCGGTCAGGCCGCGCCCGAACGCGTCCAGCGAGAACGCCACGATCGCGTCCGCGCCGGCCGCCAGCGCGGTGTCCAGCCGCGCGGCGTCGGCCAGCACCAGGTCCGCCGTGGCCGGGTCGCCGACCAGCTCGGCGCCGCAGGACCACACCGCCAGCAGCGCGGCCGCCGTCTGCCAGTGCGCGGGGAGCAGCACCGACACCCGGCTGCCGGGTTCGACGTCGCACTCGTCGCGCAGCAGGTTCGCCGCCTTCGCCGTCCAGTTCGCGGCGGTGGTGCCGGACAGCTCCATCCGCTCGCCGGTGGCGTCGTCGTAGTGGGTGAACAGCGGGCGCGCGGCGGCGGTGCCGAGCGCCGGGCCGAGCAGGGCGTCGGTGAGGTACAGGCCGGAGCCGAAGACGGTGGTCATCGTCCGCCGACGCTACCCAGCGCCGGTCGTCAGTCGATGCAGGGCACCCCGCCGGCCGAGATCGGCGGGGTGGCGGGCGCGGGTGCGGGGGAGGGGCCGGAGCCGGAGCCGCCGGTCTGCGCGGCGCCCGCGGACGACGAGGTGCCCGCGCCGGAGTAGTCGGCGCCGATCAGCACCTGCACCCGGCCCTGGCCGACGGCGTCGGACTGCTCGACCCCGATCCCGCCGAGCGCGCCGGCGACCCGCCGCGCCCCGGCGTCGCCGTCGGCCTGGCTGTAGCGGACGACCGAGGTGGTCCGTTCCGGCGCGTTGCCGATCTCGCCGGGGGTGATCCCGTTCTGCCCGAGCACGCCGGCGACCCGGGCGGCGAGACCGGTGGTGCCGGAGCCGTTCGCGACGTCGGCGACGACCGGTGCGGGTGCCGGTGCGGGCTCGGCCTCCGGCTCGGGTTCCGGCGCGGGCTCGGTGTGCCGGGCGACGAACTCCTGCACGTCCTGCGGGTCGACGACCAGCACGTCGCCGCTGCCGGTGTTGCGCGGGCCGCCGGTCGGGATGGTCAGGAAGTCCATCTGCCCGGCCGCGATCTGGGAGGCCTCCTCGGCGAACCCGAGGATGTCCCAGCCGCTGTCGATGACCACGGACCTGTGCACGACGTCGATCAGCGCGCCCAGCTTCGTCGGGTCGGCGAGCGTGCCCGAGGACAGCACCTTGTTCGCCACCGCGGCCAGGAACACCTGCTGCCGGGTGATCCGGGACAGGTCGCCGCCGGCCAGGCCGTGCCGCTGCCGGACGAAGGCCAGCGCGTCGGCGCCGGAGATGGTCTGCGGCCCGGCCGGCAGGTCGATCCCGGAGAACGCGTCCCGGGCCGGGGCCTTGAGGCAGACCTCGACACCGCCGATGGCCTGGGTGAGGTTGTAGAAGCCGAGCAGGTTGACCTCGGCGTAGTGGTCGATCCCGAGCCCGGTCAGGTCCTGCACGGCGCCGATCAGGGCCTGCCGCCCGGCCTGGGAGGACTCCTCGTCGACCTGCTTCGGGTCGGCCATGCCCTCCTCGACCAGGCGGGCCGCGGCCTGCGCCTTGGTCTGCGGGTAGGCCGCGTTGATCTTGTTGCGGCCGAGGCCCGGGATCCGCACCTCGGAGTCGCGCGGCACCGAGAACGCGGTGGCCCCGCCGCCGTCCGTCGGGACGTGCACGACGATGATCGTGTCCGAGTTGAGCACGCCGTCCTCGGCGCCGCTGCGCAGCTCGGCCAGCACCTCGGCGGGCAGCGGATCGCCCTGCGCGTCGGTGCGGCTGTCGACCCCGACCAGCAGGATGTTCCGCTCGCCGCCCGCCGAGCCGCCGAAGATCACGTTGGTGGTGGTGATGCCGCCGGTGACGTCCCGGTAGAGCGTCCACACCGCGCCGGTCAGCAGCAGGGTGAGCACCGACATCGCGGCGACGCCCACCTGGAACCGGTACAGCCAGCGCCGACCGGTGGACGGCCGGGCGGGCGGGCGGCGATCGGCCGGACGGGCGGACGACGGCGGGTACGGACGGACACGGGGCCGGCGGGGGTCGCTCATGCCCGCCTCCCCTCACGTCGGTCCGGGCTGCCGATCGGGTTCAGGGTGCAGCATCGGGGCCCTTCCCGGGGGCCGTACCGGCATGCGTGTCGGCCCGGTCGCCCGGATGCTTGATCCGGCACGGACTTGAGGGTGACGTTGCGGCGCACCGCGTCGTCGCTGATCGGACGGCCGGGGACGGTTCGGGAGGGGATATCCCCAGTGCTGCGGTCGTCACCGGGTGTGACGTTCGCGGCGCGATCGTGACGCCGCCCGGGCGGCGGTGGCCCGGCCTCGCTAGCGTGCCCGGTGTGCAGCCATCCGTGCGGACCTACGGCGACCGGGTCGCCGTCGTCACCGTGACCTACTCCCCGGGGCGCACCCTGGACGCCTTCCTGGACTCGCTGGCCGGTGCGACCGGCCGGTCCGGCGTGCCGGTGGTCCTGGCCGACAACGGCTCGGTCGACGGCGCCCCGGAGCGGGCCGCCCGGGAGCGGGACGAGGTGCGGTTCCTGCCGATCGGCGAGAACGTCGGCTACGGGGCCGCGGCCAACCGCGGGGTCGCCGGGCTGGACGACTCCTACGGCTGGGTGGTCGTCGCGAACCCGGACCTGGAGTGGGCCCCCGGCTCGCTGGACGCGCTGCTCGACGCCGGTGTGCGGCATCCGCGCGCCGGCGCGCTCGGCCCGCTGATCCGCGAGCCCTCCGGCGAGGTCTACCCGTCGGCGCGCGAGGTCCCGTCGCTGCTCGCCGGTGCCGGGCACGCCGCGCTCGGGCCGGTGTGGCCGGGGAACCCGTGGACCACGGCCTACCGGCGGTCCCGCGAGGACCTCACCGAGCGGCCGGCCGGCTGGCTGTCCGGGTCCTGCCTGCTGCTGCGGCGGACCGCGTTCGACTCGGTCGACGGCTTCGACCCGCGCTACTTCATGTACTTCGAGGACGTGGACCTCGGCCGCCGGCTCACGCTCGCCGGCTGGCAGAACGTCTACGTACCCTCGGCCGAGGTGACGCACGTCGGCGGCGTCTCCACCGGCAAGCCGGAGGTGTCGGCGCGGATGCTCGCCGAGCACCACCGCAGCGCCTACCGGTTCCTGGCGGACCGGCACCCGGGCCCGGCCCGGGCACCGCTGCGGGCCGCCGTCCGGGCCGGGCTCGCCGTCCGCTCGCGACTCGCGGCCCGCGCGGGCTGAGACCGGCTCACCGGAGCCGACCGAGAGCTGACGAGAGAACACCTGAGGGGGAACCGCGTTGCAGGACGTCGAGGCGGTCGTTCTGGTCGGGGGCAAGGGCACCCGGCTACGGCCACTGACCCTGTCGGCGCCCAAGCCGATGCTGCCCACCGCGGGGGTGCCGTTCCTGGCGCACCTGCTGTCCCGGATCCGCGAGGCGGGCATCCGGCGGGCGGTGCTGGGCACGAGCTACCTGGCCGAGACCTTCGAGGAACACTTCGGGGACGGCACCGCGCTGGGGCTCGACCTGACCTACGTGACCGAGACCGAGCCGCTGGGCACCGGCGGCGGGATCCGCAACGTCGCGCAGAAGCTCTCCGCCGAGCACGTCATGATCTTCAACGGGGACGTGCTGGCCGGCACCGACCTGCGGGCGGTGGCGGACACGCACCGCTCCTCGGGCGCCGACGTCACGCTGCACCTGGTCCGGGTGCAGAACCCGCGGGCGTTCGGCTGCGTGCCGACCGACCCGAGCGGCCGGGTCCTGAAGTTCCTGGAGAAGACCGAGGACCCGCCCACCGACCAGATCAACGCCGGTTGTTACGTGTTCCGGCGCGAGGTCATCGACACCATCCCCGAGGGGCGCCCGGTGTCGGTGGAGCGCGAGACGTTCCCGGACCTGCTGGCCTCCGGCGCGCACGTGCAGGGGCACGTCGACGTCGCCTACTGGCGGGACATGGGCACCCCCGGCGACCTGGTGCACGGCTCGGCGGACCTGGTCCGCGGCGTCGCGCCGTCGGCGGCGCTGCCCGGCCCGACCGGCGAGGCGATGATCCTCGACGGCGCCGAGGTGGCGTCCGACGCGCTGGTGTTCGGCGGATCGACGATCGGCCGCGGCGCCCGGATCGGGTCCGGCGCGAAGATCGAGGGCTCGATGCTGTTCGACGGCGCCGTGGTCGCCGCCGGGGCGGTCGTGGAGAACTCGGTGATCGGCGCCGGCGCCGTCGTCGAGGAGGGCGCCAGCGTGCGGGACACCGTGGTGGGCGACCGGGCGGTGATCGGCGCGCACTGCGAGCTGCGGCACAACCTGCGGATCTGGCCGGACGTCACGCTCCCGCCGCACGGGATCCGGTTCTCCCCCGACGTGTGAGCCCCGGCCGAGCCCCGGCGGTGACGATGCGAGACCGCGAGTGGCACCCGCCGTACCCGCTCGACCTGTACGGGGTGCTGTCCCCGCTGCGCCGCGGCCGCGGTGACCCGACGTGGCGGACGGCGAGCGACGGCGCCGTCGTCTGGCGGGTGAGCACCACGCCGGACGGCCCGGCCACGGTGGCCTACCGGCGCCGGGCCGGCGGGCCGGTGCGGGCCACCGCCTGGGGGCCCGGCGCGGACTGGGAGATCGACCGGCTGCCGTCGCTGCTCGGCGGCGACGACGACCCGTCGGTGTTCGTCGCGCACCATCCGCTGGTCGCCGACGCGGTCCGGCGGATGCCCGGCCTGCGCCTGGGCTCGTCCGGCCGGGTGTGGGACGCGCTGCTGCCCGCGGTGCTGGAGCAGAAGGTGACCGGCACCGAGGCCCGGCGGTCGTTCCGCGAGCTGGCCCGGCGGTTCGGCGACCCGGCGCCCGGCCCGGCCGGGGTGGTGCCGGACGGGATGCGGGTGCCGCCGACCCCGGAGCAGGTCCGGGCGATCCCGGACTGGGAGTGGCACCGCGCCGGGGTCGATCACGCGCGGCGCTCGGCGATCCTGCACGCCGCCGTCGTCGCGCACCGGCTGGAGGCGGCCGCCGGGCTGGCCGGCGAGCCGGGGCGGGTGCTGCTGCGCCGGGTCCGCGGGATCGGCGTGTGGACCGCGGCGGAGATCGCCCAGCGGGTGTGGGGCGATCCGGACGCGGTGAGCTTCGGCGACTTCCACATCCCGAACACGGTCGGCCACGCGCTGCTCGGCCACGACCTCGACGACGCGGGCCTGCTGGAGGTCCTGGCGCCCTACGCCGGGCAGCGCCAGCGGGCGGTCCGCTACATCGAGTCGTCGGGGTTCCGGCGGCCGCGGTTCGGCCCCAGGTTCTCCCCGCGCGACTACCGCACCCTGTGACCGCCGTAGGGTCGTTCCCGTGAAGGTCACCGTTCTGGTCGGAGGGGTCGGCGGGGCCCGCTTCCTGCAAGGCGTGAAGGCGGCGCTCGGCCTGCCCGCGACCGGGCCCGCGCCCGAGGGCCATCCGCACGAGATCGACGCGGTCGTCAACGTCGGCGACGACATCTGGCTGCACGGCCTGCGGGTCTGTCCGGACCTGGACACCTGCATGTACACCCTCGGCGGCGGCATCGACACCGGCAAGGGCTGGGGCCGTTCGGAGGAGACCTGGTCGGTCGCCGAGGAGCTCGCCGCGTACGGGGCCGACCCGACCTGGTTCGGGCTGGGCGACCGGGACGTCGCCACCCACCTGGTCCGCACCCGGATGCTGCGCGCCGGCTACCCGCTGTCCCAGGTCACCGAGGCGCTCTGCCACCGCTGGCAGCCCGGCGTACGGCTGATCCCGGCCTCCGACGACCGGGTCGAGACCCACGTCGTCATCGACAACCCGGAGCCGGGCGACACCGACGACGCAGCGCCGCAGGTCGCCGTGCACTTCCAGGAGTGGTGGATCAGGCACCGGGCCGCGCCGAAGGCGTACCGGTTCGCCTCGGTCGGCGCCGACCAGGCCGCGATCCAGCCGGACGCGCGGGCCGCGATCGCCGGGGCGGACGTCGTGCTGGTGGCGCCGTCGAACCCGGTGGTGAGCATCGGGACGATCGTGTCGGTCCCGGGTGTCCCACAGGCACTCGCGACGACCCCGGCGCCGATCGTCGGGCTGTCGCCGATCGTCGGCGGCCGCCCGGTGCGCGGGATGGCCGACGCCTGCCTGACCGCGATCGGCGTCGAGACCAGCGCCGAGGGCGTCGGGCGGCACTACGGCGGGCGCGGCGAGGGCGGCCTGCTCGACGGCTACCTGGTGCACACCGGCGACACCGCCACCGTGCCCGGCGCGACCGTCCGCGAGGTCCCGCTGCTGATGACCGACGTCGAGGCGACCGCGGAGATGGCCCGCGCCGCGTTCGAGGTGGCCGGTCGTGCCGTCTGAGCCGTTCCCCGACCACGCCTCGGCCGGGCTGGAGATCCGCCCGGTGCCCGGCCTGCCCGAGTTCCGTCCCGGCGACGACCTCACCGCGGTGCTCGCCGACGCGCTGGGCTGGCTGCGCGACGGCGACGTCGTCGTCGTCACCAGCAAGGTCTTCTCCAAGGTGGAGGGCAAGCTGGTCCCGGCCCCGGCCGACGAGGAGGAGCGCGACGCGCTGCGCCGCAGGCTGGTCGATCAGGAGACCGAGCGGGTGCTGGCCCGGCGCGGGAGGACGCTGATCGTCGCCGGGAAGCTCGGCATCGTGCAGGCCGCGGCCGGGATCGACGGGTCGAACGTGCGCCGCGACGAGCTGGCGCTGCTGCCCGCCGATCCGGACGCCTCGGCCGCCGCGCTGCGCGCCGGGCTGCGCGAGCGGCTCGGGGTGGACGTCGGCGTCGTCGTCACCGACACCCTGGGCCGGACCTGGCGGATCGGGCAGACCGACGTCGCGATCGGCTCGGCCGGCGTCCCGGTGCTGCACCGCTACGGCGGCGCCGTCGACGCCCAGGGCAACGACCTGCTGGTCACCGAGATCGCGCTGGCCGACGAGCTCGCCGCCGCCGCCGACCTGGTCAAGGGCAAGCTCGGCGCGGTGCCGGTGGCCGTCGTGCGCGGCATGACTTTGACCGACGACGGCTCGGTCGCCCGCGATCTCATCCGCCCGCTCGAGGACGACCTGTTCTCGCTGGGCACCGAGGAGGCGCTCGCCCTCGGCCGCCGCGAGGCGGTCCTGCTGCGCCGCAGCACCCGCGAGTTCGCCGACGAGCCGGTGGACGCCGCCGCGCTGCGCCGGGCCGTCGGCGTCGCGCTGACCGCGCCCGCCCCGCACCACAGCACCCCGTTCCGGTTCGTGTGGCTGCGCGACCCCGGGCGCCGGTCCGCGGTGCTGGACGCGATGCGCGACCGCTGGCGGGCCGATCTGGCCGCCGACGGGCGCCCGGCCGACGAGATCGAGCGCCGGCTGGCCCGCGGCGACCTGCTGCGCCGGGCACCCGAGCTGGTGCTCGCCTTCCGCAGCGGCGAGGGCATGCACGACTACCCGGACGCCGCCCGCGCCGCCGCCGAGCGGGACATGTTCACCGTCGCCGGCGGCGCCGCGGTGCAGGCGCTGCTGGTGGCGCTGGCGGCCGAGGGGCTGGCGTCCTGCTGGGTCGGGTCGACGATCTTCGCGCCCGAGGTGGCCCGCTCGGCGCTGGAGCTGCCGGCGGACTGGGCGGCGCTCGGCGCGGTCGCGGTCGGGGTCCCGGCGCAGCCGCTCGGCCCGCGCGCCCCGCGGGACACCGCCGAGCACCTGCTGGAGATGTAGCGATGGTGACAGCGGCGACGGCGGCCCGTGAGCTGACCGGCTGGGAGCCGCCGGACGAGGCGCAGCGGGCGCTGCGGTACGCGCTGCTGGCGTTCCTGGACGCCCGCCCGGACGACGCCTGCGACCGGTCCTGTGCCCCCGGGCACCTGACGGCGTCCGCCCTGCTGCTGGACGCGGCGGGCGAGCACACGCTGCTGACCCTGCACCCGCGGGTGGGGCGCTGGATCCAGCTCGGCGGGCACTGCGAGCCGGGGGACGACTCGCTGCGCGCGGCGGCGCTGCGCGAGGCGACCGAGGAGTCCGGGATGGACGGGCTGGCGATCGGCGAGCAGCCGCTGCACATCGACGTCCATCCGGTCACCTGTTCGGGCGGTGTGCCCACCCGGCATCTGGACGTGCGCTACCTGGTGCGCGCCCCGGCCGGGGCCCGGCCGCGGATCAGCGACGAGTCGCTGGATCTGCGCTGGTGGCCGGTGGACGCGCTGCCCCCGGACAGCGACACGGTGCCGGCGATGGTCGCCGCCGCCGGGGGAGCGGCGGTCACAGGTTCCGCCAGAAGAACAGCGCGCTGAACCCCTGCCCGGCGAGCTGGGCGTCGCCACCGGCCAGCGCGTAGAGGATCTGGGTGCCGGTGAAGAACAGCGCGCTCACCCCCGGCACGAACAGCAGCACCCCGAGCAGCGCCAGCGGCGCCCACGGCCGCACCTTCTCGCCGAACCGCTGCGCGGGGGCCGACAGGTAGGGCTCGAGCGCGCCCCACCCGTCCAGGCCGGGGACCGGCAGCATGTTCAGCACGAACGCGACGACCTGGAACAGCGCCAGCGCGGAGAGCCCGGCGGCGACCGGGCGCGGCATGCCCGGGAACAGCGCGACGACGACGATCAGCGCGAAGCCGACGACCAGGTTCGCGGCCGGCCCGGCCAGCGAGACCCCGGTCCGCCAGGCCCGCGAGCGCAGCGCCCACTGGTTGATCCAGACCGCGCCGCCGGGCAGCGGCAGGCCGCCGATCAGCAGGATGATCAGCGGCAGCACCAGGGACAGCCCGGGATCGGTGTAGCGGCGGATGTCGAGGGTGAGATAGCCCTTCATCGCGACCGAGGTGTCGCCGCCCTTGTAGGCGGTGATGGCGTGCCCGAACTCGTGCAGGCACAGCGACACGACCCAGCCGGCCAGCACGATCACGAAGACGCCGGTGATTGCGAGCGCCTCGGACCCGGCCGGGACCGCGGCGGCCGCCAGCGCCACCCCGAACAGGGTGATGCCGACGAGCAGGAGGAACCACGGGCTGATACGGCGGGTCAGGGAAGGCACGTACCCATCCTCCCGAACCGATCAAACGGACGCGCGTGGGGCTTCACTCGTTCGGCAGAGCCGGCTTGCACAGAGCGAATGTCGGCGCTGTACTTACAGCGGTGTCATTCGCCGGTGCGTTGCGGGGAGGTGGGCGAGTGGACGACGTCGAGGGGTTCATGCGGATGCTGCGGCCGGCGGAAGCCGGGCCGGGGGCCGAGCGGCCGGTCGTGGAGGATCACGACCGGGTCGCGCAGGTTCTGGACCTGAAGGGGCTGCTGGACGAGGTACCCGGGGACGAGGTGCCCGACTGGCAGGAGCGTGCGCTCTGCGCCCAGACCGATCCGGAGGCGTTCTTCCCGGAGAAGGGCGGGTCCACCCGGGAGGCGAAGCGGATCTGCTCCGGCTGCGAGGTCCGGGCCGAGTGCCTGGAGTACGCGCTGGCGCAGGACGAGCGCTTCGGGATCTGGGGCGGCCTGTCCGAGCGGGAACGACGGCGGCTGCGCCGAGCAGCCGTCTGAGCCGTACCGGCCCGGGTCACCGCGAGGTGCCCGGGCCGTCGTGCACCGGGGGCCCGGTCAGTTGCCGTCGACCGCGTCCGGCTCGATGTTGAGGTACTCCGCGACCTGCTCGACCAGCACCTCGTGCACCAGGTCGGCCAGGTCCTCGCCGTTGCGCGCGCGGGCCTCCAGCGGGCGGCGGTAGAGCACGATCCGGGCCCGGGTCGGGATCCCGGCCGGGTCCACCCCGGCCGGCACCAGGTGCGCCAGCGGGACGCCGACGTCGGCGAGCACCCCGGTGCCCCAGACCACCTCGTCGGGTGAGGTCCGGTCCACGCTCGGCACGTCGTCGACGGCCAGGTCGAGATCGGCCAGCTCCGGCCCCCAGCGGGCCTCGATCGGCTCCAGGGCCTCCAGCACCTTCGCGTCGAACCGTTCGGCCCGGGTGCGGAAGGCGGGCGTCGACACCGGATACATCAGTCCGCGCAGTCCCCGGCCGCGACGGTCCCGGCGGCGTGGGGTGCGGCGGAGCAGGCGGTGGGCGGTGGACACCGGTGCAGTCTAGGCCCCGCCGCGGCGGTCGCGGAGCGGTGACGGCCCGTCGGTGGAGCGCCGTACACCGAGCCGGGTGCGCGTCGCAGTGCGGCGGACGCGGGCGTACGGGCTATCGTCCCCCGTGTGTTGAGTGTGCGGAGATGTTCACGGACGGGCTGCACCGAGCTCGCCGTCGCCACGCTCACCTACGTCTACGCCGACTCCACCGCCGTCGTCGGGCCGCTGGCGACCCAGGCCGAACCGCACTCCTACGACCTGTGCACCGGGCACGCGCACAACCTGACCGCGCCGCGCGGCTGGGAGGTCGTCCGGTTCGAGGGCGAGTTCGCCCCGCCCCAGCACACCGGCGAGGACCTCACCGCGCTCGCCGACGCCGTCCGCGAGGCGGGCCGGGTGGACCGGCCGGTCGAGGTGGTGGCCCGGCCCGGCGGGACCGGCAGGCGGGGGCACCTGCGGGTGCTGCCGACCCCCGACGAGGACAGCGCGGACGGGTGAACGGCCTGAGATAGGGTCAGTCGTCGTGCCCGACCTCTCGGCGATCGTGAAGGCCTACGACATCCGCGGTGTCGTCGGCGAGCAGCTCGACGAACCGGCCGCGCGCGCCCTCGGCGCGGCGACCGCGCGGCTGGTCGCTGCGGACCGGCCGGCCCCCTCCGCGGTGGTCGTCGGCCGGGACATGCGGGACAGCTCACCCGCGCTGGCGGCCGCGTTCGCCGACGGGGTGACCGGTCAGGGTCTCGACGTCGTCGACATCGGGCTGGCCAGCACCGACATGCTGTACTTCGCCTCCGGCTCGCTGGACCTGCCGGGCGCCATGTTCACCGCCAGCCACAATCCGGCCCGCTACAACGGCATCAAGCTCTGCCGGGCGGGTGCGGTGCCGATCGGGCAGGACAGTGGGCTCACCACCATCCGGGACGACGCCGGCCGGCTGCTCGCCGACGGGATCGTGCCGGTCGCGGCCACCGGCACCGTCCGCACCGGGGACATGCTCGCCGGGTACGCGGCGTACCTGCGCTCGCTGGTCGACCTGTCCTCGCTGGACGCGGGCCCGGAGCTGACCGTGGTCGTCGACGCGGGCAACGGGATGGGCGGGCACACCGTCCCGACCGTGTTCGACGGGCTGAACGTGCGGGTGGTGCCGCTGTACTTCGAGCTCGACGGCACCTTCCCGAACCACGAGGCGAACCCGCTGGAGCCGGCGAACCTGGTCGACCTGCAGAAGCTCGTCGTCGCCGAGGGCGCCGACCTGGGCCTGGCCTTCGACGGCGACGCCGACCGCTGCTTCGCCGTCGACGAGCGCGGCGACGCGATCAGCCCGAGCGCCATCACCGGCCTGGTCGCGGTCCGCGAGCTGGGCCGGGCGCGCGACGCCGGCGAGCCGTCCGCCGCCGTCATCCACAACCTGATCACCTCGCGGGCCGTCCCCGAGCTGGTCGCCGAGCACGGCGGCCGGCCGGTCCGGACCCGGGTCGGCCACTCGTTCATCAAGCAGACGATGGCCGAGACCGGCGCGGTGTTCGGCGGCGAGCACTCGGCGCACTACTACTTCCGGGACTTCTGGAAGGCCGACTCCGGGATGCTCGCCGCGCTGCACCTGCTGGCCGCGCTCGGCGAGCACCGGCGCGCGCAGCCGGGCGGCACGCTGTCCGGCCTGATGACCGCCTACGAGCGCTACGCCGCCTCCGGCGAGATCAACTCGACGGTCGCCGACCAGGCGGCGAAGGTGGCCGAGATCGAGGCGGTCTACGGTCCGCGGCCGGGGGTGGCGCTCGACCGGCTGGACGGCCTGACCGTGACGCTGCCGGACGGCTCGTGGTTCAACCTGCGGGCCTCGAACACCGAGCCGCTGCTGCGGCTGAACGTGGAGGCGCCGGACGACGCGGCGGTCCGCAGCCTGGTCGACGAGGTGCTGGCGGTCGTCCGCGCCTGAGGTGCCGCGCACCCCGGGTGACCGCCGCAGCGGGCGCCGGTACCCGGTCGGCCCCCGCGCGGTGCCGACCCGTGGTGGCAGCATCGACTCCAGACATGACGACGAGGAGAACCGTGGCCGTACAGCTCGACCCCCAGCTGCTCGAGATCCTGGCCTGCCCGTGTGACGCGCACGCCCCACTGCGTCCCGGCACCGCGGGCGAGCCGGGCGCGGACGCGCTGACCTGTGTGTCCTGCGGCCGCTCCTTCCCGGTCACCGACCAGATCCCGGTGCTGCTGCTGGACGAGGCCCTCCCGGGGACCGGTCCGGCGAGGGACGACGGGTGAACGGCGTGCTCGACGACACCCTGCTGGCCGACCCGGGCGAGCTGATGGCCCGGGACACGACCGGCGTGCTGCGGGCCGCCGCGACGGCGGGGGCGCAGGTCCGGTCCGCGGTGCACGCCTGCGACGAGGCCGGTCTGGCCCGGCTGCGCGGGCACCGGCCGCGGGCGCTGGTGCTGCTGCGCAGGCCCGGCGTGTCCGGGGCGGTCGCCGATCTGGTGACCGCGCTGCTCGGTGACCGCTGCCCGGTCCCGGTGGTGCACGCCGCGGTGGTGCCGGGCTGGGTCGGGCCGCTGGACGTCGTCGTCGCGCACACCTCCGATCCGGCCGATGCCGAGCTGGCCGAGTCGATCGCGATCGCGGTCCGCCGCGGCGCCGAGGTGATCCTGTCGGCGCCGGACGCCGGGCCGGTCGCCCAGGCGGGTGCCGGGCGGGCCCGGCTGGTCGAGCCGCGGATCCCGCTGCCCGAGGGGCTCGGCTTCGCCCAGGCGCTGGCCGTCGTCCTGGTGACGGTCACCGAGCTGGAGCTGATCACGCCCGCCCCGGCCGCCGGGCTGGAGGCGCTGGCCGACGCGCTGGACGCCGAGGCCGAGCGGAACCAGCCGGGGCACGAGCCGTTCGTGAACCCGGCGAAGTCGCTGGCGCTGCGGCTGGCCGAGCGGACCCCGCTGCTGTGGGGGGTCGATCCGGCCGCCGCGGCCGTCGCCCGGCAGGGGGCGACCGCGCTGGCGGCGCACGCCGGCGTCGTCGCGCACGCCGCCGATCTCGGCCAGGCGGGCACGCTCGCCGGGCTGCGGGTGGCGGTGGACCTCGCCGAGCGTTCGGCCGGGGTGTTCCACGACCCGTTCGACGACGCCGATCCGGACCGGGACGCGGCCCCCGCCCCCCGGCTGGTGCTGCTGGGCACCGGCGAGGAGGACCCGCAGGCGGTCAGCCGCCGCACGCTCGGCCGGGAATGGCCGAACGCCGACGTCGCGCACCCGGTCGAGGAGGTGCCGCGGGGCACCCGCGACGCGGTCCTGCTGCGGGCCGCCGTGCTGGCGCTGCGCGTCGACATCGCCGCGGTCTACCTGGGCCTGGCCGGCCGGGCCGCGCTCGGCACCTGACACACCCGCGAACAGCTGACACCGGGAGACCCGTGGAACTGCTGGAGAACCCGATCCGGACCTACGCCTGGGGGTCGCGGACCGTCATCGCCGACCTGCTCGGCGAGCCGGTGCCGTCCCCGCACCCGCAGGCCGAGCTGTGGCTGGGCGCGCACCCGGCCGCGCCGTCGACGGTGGGCGGTCCCGCGGCGCGGCGCCCGCTGCACGAGCTCATCGGGCAGGACCCGGCGGCCGCGCTCGGCCCGGGCCGGGAGCGGTGGTCCGGGCGGCTGCCGTTCCTGCTGAAGGTGCTCGCCGCCGAGGAGCCGCTGAGCCTGCAGGCGCACCCGAGCCTGGAACAGGCCCGGGAGGGCTGGGCCCGGGAGAACGCGGCGGGCATCGCGGTGGACGCGCCGAACCGCAACTACCGCGACGCCAACCACAAGCCGGAGCTGATCTGCGCGCTCTCCGAGTTCGTCGCGCTGGTCGGCTTCCGCGAGCCGTCCCGGACGGTCGAGCTGTTGCGCGCGCTCGACGTGCCCGAGCTGGCGTCCTACACCGAGCTGCTCGCCGGGCAGCCCTGCTCGGACGGGCTGCGCGCGCTGTTCACGACCTGGATCACGCTGCCGCAGTCGGTGCTCGACGGCCTGGTCCCCGCGCTGCAGGAGGGGGCGGTGCGGCTGCTGGGGGCCCGCACGGCCGACAGCGAGCGGTTCGCCGGGGAGGCGCGCACCCTGCTGGACCTCTCCGAGCGCTACCCGGACGACGCCGGCGTGCTGGCCGCGCTGCTGCTCAACCGGATCACCCTGCAGCCCGGCGAGGCGCTGTACCTGCCCGCCGGGAACCTGCACGCCTACCTCTCCGGCGCCGGCATCGAGCTGATGGCGAACTCGGACAACGTGCTGCGCGGCGGCCTGACCCCGAAGCACGTCGACGTCCCGGAGCTGCTGCGGGTGCTGGACTTCGCCGCGCCGCCGCCGCCGGTGCGCACCGCGCGGCCGGATCCGGGCACCGACGGCTGGTACCGCTACGACGTCGGGGCGGAGGAGTTCCTGCTGCGCCGCGCCGACACCGGCGGCCGGGACAAGCTCGACGTCCCGGGTGCCGGGGCGCGGATCCTGCTGTGCACCGCGGGGGCCGCCACGGTCGCCGCACACGGCGAGGAGGTGGAGCTGCCGCGGGGCGCGGCGGTGTACCTGGCCGCCGCCGACACCGGCGCCGTGCTCACCACCGGCGACGACGGCGCCACCGTGTTCCTGGCGGGCGACGGGCTCCAGCCCGGCGGGGAGCGGTCTCAGTAGGTGTTCGGCGCCCGGTGGTGCTCGAAGATCAGTGACGTCCGGGTGCCCGCGACCTCGGTCCAGGAGTTGAGCGCGCCGACCAGCTCGCGCAGCGCGACCGTGTCGGCGGTGGCGACCCGGATCATGTAGTCGTCGTCGCCCGCCAGGAAGTACACGTCGCGCACCGCGGGCAGCCGGGACGCCCGGGCGACGAACTCGTCGAGGCGGTCCCGCGCGTCGGCCTGCAGCCGCACCGAGATCATCGCCTGCAGCGGGTGGCCGGTGGCGGCCGGATCGACGTCGGCGTGGTAGCCGCGGATCACCCCGCGCTCGCGCAGCGCCCGGATCCGGCCGAGGCAGGTGGACGGCGCGATGCCCACCGCGGCGGCGAGCGCGTTGTTCGGCGCGCGGGCGTCGCTCTCCAGCAGCCGCAGCAGCGCGCGGTCGATGTCGTCGAGCCGAACGTCGTTCGGCCGGGCTGTTCGACGGAGGGACAGTCCTGAAGATTCTTCGCTCAACGTCGCTCCTTTGAGAATCTTCGTCGTGCTTGTTGGCAGCGTACCGCTTCTTCTTCACCATTGACCGTAGTCGAGGTGAGGAGCGAGACATGCGCGTCGCAGTGCCGAAGGAGACCAAGGACAACGAGTTCCGGGTCGCCCTGACCCCCGCCGGGGTGCACGAGCTGGTCCGGCGCGGGCACGAGGTCGTCGTCGAGCACGACGCCGGTGCCGGCTCCGCGATCGCCGACGCGGACTACAAGGAGGCCGGCGCGCAGATCCTGGCCGACACCGCCGAGGTGTGGGGCTCCGCCGAGCTGCTGCTCAAGGTGAAGGAGCCGATCGAGTCCGAGTACGGCTTCCTGCGGCCCGACCTCACGCTGTTCACCTACCTGCACCTGGCCGCGTCCCGGCCGTGCACCGACGCGCTGCTGGCCGGCGGCACCACCTCGATCGCCTACGAGACGGTGCGGACCGCCGACGGCAGGCTGCCGCTGCTCGCCCCGATGAGCGAGGTCGCCGGCCGGCTGGCGCCGCAGGCCGGCGCGTACCACCTGATGCGCTCGGCCGGTGGCCGCGGCGTGCTGATGGGCGGCGTCCCCGGCGCTCCCGGCGCCGACGTCGTCGTGCTGGGTGCCGGGGTCGCGGGCGCGAACGCGGTCGCCATCGCGGCCGGCATGCAGGCCCAGGTGACCGTGCTGGACATCGACGTCGACAAGCTCCGCGCGATCGACGAGCGCTACGCGGGCCGGGTCCGCACCGTCTACTCCACCGGTCTCGCCGTGCGCGAGGCCGTGACGAACGCCGATCTGGTCATCGGCGCGGTGCTGGTGCCGGGCGCCAAGGCGCCGACCCTGGTGCCGAACGAGCTGGTCGCGCAGATGCGCCCGGGTGCGGTGCTGGTCGACATCGCGATCGACCAGGGCGGGTGCTTCTCGGACTCGCGGCCGACCACGCACGCCGAGCCGACCTACCCGGTGCACGAGACCGTCTTCTACTGCGTCGCGAACATGCCGGGCGCGGTGCCGCACACCTCCACCCGGGCGCTGACCAACGCCACGCTGCCCTACCTGCTGCGGCTGGCCGACCAGGGCTGGGAGGCGGCCACGGCGGCCGATCCGGCGCTCGCCGCCGGTCTGTCCACGCACCGGGGCGAGCTGCTCTCGGCCGAGGTCGCCGAGGCGCACGGGCTGCCGCACCGCGCGAGCTGAGCCGCCGCCGCGGCCGTTCCCGCAGGTCACGGGGACAAAAGCGACATTCCACCGCGCAATCTCATTGTGACCTCAAATCTGGGTTCCGATTCGTGACGCAAGGCTGCTGGCGGTCGTAACTTCACCGCCCATGACGGTCACGAGCCGTGGTGGCGGGATCTTCCGCACCAAGACGGTCGAGCAGTCCATCCGGGACACCGACGAGCCGGACACCCGGCTCAAGAAGGATCTGGGGACGATCGACCTGATCGTCTTCGGCGTCGCGGTGGTGATCGGTGCCGGCATCTTCACCCTCGCCGCGAGCACCGCGGGCAACATCGCCGGGCCCGCGGTCTCGCTGTCGTTCGTGCTGGCCGCGGTCGCCTGCGGCCTCGCCGCGCTGTGCTACGCCGAGTTCGCCTCCACCGTGCCGGTCGCCGGCAGCGCCTACACGTTCTCCTACGCCACCTTCGGCGAGTTCCTCGCCTGGATCATCGGCTGGGACCTGGTGCTGGAGTTCGCAGTCGGCTCGGCCTACGTGTCGAAGGGCTGGTCGGAGTACCTGGCCCAGACGCTCGGCCTGTTCGGCGCCGACGTGTCGACGTCGTTCGACCTCGGCGGGTTCTTCTCCTTCGACTGGGGCGCGCTGCTGCTCGTCGTCGCGCTGGCGTTCCTGCTCTACCGCGGCACGAAGCTGTCCAGCCGGGTCAGCCTGGTGATCACCGCGATCAAGGTGCTGATCGTGCTGTTCGTGATCGTGCTCGGGCTGTTCTACGTCAACGCCGCCAACTACACCCCGTTCGTGCCGTCGCCGGAGGCCGGGACCACCGAGACCGGCACCGGCATTCAGCAGTCGCTGCTGTCCTTCTTCGGCGGCGCCTCGTCCAGCGTGTTCGGCGTCTACGGGGTGTTCGCCGCGGCCGCGATCGTGTTCTTCGCCTTCATCGGGTTCGACGCCGTCGCTACCACCGCGGAGGAGACGAAGAACCCGGCCAAGGCGCTCCCGCGGGGCATCCTGGGTTCGCTGGCCATCGTCACCGTGCTCTACGTCGCGGTCGCCCTGGTGATCACCGGGATGGTCCCGTACACCGAGCTCGCCACCCAGCCGGACGGCACCCGGGCCACCCTCGCCACCGCGTTCGCCTCGCTCGGCGTCGACTGGGCGGCGACGATCATCGCCCTGGGCGCCCTGCTCGGCCTCACCACCGTCGTCATGGTGCTGATGCTCGGGCAGATCCGGGTCATCTTCGCGATGTCCCGCGACGGCCTGCTGCCGACCGGTCTGGCGAAGACCAACAGCTTCGGCACCCCGGGCCGCGCCACTTGGCTGATCGGCACCGTGATCGCCCTGGTCGCGACCTTCTTCCCGGCCGACGACCTGGAGCAGATGGTCAACATCGGCACCCTGTTCGCGTTCGTGCTGGTCTCGATCGGCGTGGTCGTCCTGCGCCGGACCCGGCCGGACCTGCCGCGCGGCTTCCGCACGCCGCTGGTGCCGCTGGTGCCGATCCTGGCGGTGCTCGCCTGCGTGTGGCTGATGCTCAACCTGTCGGTGGAGACCTGGCTGCGGTTCGTGCTGTGGATGATCATCGGCGTGGTGATCTACTTCGCGTACTCGCGGAAGAACTCGGTGCTCGGCAGGCGCGAGCGCGGCGAGCTCCCGGCGCAGGCGCAGGCGCAGGCCGCCCCGGAGTAGCCCAGGGCCGGGCGCTACCGCTGTTCGGCGACTCCTCGTGACCGCCCGACAGCAGTACGCTCGCATCCCATGACCGTCCCACCGCCCGGTGATCCGGACAGCCCCGCGGTCTGTCTCGACGTCGGCTCGTCCTGGACGAAGGCGGTGCTGGTACTGCCGGACGGCACCCCGGCCGGCTTCGCCGAGCACCCGACCACCCCCGACGTGGACGAGGGCGTCGACGCCGCGGTCGCCGCCGCGGCGGCCTCGGCGGGCCGCGCCGGCGGCCCCACCCCGCCGGTGCTGGCCTGTTCCTCGGCGGGCGGGCCGCTGCGGCTCGCCGTGGTCGGCGCGGAACGGCTCACCACGGTCGAGGCCGGGCACCGGGTCTGCCGGTCCGCGGGCGCCCGGGTGGTCGGCGTGCACACCGGGCCGCTGGAGGGCCGCGGGGTGCGCGAGCTCGCCGCCCAGGAGCCCGGCGCGGTGCTGCTGCTCGGCGGGCCGGACGGCGAGGACCCCGGCGTGCTCCTGCACAACGCCGGCCGGCTGGCCCGCACCCGGGGCCGGTGGTCGGTGCTGCTCGCCGTCGATGCCTCGGCCCGGGCGGACGCGCTGGAGCTGCTGCGGGCCGGTGGGCGCACCGTGCGGTCCTGCCCGAACCCGACACCGCGGCCGGGCGAGATCGTGCCCGGCCCGGTCCGTGACGCGGTCGCCGAGCTGTACGCCCGGCAGGCCCCCGGCGCGCGGCCGCGCCGCCCGGGGGAGCGGGCCCGCACCCGGACGCCGGTCGCCGTCGCCGACGGTGCGCGGGCGCTGGCCCGGCTGACCGGGACCGGGGTGCTTGTGGTCGACGTCGGGTCGGCGACCACCGGCGTGCACGGCTGCGTGCCGGACGGCGGCGGGTTCCCCGCCGAGGCGGTGATGACGGTCGAGGGGGACCTCGGCGTCCGCGACGGTGCCGCAGGCGTCCTGGTCGAGGGCCAGACCGAGGGGCTGGTCGATCCGGTGGAGGCGGACCTGCTCGGGCCGGCTGTCGCCGCGCTCGCCACCTCGGGCGCCGCGGTCCCGGCCGACCGCGGTGCCGCGGCGGAGGACCGGCGGCTCGCGGCCGTCGCCGCCGTCGTCGCGCTGCGCAGGCACCTGCGGTACGCCGGCCGGATCGATCCGGCGGGCTCGGGCGGCCGTGATATCGGTCTCGTCGTCCTGACCGGCGGGGTGTTCCGGCAGCGGGACCCGGCGGGGCTCGCCGCGGTGGCCGCGACGGTGCGTCGTGATCCCGCGCTGATGACCGCTCTCGCGCAGGTCGACGTCGAGGTCGACAGCGAGTCCGTGCTGGCCCCGGCCGGTCTGCTGGCCGCGCACGGACGCGAGCGGGCGGCGGGTGTGCTGCTCGCCGAGCGGCTGCTGGGATGATCGTCACCGGCGCCCGGAGCGGTTGACACCCACCGGGCGCCTGGGAACGATGGAGCCCGCGAGAGAGTCGGGCGCCGAGAGGCGCTGCAGCGGTGAACCGCTCGGCTGCGCGAGCAGCGGGCACGATCCGCCACGCTCGGGCCCGACCCGCCACGGACGAGGAAAGGGCGCCTGTCTCCGACGAGGAGGGAGGGCCGACGTGACCCGTCCTGGGCCCGTTCTCCCATCCTTCCTGCGCGGAGCGCCCACCCGTCCGGTTCCGCGGCCGGTCACCCCCGGCCGTACGGATGAGTTCGACCCGATCGCCCGAGGAGGCGCACCCACCCCATGACCGCATCCCAGACCACCGGCCACCCCAAGCTGCAGACCGTGAACGGCCTCGACTTCGCCATCGCCGACATCAACGGTCACGAGGCGGGCCGCAAGGACATCCGGCTGGCCGAGAACGAGATGCCGGGCCTGATGGACCTGCGCCGCGAGTACGCCGAGGCCAAGCCGCTGCACGGCGCCCGGATCGCGGGATCGCTGCACATGACCACGCAGACCGCGGTGCTGATCGAGACGCTGGTCAGCCTGGGTGCCGACGTGCGCTGGGTGTCCTGCAACATCTTCTCCACCCAGGACGACTCGGCCGCCGCGACCGTGGTCGGCCCGCACGGCACCCCGGAGAGCCCGCAGGGCGTCCCGGTGTTCGCCTGGAAGGGCGAGACGCTCGAGGACTACTGGTGGTGCACCGAGCAGCTGTTCAAGTTCCGCGACGAGAAC